>JABDND010000060.1 GCA_013001145.1 Croceitalea sp. | reverse complement strand
TTTGGGCTACTTCATGGGGTGTTTCTACACGCCTAATGGGTGCATTGATCATGACGCATAGCGATGACAATGGATTGGTATTGCCACCTAAACTCGCTCCCATACAAGTAGTGATAGTACCCATATATAAAGGTATAGATCAGTTGGACGCCATTTCTGCAGTCGTGGAGCCTTTGGTGAAGGAATTAAGGGAAAAAGGAATATCCGTAAAATACGATAATCGAGACACCCATAAACCTGGTTTTAAATTTAACGAATATGAACTAAAAGGAGTACCCGTTCGTTTGGCCATTGGTCAAAGAGATTTAGACAATGGAACATTTGAAGTCGCAAGGAGAGACACTCTTCAAAAAGAAACAGTCGCCGCGGCAGAGGTCATCTCAAAAATTGAGAAATTATTGATCGACATGCAAGAGGCCATTTTTCAAAAGGCATTGAAGCATAGGGAATCACACATCACCCAGGTGGACAGTTATGAAGAATTCAAAAAAGTTTTGGAAGACAAAGGTGGTTTTATCGCTGCACATTGGGATGGCACCAATGCCACCGAAGATTTAATAAAAGAAGAAACAAAGGCAACCATAAGATGTATTCCTATTGATGCGGAGCAGGAAAGTGGGAAGTGTATGGTAACAGGTAAGCCTTCGCGTCAAAGAGTACTATTTGCCAAGGCATACTAGTACATTCCAAAAAATATTTGGCAGCTATTGCAATAGTTAAAAATAGTTGTATTTTTGCATCCGCATTTATGCGACCTTGGGCCCGTTCGTCTAGGGGTTAGGACGCCAGGTTTTCATCCTGGTAACAGGGGTTCGATTCCCCTACGGGCTACTGAGTTCAATGAAAATTTGAAGAATGAAAAGAATTGGTTTTTAATAGGCCATTGAAGTTCATTTATGGCCCGTTCGTCTAGGGGTTAGGACGCCAGGTTTTCATCCTGGTAACAGGGGTTCGATTCCCCTACGGGCTACAAGAGTAAAATATTAATGAGATTGGGAAATAAAATTTCCTACAGGCAACTAAATAAAAATTATGGCAAATCATAAGTCGGCATTAAAGAGAATCAGAAGAAATGAGGCAGTGCGTTTACGTAACCGCTACCAACACAAAACCGTGCGCAATGCAATCAAAAAATTGCGTGGTGAAGAGGACAAAAAAGCTGCCGAAACTTTATTGCCCACTGTTGTCAGTATGATTGATAAATTGGCAAAGCGAAATATCATCCATTCCAACAAAGCCGCTAATTTGAAAAGCAAATTGATGAGCAAGGTGGCAGCAATGTAATCAGCCCTTGATTAAATTTTAAAAGCTCTTCCTAAGAAGGGCTTTTTTTATACCCTTATTAAATTATTGTAATTTCAAATAAATCGGGTCAAACCAAAAAAGAATAAGTATTAGAATTAAAAAACCTCAATGTTGAATCATTGAGGTTTTTTAATTTTTAAAGAAAAAAGTTGCGCTAATTATTCATCGTCAACAAAAACTCTTCGTTGTTCTTGGTTTGTTTGATGCGCTGTTCCATAAATTCCATGGCTTCTACAGGGTTCATATCCGCAAGATATTTCCTCATGATCCACATGCGCTGAATCGTATTTTCATCAAGTAATAAATCATCACGCCTTGTTGACGAACTGATAAGGTCAATGGCCGGGAAAATTCTTCGGTTGGATATTCTTCTATCCAATTGCAATTCCATATTACCAGTACCTTTGAATTCTTCAAAAATAACTTCATCCATTTTTGAGCCGGTTTCGGTCAAAGCCGTTGCAATGATTGATAGTGAACCACCATTTTCGATGTTACGAGCTGCTCCAAAAAAACGTTTTGGTTTGTGCAGTGCATTTGCATCAACACCACCACTCAGCACCTTACCGGATGCGGGTTGAACGGTATTGTATGCACGTGCCAATCGCGTAATCGAGTCTAAGAGGATGACGACATCATGGCCACATTCCACCAATCTTTTTGCCTTTTCAAGTACAATGTTTGCGACACGAACATGTTCTGTCGCTTCTTTGTCAAAAGTAGAGGCAACCACCTCGCCACGAACATTACGCTGCATATCGGTAACCTCTTCAGGGCGCTCATCAATCAACAATATGATTTGATATACTTCCGGATGGTTAGCCGCGATAGCATTTGCAATGTCTTTTAGCAACATCGTCTTACCGGTTTTGGGCTGCGAAACAATCATGCCACGTTGGCCTTTACCAATTGGCGAGAACAAATCCATTATCCGTGTTGAAATGGTACTTTGTCTGTCGGCAATATTAAATTTTTCTCTAGGGAAAAGCGGTGTCAAGTGTTCAAATGAGACCCGATCACGCACCACTTGGGGATCAAGACCATTAATTTTGTTCACTTTGATCAATGGAAAATACTTTTCACCTTCTTTGGGAGGGCGAATATTTCCTAATACGGTATCACCAGTCTTAAGGCCAAATAAGCGAATTTGTGATTGCGAAACATAAATGTCATCTGGTGATGACAGGTAATTGTAATCCGAGGAGCGCAAAAATCCATAACCGTCCTGCATAATATCAAGAACGCCTTCGCTCTCAATAATACTGTCAAATTCATATTCTGGCTCTTTGTAACGATTTTTTAAATCCTTATCAAAATTGCTGTTCTTTTTATCGTGTTGAGGTCGGGGAGTAGGAGAATTACGCCTATTCTGGTTTTTGTGTTGCCCGTTGTTCTTGTGCTGATCTTTATTCTGGTTATGTTGTGCCCTTTTTGGTTTTTCGGGAGCATCACTTTTATCTTCACTGCCCTTACCCTCGGTATCGGGTCTTTTTTTAAAGGCTTCCTTTTTATTGGCCTTGGGGCGGGTTGAAGTTTTGCTTTTGGGCTGATGGCCCTTTTCTTGGGTTGCTGGAGCAACCTCTGCCACAACCTTCGGATTGGAGGCTTGAACATCAAGAATTTGGTACACCAAATCCAATTTTTTGGTTGTTTTAAATTTAGGAATATTTAATTCCTTGGCTATTTCCTGTAATTCAGGTAGCTTCTTGGCTTTTAGATCTGAAATCTCGAACATTAAGTAATCAATAAGTTAAACTTGTATCTAATTTTGAAGTAAATTGTTATTTGGTTGTTACAGTTGGAAAAGATATTCCTGGGTAAGTGTGCTACTAATAACAATGCAATAATACGAAATAATTTTCAACAAGAACTGTTATTTAATCAAAAGACGTGTATTTTTGTGCTCTTAAATGCAAAAAACAATGATTCAGCGTATACAAACGTTATATCTTGTAATAGTTGCGTTACTGGCTGCAGTATTGCCCTTTTTTTTTAATCTATGGATTGAAACGGAACAAGGACCTATTTTTGCCAATAATGAAATAATGATTTCAATCGCGTTTTATGCGGTGGCGATATTGGCGGCAATAGCCATATTGCTGTTTAAAAATAGGCAAAACCAATTTGTTGTGAACAGATTGAATATGCTATTGAATCTTTTTTTACTAGGATTTTTCGTTTACCGATCGCTAAACTTATCCGGAGAGACGGCGGTTTCTGAGTAGGGTATTGGGATGCTGATTCCTGTATTTTCTATCGTTTTTCTGGTCTTGGCCAACAGGGCCATCAAAAAGGATGAAGATCTTGTAAAATCTGTTGATCGTTTGCGTTAAACCTAACATCTTAGTAGTATTAGTGCGAAAAACCCCGATATTTTATCGGGGTTTTTAGCTGTTATAGTTTAAATACCTGACCAAAACGAGCAATATGAAACTTCTTATTCTGTATTGCTCGTAATTGTGGACTATCATTTTGAAGCAAAGGATTGGTGTGGTTAAAATGAATGAAATGTATTTTATCTTTTTGGGGTTTAGATAGATTTTTAAACAAAGCCAAACTCTCAATAACAAAGGGGTGTGGAATTTCGCTCAAGTCTCGATTGTTGATTTCTGCCCCGTCAAAGAAAGTGGCGTCCAAAAAGGCATAATCTACCTTTTTGATTTCATCAACAATATCTTTGTCCCATTTATTCCATTTGTCAATGTCCGGAATGAACAAAGCCGATTTATTGGGCCCTATAATCTTGTAGCCAACGGTCTCAGAAAATTCATCGCGATGGGGCACTTCAAACGGAACAACACTTAAATTTTTGGTTAACACCATTTTTTGCTCATTGGCCATGAGGTGCAATTCAATGTTCTGTAAGTTTGATAGTTGACTCCAAGGACCATTTTTTTCTAAAAAACCCATCATTCTAGGCATTACATATACTATTGATTTTGACGCATTCAAAGCTTCTCGTCCCAAATACATTAGACCAGTATAGTGGCCAATATGGGCATGGGTCAAAAAGATACCATTGGGTGTTTTGACGTTTGAACCAGACATTTTTTGAAGAAGGTTCAGTTGGGTGGTAATATCTGGTGTAGCCTCAAATAAATAGCTGGTATTTGATTCTACATCTACTACTCCCAATGAAACTACGTTGCGTGTGGGGTCGGGCTTTTCAAAGAGCAATGAGCAACATTCTTTGGCGCAACCTATATGTGGACTGCCGCCATCTTGAACTGTACCAAGTACTATAATGCTGACTTCAGTTTTGTTTGCTTTAACTTCATTAAGTTGTGCCTGACCGAAGGTAAGTGTTGCTAAAAAACAAGGCCAAAGTATTTTTTTCATGTTATCGTTTTCCTAGTTCAATGACCTCCAAATCACTGATTGTGTCTTTATGAATGACAAAGCGCAACATGGTGCGAACTTGGTGAAATCCATGTTTTCCGCACGCTCCAGGATTCATATGCAATACGTTTAACTTTTTGTCGTGCATCACTTTTAATATATGGGAATGCCCACAAATAAAAAGCCTTGGGGGGTTCGTTTTAATCTCTTCGCGTATCCGAGAATTATATTTTGGCGGATAGCCACCTATATGAGTTATCCAAACATCAACCTTTTCGCAAAAAAAACGGTTGTTTTCGGGGTATTCCATTTGCATTTTGTTATCATCGATATTACCATAAACAGCTCTAAAGGGCTTCAACTTTTTTAAGGTGTTGCTTACTTCAACACTTCCAATATCGCCAGCATGCCATATTTCATCGGCTTGACGGGCATATTTTAAAATGGTGTCATTCATATAGCCATGGGTATCCGATAGAAGTAAAACCTTTGTCATTTCGCTAAAAATATGCTAAAAAAGCCTTACATCAATGGCTTTGAAAGGGATTAAAGTATCTTTAAACCCCTAAAACACCCATTACATCTTGAGGTACTTTATACAGTTCTCTTATTTTGGAAAGGCTTATCATGGTTGGCAAAATCAGCCTAATGCCATAACAGTACAAGAGGTTATGGAAAAAGCCTTGTCTACTCTTTTGCGCGACAACATTTCGTTGGTAGGTGCAGGCAGAACAGATGCCGGGGTGCATGCTCAAGAGATGTTTGCCCATTTTGATGTTGAAGATTCTTTGGATTGTTCGGATTTGGTGAATCGCCTAAATTCTTTTTTGCCGGAAGACATCGCGATTGCACAAATAAAAAAGGTTAAGGATGGGGCCCACGCGCGTTTTGATGCGCTGTCCCGTACTTATGAATATTGGTTGGTACAACATAAAAATCCGTTTTACACGGATAATGCCTGTGAGTTTTTACGGCCGCTGAATGTTGATGCCATGAACCACGCTGCCCAAATTTTGATGGAATACGATGATTTTGAATGCTTCTCAAAATCAAATACAGATGTTAAAACATTTATTTGTCAACTAAAGGGAGCGGTTTGGCAAAAACAGAAGGACAAACTGGTTTTTACGATAACTGCCGATAGATTTTTAAGAAATATGGTAAGGGCTATTGTAGGAACATTATTGGATGTAGGTACGGGAAAAATACAAGTAGAGAAAGTAAGAGACATCGTTTTAAGCCGAGATAGGGGGCAAGCAGGAGTTTCCGTGCCCGCAAAAGGATTATATTTAACCCAGATTAAATATCCCCACGAAATATTTTATGAGTAAAGAGAAAGAAATTGGCAAAGCCTTTGATTTTAAACTTTTTAAAAGGGTTTTTGCTTATACAAAACCTTACCGCGGCATATTTTGGCTTGTAGCCTTCGTGGCCATATTTTTGGCGGCATTTGCCATTTTCACGCCAATTTTGGTGCGTGAAATCATCAATACAGCCTTGCCTACAAGCAATATCGAGTTGTTGACGCTCTTGGTCTGGATTATGGTAGGGGCCCTTTTGGGGCAGGTCATTTGCCAATTGACTTTTAACTATTATGCCAATTTATTAGGGGAATCGGTAATCAAAGATTTGAGGGTGCGGCTCTTCAATAAAATGTTGGGCTTTAAAATGACCTACTTTGACAAATCGTCCATTGGCGTTTTAGTGACTAGGGCAGTGGCAGACATGCAACGCATAGGGGAGATATTTAGCCAGGGATTTTTTGTGATTGTGGCCGATATTTTAAAAATGGTGGCTGGTGCGTTGGCAATGGTGTTGTTCAATTGGAAACTCGCCCTCATAGTTTTTGCGATCATGCCGGTGATCATAGTGGCCACACGATTGTTTCAGCAGGCGATGAAAGTAGCTTTCATTGAAGTTAGGGCACAGGTTTCCAATCTAAACTCTTTTGTTCAAGAACGATTGGCGGGCATGAAAATAGTGCACTTGTTCAATCGTGAAGAAATTGAAAAAGAGAAATTTAGGGTTATAAACGAAAAACATCAGAATGCTTGGCTTAAAACGGTATGGTACAATTCCATATTTTTTCCCATAGCCGAAATGTCATATTCCATAGGTATTGGCCTGGTGGTATATTTTGGGGTTATCCAGAATATAGACAATGAAATGATCGGCGATACGGGATCTATATTTATGTTCTTCTTTTTGATGGATTTATTATTTAGACCCTTGAGACAAATCGCAGATAAGTTCAATACGCTTCAAATGGGCATGGTGGCCGCCAATAGGGTATTTACAATTTTGGATACGGATAGTCATATTTTGGACAATGGAACGGTGGTCAAAGAAGATGTTAAAGGTGCCATTGAATTTAAAAATGTGCGGTTTGGTTATGTGCAGGATGAGGAAGTGCTGCACAATCTTTCATTTCAGGTGGCTGTTGGTGAAACCGTTGCCATTGTTGGTGCCACGGGCGCAGGCAAATCAACCATTATTAATTTATTAAACAGGTTCTATGAAATCAATTCGGGTCAAATTTTGATTGATGGCATAGACATTACAGATTACACACTGCGATCCTTACGTTCACATATAGCCATTGTACTTCAAGATGTATTCTTGTTTGCCGATACAATAGCCAACAACATTTCCTTAAAAGATAAAAAAGTAAGCTTGGCCACAATTGAAGCAGCAGCCAAAGAAATTGGGGTTCACGAGTTCATCTCGCGCTTGCCCGGCGGGTTTGAATACAATGTTAAGGAACGCGGTACCATGCTATCGAGCGGGCAGCGCCAATTGATAGCTTTTTTAAGAGCCTATGTGAGCAACCCCAGTATTTTAATTCTTGATGAAGCTACCTCGTCCATCGATACTTATTCTGAGCAATTGATACAACAAGCCACTGCAAAGATTACCGAAAATAGGACTTCCATTATAATTGCCCACAGACTGGCAACCATAAAAAAGGCAGACAAGATTATCGTTATGGATGCCGGTGAAATTGTAGAAATGGGCAATCATAAAGAGTTATTGGCAAAAGGAGGTTATTATCGTGACTTATATGAGGCGCAATTTATGGCCGAAGAAGTTGCCTAGTTACTGCGGGGCAAAATCTGCCAAATTTACTTGACCTGTCAAGAAGGCGATAAGGAAGATTACAATTCCCATACCCATAAAAACAAACAGCATTAAAAAGGCGTAACCCATTCCCCTAAGAATAGTGCTGCCCAATTTAGTTTTATGCACGCGACCAAAGGCATAAAATTGATAACAAATGGAAAAAAACAAAAATATCCAATTGAAAATATCATATCTGATTTCAAAAAGACCAAATAATGGCAAGCAAATTGTCACTTGAACAAAAGAGACCATACCTGTAGTATACGCATTGGCCACCAAATGTTCTGTAAAATTCAACTTTTTAATATCTAAAAACAACAACCAGGTCATTAGTGCATAAATGGGCATTATTAAGTACGACAATACTCCTTGATAATCAAAAACGAAATCCATATTAGGCGTTTGAGCCGTTGAAAAACTGTTTTCGCTTAAATTGACCTCATAGACGTTTCTAAGTATAAAGAACATAATTCCCGAAAGGGTAATGGCAATTGCAAAAAAACTAATGGGGTTCATATATTTTTTACGTGCCCCTGTTATGAAACTTTCGATGACCACTTCTGGTCGTATTATTAAATGTTTTATGGTCTTAAAAAGGGTGTTGTCCACATTGAACACTTGAAAACTTAAGTCCTGCCACAGATGTTTGAGGGTCAATCTGTTCTTGATCACCTTTGCGCCACATACTGGGCAATACCCAAAATCTGTTCGTAGGCTATGGTTGCAGTTCTTACAGTTCATCAACTCAAATCTTTTTTAATCATTTGGGTCAATTCGTCCAAACTTTTGTAGAGCACAAATTCGCCGTTTTTTATATATGATATAAGTCCGGTCTCCTCGCTGACCACAAGACAAACAGAATCGGTTTTCTCTGTAATGCCAACAGCTGCCCTATGTCTTAGCCCAAATCTAAGGGGAATATTACGTTCATTTGAAACGGGTAATATTACCCTTGTGGCTGTTATATAATTATCTTGAATTATGGCCGCACCATCATGCAATGGACTGTTTTTGTAAAAAATACTTTCGATAATGGGTTGGGTGACCTCAATGTTCATTTTATCTCCGGACGATTTAACAAAATCTAGACTGTTGGTGCGTTCAATGACCAAAATTGCTCCGGTTTTTGAGGCGCCCATTTTTTCGCAGGCTCTAACAATTGCATTCACATTTGTATCGGTGGGCAATGCTTCTTGTCTTAAAAATTTAAAATGCCTAATAAAGTTTCGCTTAGAAGCAAAATTCGTGGATCCCACCATGAGCAGGAACTTTCTTATTTCTTGTTGAAAAACAATGATCAAGGCAATCAAACCAATATTCATGAATCCACCGACCATGCTGCTGATCATTTTCATCTGAAGCAGTTCTGTAAGTTTCCAAAGGGCCCAAACAATAACAATTCCTATAAAAATATTGATAGCTACAGTGCCTTTAACTAGCTTGTAAATGTAATAGAGCATTATGGCGACCAAAACAATGTCAATGACATCGGTGATTTTAAACTCAAGAAAATTTAGAAAATCCAAAGGCCGTGTTTTTGTAAAATTAGGAAAAATAGCAAAACTTAAATTGAATTAGTGCATGCGGTCAATTCTTCAAATAATGTAATGCACTCTTTGGCTTCTTTTACGTCATGCACCCGTAAAATATTGGCACCGTTCATCAATGCTACCATATGCAATGCGGTTGTACCGTTTAAAGCCTCGGCGGGATTAGTGTTCAAGGTTTTATAAATCATGGATTTGCGACTAAGGCCTACCAAAATAGGGATTTCAAATGATTCAAAAAGCTTCAGCTTGGATAAAAGTTCGTAATTCTGCTCTCTTTTTTTGGCAAACCCAAAACCTGGATCTATGATTATGTCATTGATTTGTTTCTGATTGGCCAAAGCCACCCTTTCAGAAAAATAGCTTATCAAATCTTTTGCGATATTGTTGTATCCCGATTTAGATACCATATTTTGTGGCGTACCACGCATATGCATCATAATAATGGGTACTTTAAATTTGGCGATAACATCGAACATATTTTCGTCTAAAAGACCAGCAGATATATCATTGATCAAGGTGGCGCCAACCTGCAAACACTTCGTCGCTACCCTGCTCCTAAAGGTATCGATGGATAAATAAGCGTTGGGATATTCCTTGAGAATCAAATTGACTGCCGGCAAGATTCGATGTAATTCTTCATCTTCGCTTACATGATCTGCTCCAGGCCTGGAACTGTAGCCGCCAATATCAATGAAGGTGGCACCGTCTTCCAGCATTTTTCCTACTTTTTGAACCAATTGGTCCGCGTTCGCAATTTGGCCACCGTCGTAAAAAGAATCGGGCGTAAGATTTACAATACCCATAATTTTTGGCTGTGAGAGGTCCATCAATTTACCTTTGCAGTTTATGGTCATAAAAAGATGTGCTTTACAGTGTTTCCTTATCTTTGGCCCTGTATTTTTTTTCAGTCGCCATATTTGACGAAATTTACGCAAATAAACGAATACATGCAGCATACATCCGATCAGTACGATACGGTTATCAAAACTTGCCGAGAGCTTTTTATTAAAAAGACCAAAGACTATGGCACCGCTTGGCGTATTCTTAGATTGCCTTCTTTGACCGATCAAATATTCATTAAAGCGCAACGCATAAGAAGTTTACAACAAAATGAAGTGCGCAAGGTCGATGAAGGGGAACAATCGGAATTCATCGGTATAATCAACTATGCGGTCATGGCCTTGGTGCAGCTTCAAAAAGGAGTCGTTGAACACCCCGACCTTAGTGAAAAAGAGGCAATTGCCTTATTCGATGAAAAAGTAGGTTTGACCAAAGCATTGATGGAAGATAAAAATCATGATTATGGTGAAGCATGGCGAGAGATGCGGGTTAGTTCATTGACTGATTTGATACTGCAAAAATTGCTCCGTGTAAAACAAATTGAAGACAACAAAGGTGCTACCTTGGTCAGCGAGGGCATTGATGCCAACTACCAAGATATCATCAATTACGCTGTTTTTGCATTGATTCATTTAAACGAAGACAAATGAAATATCTAGTGGCATTTTCCAGAATCTTTGTAGGAGTATTGTTCATTATCAGTGGATTGATCAAGTTGAACGACCCGGTAGGCTTTTCGTTCAAGTTGGAAGAATATTTTAGTCAAGGTGTATTGGACTTACCAATATTTATGCCTTATGCCTTGGCGATTGCCGTCATAATGGTCATTATTGAAGTTTTGCTAGGTGTGATGTTATTGATTGGATTCAAGCCTAAATTTACCGTTTGGAGTTTGTTGGGCATGATTGTTTTCTTCACATTTCTCACATTTTACTCGGCTTATTTCAATAAAGTGACGGACTGTGGTTGTTTTGGTGATGCGGTTAAGTTGACCCCATGGGAATCGTTCACAAAAGATATAGTACTCTTAGT
>JABDND010000087.1 GCA_013001145.1 Croceitalea sp. | reverse complement strand
ACAAGTGGACAACATTCACTTTCGGCCTTAAATATGGTCGGACCAGAAATTTTAAAAGGGAAGACCATCCTCGATTTGGCCAATCCCTTAGATTTTTCAAAAGGAATGCCTCCCACCTTGACCATCTGCAATACGGATTCCCTTGGTGAACAAATTCAGGCGGCTTTTCCTAAAAGTAATGTCGTCAAAAGCTTGAATACCGTCAATTTTGGCTTAATGGTTCATCCCAGCATGGTGCCCGGCAATCACAACCTATTTGTAAGCGGCAATGATGAAAATGCCAAAAACAAAGTAATTGAACTACTGTCACAATTGGGTTGGCAAAAACAGCAAATCATTGACTTGGGAGATATTAAAACGGCTCGTGGCACTGAAATGATGATGCCTTTTTGGCTCAGTCTCATGAACAAATTCGAATCGCCTATTTTTAATATTAACATCGCCAAGAGTTAATATATCTCGAAAATGAATTAATTGTAGTTAAGGTGTTCTTTTTTTTTTAATGCTACTGTAGTTGAAGTATCAAGTGTATGTCATAGAATTGTCAAAACGGGTTTTTACTGAAAACACCAGATTCAGGAATGCGAATCCGCAATTTAACGGGGTATTGGAATGTCTTTATGTTGGAATGACGAGTAAAACCCCCAAAGAACGCTTTATACAGCACAAGACAGGACATAGAAATAAAAAGGGTCACAAATTGTCTTCAAACATTGTACAAAAATATGGTTCTTACCTTCGTCCCAGTCTGTACAACCACATTAACCTTAAACCTATGAACCGCGCCCAAGCCCTTAAGATGGAGGAACAATTGGCTTTGGAGCTGCGACGCAAGGGTTACGCCGTTTGGTTCAATTGAATATGTAATGCATAATGGGTTTATTTCTTTAAGACTACAATTGGGTCAAATTTTGTAAATTAAGAAGGTAAAAGTGAACACTTATGAAAACCATGACCTGCAAGCAATTGGGTGGCGCCTGTGATATGGAATTTCAAGCTGCTACTTTTGAAGAAATGATGCAACTAAGTAAGCAACATGGTACCGCAATGTTTCAAAAAGGGGATTATGCCCATCTCAAAGCAATGAAGAAAATGAAAGATTCGATGAATTCACCCGATGCTATGGCAAAATATATGGAAGAAAAGCGGAAAACCTTTGAAGCACTCCCGAACCATACTTGATGCTATAAAGTTTATTCTATGAGGTAATAAGGCTTTGAAAAACCGAGTCGAGCTACTTTTTACGGTTTTTGGCCTCTATCCATTTGGCCATATACTTGGTGCTGGCCATGGTCTGTTGTTGTATCATAGCACCAATAAAATTTTGAGAGCGATGCGCTGTTGGATTGGATTGGATATCAGCCAAAACTGAGAATAATCTTTGGGAGTGACGTTCTTTGGCAAAACAGCGATTTAAGACAGCGATACCCTCAAGCTGTATTTTTGTCCATGACCTTTGGTTTTGATATAATGAAACCGCCTTGTTCGCGAATTCCTCGGGTTCATCGGCAAGACTTGCTGACCAATCCTGTTCGTCACACATACCCTCTACCCCTATTGATGTTGTTATAAAGGGAAGTCCATTGCGCATAGACTCCAACAGCTTGCCTTTGATGCCCGCGCCAAAGCGCAATGGGGCCAATTGAACTCTCGCATGTTGCATCACCCCAGGCAAGTCCTCTACCCACCCTTTGACTATAAAACCAGCTTTGGGCTTGTGTAACTCCTTAACTTGCTGTGGTAAATAAGCACCATAACACTGAATTCTTGCTGAAGGGAGCTGTTTGCGGATCAAAGGCCAAATGTACTTATTTAAATGCTTAATGGCATCGACATTGGGAGCATGTTTGCCGTTGCCCACCATGATGAAGTCTTGTCTTTCGTCAAAGCTTGGCCAATTTTTAAAGGTTTGCTCGCTCACTGCTTCATAGAACAAGGGCATATGCATCAAAAGGGATTTGTGCATATTCACATGGTTGATCAATAAATCCATTTCATAAGTGGATACAAGCAATGAAAGATCAGAACGGTAAATACTGGCCACTTCGCGCTTGGTCTTTTCGGTGTGGAGCCAGTGTGTCTGGGAAAATTTCTTTGTTTCCTTCAAACACTTTTCACGGGCATCCCGCAGGGAATGGAGGTCTTCGGTATTTAAAATACGTATGGCCTGGGGTAAATATTCCGCTACCCGCCAACCAAATTGTTCCTCGACCATAAAGCGATCGAAAATGACAACATCAGGCGCTAGGGTTTTTATAAAAGTGTCGAAGCTTTCGTCATTGAGGGCAATGGGCTCAGTAACGATATCCAATGCTTGTAGGTCATGGGAATATGGCGTAGGTTGTGCTGTGCTGGCAAAGGTAATTTGGTACTGTTGTTCTTGAAAGGCTTGAATCAATTGCATCATCCGATGCCCAGCAGCCGTTGTTTTCAGTTCGGGCCACACATACCCCAAGAACAAGGCTTTTTTCATGTTACATACGGTCAGCGAATTTTTTGGAGATGTTGGAACGCAGTTTACGCTCGTAATCTTCCTCCAACCATTCTTTGTAGTTTTTGGTATTGTTCATAATGCAATAAGAGTACTGCCGCACACGAAAGGCAATTTCCTCTTTTAGCTCTTTGGCCAATATACGTGCATCAAAAACATCTTCGCTATTCTCCACACATATTTGGGCATGTTGCTCAATACTACGTTCCAAGACCAATTTAGATTTTAAGCCGGCAGCAAATACCTTTTTATATTCAGCCTTAACGTCAAAATGGATGTTCTCCGACTTGCTGAACTTGGCCTTGAGCTCTTCGGGCATCTCATAAATGAACTCTCTCTCAATGTCTTCATCGTTTTTGATGTTTTCCAAGTAAAAATCTGGAAAATGGAATATTTCTTGCCAATCGACCGCATCGTCCCAAGGACCAAAACGTGCAATATTGTTGCCCATATCAACCACCGAGAACTCGCTCTTATTGGGCAGTACCCTTGAACCACGACCAATCATCTGAAAATAAAGGGTCAGCGATCGTGTCGCCCTATTTAATATGATGGATTCTACGGTGGGTTCATCAAAACCTGTGGTCAAAATACTGACAGAGGTCAAGATGGCATCTGGTGTTTTGGAAAACCACTGCAATATTTCGGCCCTTTCACTGGCCGTATTACGGTTGTCTAAATGGCGAATGTTATACCCTGCCTTTTTAAAGCTTTCATAAACGTAGTGCGAGGTATTGATACCGTTGTTGAATATGAGGGTTTTGGTTCCCTTGGCCACTTCTTCGTATGCGGTTATCAATTTACCGAGCATACTTTGGTTGCTATAAAATTCATCCGAAGATTTTACCGTATAGTCCCCATGCATACCCAATTTTAAGCTTTTGAGGCTTACATCGTAGCTATACAGATTGGCTTTGGCCAAAAACTTGCTTTTGATCAGCGATTTTATAGACTTGCCCACAATCAACTTTTTATAGTGATCTTTCATGGGCAATTTTATATTGGAACTTAATGGAGTTGCCGTAACGCCCAATATGGTGGCTTTTTCAAAGTATTTGAACAATTTTCTGAACGAATTGTAATGCGCCTCGTCAATGATCACCAGGCCAATATTGTTAATATTGACTTTTTCTTCTTGTAAACGATTGTTCAGCGTCTCTACCATGGCCACGAAGCACATGTATTCATCTTGGTCATCAAGTTCTTTGACATCGCTGTTGATGATCTTGTTGGTCACCCCA
This sequence comes from Croceitalea sp., assembly GCA_013001145.1. GTDB lineage: Bacteria > Bacteroidota > Bacteroidia > Flavobacteriales > Flavobacteriaceae > Croceitalea. The sequence continues at coordinate 1,435 of JABDND010000087.1, read as the reverse complement.
AAGCCATGCAGCATTTTTGATGTCTGTTGGCTAAGTTCTATCCTGTGGGTAAGTACCACCACTTTTTGGCTGGTTTGCTTTATGTAGCGCCTCGTAATTTCAGAAAAAACGACCGTTTTACCGCCACCAGTGGGCAATTGGTACAGAAGATTACTGCCCTGGGGCATTTTGTCCAATTCAGCGAAAATGCGCTGAAGATCTTCCAATTGGTAATCGTAAAGGGTTTTTTTAGCTACTTTTTGTACTTCCAAATGATAGATGGTTATGGTTTTTAATAAAAAACCCTACAAAATTAGGAGATTTTTGGGCTTGAATCGACCAACGGGATAATAATATTTTAAATACTATCAACAATTATGTTTAATAATCGAAAAATGATGAAAGATTCACCATGCTCATAAATATTTTATAATAATACCTTAAGGTATTTGGAAATATGGTTCTAATAATGTATTATGAAAGCTAATTGTAATTAAATCTAGACACTGGAATGAGGCAACTTAAAATCATTAAGCAAGTAACCAACCGCGAATCAAAATCCTTAGACAAATACCTTCAAGACATTAGTAAAATAGACCTTATCACCGCCCAGGAAGAGGTGGAGCTGGCGCAAAAAATACGCACAGGGGATCAAGCGGCCCTTGAAAAATTAACGAATGCAAACTTGCGATTTGTTGTTTCCGTTGCCAAACAATATCAGAATCAGGGCTTAAAATTGCCAGATTTGATCAACGAAGGTAACGTTGGGTTGGTCAAAGCAGCCAAAAGATTTGACGAAACCCGTGGTTTTAAGTTTATTTCTTATGCGGTTTGGTGGATAAGACAATCCATATTACAGGCCTTGGCAGAACAATCTCGAGTGGTTCGCCTTCCATTGAATAAAATTGGTTCCATCAATAAGATCAAAAAGACATTCTCATATTTAGAGCAAGCGCACGAGCGCCCACCTTCTGCAGAGGAAATAGCCAAAGAGTTGGATATGACCGTGACCGATGTTAAGCAATCGTTGAAAAATGCTGGGCGCCATGTATCTATGGATGCGCCACTAAAGGAAGGTGAAAATTCCAATATGTATGATGTAATGCGATCGGGAGAGTCGCCAAGACCGGAAAAAGATTTGAAGCATCAATCATTGAATACGGAAATCAATAGGGCCTTGGATACCCTATCACCCAGAGAGGCAGATGTGGTACGCTTATATTATGGTATAGGGGAACAACCCTCAATGACCTTGGAAGAAATTGGCAGTACTTTTGACCTAACTCGAGAGCGCGTTCGCCAAATACGGGAAAAAGCCATTCGTAAACTGAGGCACAACTCAAAAAGTAAAATCTTAAAAACCTATTTAGGTGCATAAAAAAAAGGGGCTTTTAAATAAAGCCCCTTTTTTCAGATATACACTTAAACTTAAGAATAATTCAATTGATTAATGTCA
>JABDND010000048.1 GCA_013001145.1 Croceitalea sp. | reverse complement strand
ATCTAAAAAAGAATGGCCTTCATGGTCATACATATATTGAAATGCAGCGCATTCCATGGCAATGGGATTTTTATAGCTAATAGAAAGAAGCGGACTTATATGCTTATGCCTTTTTTTGATTTTTTCTGAAATCAACTCTGGTTTGTTGGTTTTTAAACCAATGACGCCTCTAAAAGAAGCTTCCGCGGCTATGGAACCACACTTCAATAAATAATTTAGCATAGACCACGCATGTATTTCACTTACAGATGTATATGAATTATTAGGATTTATCTTTTTTGCATGGGCAGAGTTGCAAACGCTCATGCATAGCCGTGCAGCCATCAAATAATACAAAATCTTGATTTCTGATGCTGTTAAGGGTGTTATTTTATGATATCCACGAAGTACATGGCATGCAGCCTGTAAGTTGTCTACTTTGTCGTAACTGGCATAGGTCATGGCTATCGCAACCTCATTGATAAGCGGCGCATAGGTCACATCGCCAAAGTCAATAATACCACTTACGCGATCATTTTGAATTAAAATGTTCCACTCATTGGCATCGTTATGGATAATTTGATGCCTTAAATCATTAATAATCGGAAGTACATGGGTTTCATATTCCTTCAGAAAATAACGCACAATGTTGCGCTGGTGGGGGTCTTCAATATCACCTAGGTATTTGGTGTTCAGCAAGGCCGCTTTCAGGTCCCATTCCCATTGGCGTGATTGGAGTACATAGTCTTTAATAGAATGCAATTTCTGGTCCATTTTGGCCAAAAAATCGCCCAATGCATCATATACTTTAGCGCTAGGGCTGATCTCTCCCAAAAACGCACCTTCCAAAAAAGTAAGCATTCTGCAAATGGATGATTCTCCCTTTATGTCAACCTTTTTAAGATAGTCTCCAGAATTGAAGGCAATGGGCTTGGGGAATTTTCCCGTATTTTCCGCTTGTAAGGTCAACAATACCTTTGTTTCAGCTTCTAAAATATCATATAAAGAAGTGGAATATGGATAGGTTTTAAAGATACATTTACGCCCACCTTGCACTACTAGATAATTCACATTATCATAGCCATCCAGTTTTTTGATGATGGGATCATCAAATTGGAATTCTTCCGATAATAGTTCTTTTATCATATTCCAATAGGTATTGCATTCAAATCATATGGGCTGGTACGGCCAATTTAGATATCTAAAATGGCATTGGCCAAAACTTCTGCCCCAAATCGTACGACGTCTGTGGTAGGTAGCTTTGTCAATGCATGCACCTTATTAATTTTGGCGTTGGCACTTTGCTCATCCATTCCATAGGTATTTAAGGCCACCCCTATTGTTTTGGCGGGGTGCAATGACCCACAAACACCCGCCACCGCTTCATTCAATGCAATAAACTTATCTAAAGGTGGAATGGCAATATGTGAAACGGGAAACCGCAAATGATCGTTCATGGCCTTGTGACATAGAATTAAATGTGTTGCCTGTGAACCTCTGAGCAGTGGAAGGGTAGCCGTACTACCAGGATGCGCCAAGGATCCTTGACCCTCGATGATGACAACATCTTTATCAGATTCTGCCAAAACGGCCTGTTCCACAGCACCCGCTGCCTGATCTACTTTTATGGCATCGAGTGGGATTCCCGTGCCCATAAGGGTAATGCCAATCTGACCAGTGGGCACAAAGCCCACTTTGACCCCTTTTTTCTTGAGGGCCATATATATTTCCAATCCTGAGGTCATTTTACCGGCGGCCATATCGGTGCCGACCATTAAAAGGCGTATGTTTTTTGTTTCTGCCGCTTTGGCCGTAGCGATAGGGTAGCTGGCTTGGGGTTTGCGCACATCCCAAATGTGTTGAATTTTATTGTCAAGCAAATGCCCAAACCGTGCGTTCAGATCATCATGCAAGCCATTGATCAATGACATGCCCTTTTCGAGTGCTTTTTCAACAGGAGCATCCCAAGCATCGGGAAATTTACCACCTGACGGGGCAATGCCCAAAACCATGATTTCAGCATCTAGTGCCGCCGCTTCTTCCACAGTGCCAACCACAGGAATATCATAGGGCAACCCATTGGCTTCACGTACCTTTTTACCGGCAAACCTTGAGTCAATTACACACACTATGGGATGTTTGGAAAAGCGCATTAGACCAAATCCCATTTTACCAGAATCATGATCCAGGGCACCTTCCATATAAATGCACATTTTTTTTGAATGATCGAACATGGTTTGAGTTATTTAAGGGATTTAATTTTTAAATTGTCCGCCATGCCCAGGAACCTCAAGAGGGATAATGACTTCATTGACGAGAGGTGCACCCATGCAAGGGTCGGGATTTAAATTGAGTTGAGAGTCAAGATCAATGTGGTCCAATACTCCGGAAACGGCAGCACCAGCTGCGATTGAGATGGAAGTCTCTCCCATACAACCGATCATGGTCTTAAGGCCAAAGGCATGGGCCGTTGCAATAATTCGCAAGGCCCCGGTTATACCACCGCACTTCATCAACTTCATGTTCACACCATCAACGTTATGGGCCCATTTAGGAATATCTGTGGCAAAACGGCAAGATTCGTCGACAAATATGGGTAGCGGACGATTTTTATATAAATGGGCCAAATCGATTTCTTGCCCTTCTTTTAAAGGTTGTTCCACATAGCCACAATTTCTTTCGGCCAACCATCGCATCATATGTTGCGCATCTTTCAATGACCAACCACCGTTGGCATCGACACGTATGGCCAGTTGTTCGGCATTTTTGTATTTCAAAATTTCACTGTACATGGCCTTATCTGCCTCAATGCCCTCTGGATTGCCCAATTTTACTTTAAGTGTTTTTATTCCTGACTCTTCCAAAAGTAAGGGTAGCCTTTCTTTGGCTTCTTCAGGACTCATGATGCCCAGGGTAATTGAAGTGGGTTTTTTTGGTGCCGCAAAACCCAAGAATTTATATAGGGGCATGTTGGCTTTTTTGGCCATCAAATCCCAAAGGGCCATATCCAATGCGGCTAAGGCACAGGGTGCCAATCCTGTTGATAAGGCATGGTCATGGGTTTCATAAACCGACTGTAGGTTTGCCCCAGCGTTTAAAAACCGTTGTAATTGTCGTTGTGCTTCTTCTGCAGTTTCAGCGCCTTCTGATGCTCCTGGAGAGGTTTCGCCCCATCCTACGTGACCCTGGTCCTCAATGGAGACAAACAAATTAGATTGACCGTCACGAACACCTCGGCTAATTCGCAATGGAAACCGCTTTTTCAGATAAACAATTTTGTAATTAACATCCATTTAGAAGTAGATTTCAATAGCCTCTAAAGTATTTCATTTTATTTGTGTTTTCAAGAATAAATGCAGTCAATCCTTAAATTCGTAAATAAAGAACAGAAGAATGAATGTTCGTATCGAAACTAGCTGGCGCCAAAAATTGGCAACGGAATTTGAACAGCCCTATTTTGATCAGCTGCGCAAGTTCATTACTGCTGAATATAAAACTCAAACATGCTATCCCAAAGGGAAAGATATTTTTGCCGCATTTGACCATTGTCCCTTTACCAAAACCAAGGTGGTCGTCATTGGTCAAGATCCTTATCATGGTCCGGGCCAAGCCAATGGTCTCTGTTTTTCGGTAAATGATGGTATTGCACACCCCCCTTCGTTGATCAATATATTTAAGGAGGTGAAGGCCGATGTAGGGGTGCCCTATCCACTAAGCGGCGATTTGGAGCGGTGGGCAGTGCAAGGCGTACTTTTGCTCAATGCAACATTGACCGTTAGGGCAGGGCAGGCGGGGAGCCATCAAAAAAAGGGTTGGGAAACCTTTACGAATGCAGTCATTCGCACAATCTCAAATGACTTGGAAGGGGTCGTTTTTTTGCTGTGGGGCGGATTCGCAAAACAAAAAGCTTCGTTGATCGATACATCAAAACACCATGTGCTTATTTCTGGTCATCCCTCACCTTTAAGTGCCAATAGGGGCTATTGGTTTGGAAACAACCATTTTGGAAAAACAAACGAACTGTTGAAAAATATGGGGAAGGAGTTGATAAGTTGGTGAAATTAATTTTTTAGGAATATTGTTAAAACAATAAGAAAAGTATTACGTTTGTTTTATAGGAATACGTTAAGAAATTTTTTGAGGTGGCAAAATTGGGTTCCATATTGTTGGTTGATGATGATGATACAACAAACTTCTTGAATCGTTTTTTTATTCGTCAATTGGATACCAATTTAACGGTGAATGCCGTAACAAATGGTCAAGAGGCCATTGATTTTCTCTCTCAAAAGAAGGTAAAAGAACTGTTGCCCTGCCTCATTCTGCTAGATACCAATATGCCCGTAATGAATGGTTGGGAGTTTTTGGAAACGTTTGACCAAAAATTTGAACCTGAATTTAAAAAGAAGGTATGTATCGTAATGATTACTGCGGTGGATTCAGAAAATGTGGTGGCCAAGGCATTAAAGGTACCCAATGTAAGTGATACCGCCCAAAAACCGTTGTCTGACCTCAAGTTTAGGGTATTGATCAACAAACATTTTTCCTGAAGCGCTAAGGGATTAACTCATTAACGGGTAATTTCTCCGGTATTAATTGCAGGTCAAAAAGGCGTTGCTGTACCATTGTCAAACTTTCGGCCGTCATTTCTGCTTGCCCCCATTCTGTTTTGGTCAACCATTCGCGTACATCTTCCAATTTTTGCCCATATCTATTGGCCAAGGTTCGATCTATGCTGGGGATCATTTTAAACTCTTCGGTATAACTATTGATAACCTCTAGAATATGATTTAACAGTCCTGGTTTATCTTTAACGAATTTATTTGATGCAGCAATTACGAAGCAAGGCCATGGCGTGGGGCAGTCCCCTAGACGGCGAAATACTTTTTTCGTGACCAAGGGTTTGGTGGTAAAATGTTCCCACATAAAATAGTCGGCTTCGCCCGCAGTAAGCGCCTTTACTGCCCCCTCCAAATTATTGACGATTTTGAATTTCAGACCCTCCGTTGGCCAGCCTTGGTTTTGAGCGTTTACCACAGCCATTAAATGACTACCACTTCCATAGCGGCTTATGGCCACAGATTTGGACTTCAGATCTGGGATGGATTGGTATTGACTGTTGAATGCCACATGTATTCCCCATAGCAATGGCGTTGCCACATAGGTCTGTATTATTTTACTCGGATTGCCCTCGGCGATACTCTTGATAATACCCTCAGTAAGAATGATAGCGAGGTCCGTTTCTTTTTGCGCAAGCATTTTGGACATTCTGCCAGTACCCTCGGGAATGTCCGTCCAAACGAGGTCTATACCGCGCACTTCAAAAGCGCCCTCTTCTATGGCCAAATGCCATGGAAGGTTAAAGTGTTCGGGCACGCCTATAATTTTTACTTTTTTCATATGAAGGTCTATTGTAATTTAGAATGTACTTGGAATGATTTAAGTTTAACTAAACCAAACGCTCCAAACAATATTGTATCAATTCATCTACGGGTCGTTTAGTGTCTTTAGAGAATTAGCCAGTGGCCCTATTGGCCAAAATAGCGTTCATGGATACGGCCGAATGTCCCATGAGACGGGATAGTCCATAAAGTGCAGATGTTTCCATCTCTAAATTCGTAATTTGCCTGCCCTTAAATTGAAAAGTAGAAATTCGTTCATGAAAATTAGGCAAACTCGATTTTAAACGGAGCTGACGGCCTTGCGGGGCATAAAAACCGGCATTGGTCAGGGTCGTTCCCAATCGTATACGATTCGATATGAGGCTATTTGCCAGGTTTTTGTCGCACGAAAACACATAGGGTTCAATATGCTTGGATATCCATCCCAAATGGTTGGATAAAGCTTGTGTAAAGGCCTTGTTCTCTTGCACACCATTTTTATAAAAGTGTAATAGGGCATCTAAACCGACCGCCATTTCACTCAATATAAAACTACCTACTGGTATGTCTTTTTGAATGGCCCCAGAGGTGCCTAT
>JABDND010000069.1 GCA_013001145.1 Croceitalea sp. | reverse complement strand
TATCCGCCTTTAAAAATCAAAGGGAGTAAATTGACACAAAGCAAGGCGACCTTACCTGCCGATATTAGCAGCCAATATATTTCTTCCCTATTGCTCATTGCACCTAGCCTTGAAAAAGGGTTGGAATTGGAACTCGTTGGTAAGATTACTTCTGTACCTTATATAAAGATGACTTTGGCATTACTCGACGAAATAGGGGTTAAGACCAGTTTTAATGGAAATATGATTTCAGTTTCTGCTAAAAATAAAGTTGAGGAAACTACTATGGTCGTTGAATCTGATTGGAGTGCGGCAAGTTACTTTTATAGTTTGGTGGCACTTTCGGATGTTGGGAGCCAAATAAGACTTTCTGCGTACAAAGAAAAATCATTGCAGGGTGATAGTATATTAAGCACCATCTACAAAGATTTTGGTTTGGAAACCAATTTTGGAGCCAATCATATTGTCTTGGATAAAAAAACAGTGCCAAAAAATACCTTTGTAAGTTATGATTTGGCAAACGCACCAGATATTGCACAAACTATAGCGGTCACCTGTTTTGGCTTGGGAATGGCGTGCCAATTGACAGGACTTCATACTTTACCCATTAAAGAGACCGATAGACTGGCGGCCATGAAAAAAGAATTGGAAAAAATGGGTGCCAATGTCAGCATCACGCATAATAGCTTAACCCTTGAACCTTCAAAAGCCATTCGTTCAGGCATTGCCATTGATACCTATAACGACCATAGAATGGCCATGGCATTTGCACCACTCGCAATGAAAAAATCGTTGTTCATCAATGATGCGGGCGTAGTTTCAAAATCATATCCTGACTTTTGGAAAGACCTAGAAAAAACAGGTATTCCGGTAACTGAGCTTTAGTTTCCAAATTAAATACACATTTGCTTGACATCGCCTATACGGAGATTGTATATTTGCCGTCTTTAACAAAAACTACATGAAATTATCAAACTTCAATTTTGAACTTCCAGACGACTTATTGGCTGAATTTCCTGCTGAAAATCGAGATGAATCAAAACTAATGGTTATTCACCGCGACACCGGTAAAATTGAACATAAAATGTTCAAAGATATGATCGATTATTTTGATGAAGGTGACGTGATGGTACTTAACAATACCAAAGTATTCCCAGCAAGATTATTTGGCAATAAAGAAAAAACCGGGGCGAGAATTGAAGTATTCTTATTACGCGAACTAAACGAAGAGCAACGACTTTGGGATGTTCTGGTAGATCCAGCCCGTAAAATTCGTATTGGCAACAAACTGTATTTTGGTGAAGATGAAAGCTTGGTGGCAGAAGTTATTGACAACACCACTTCAAGAGGCCGAACCTTGCGTTTTCTTTACGATGGTTCCTATACCGATTTTAGAAGAAAACTTAGAGAGTTGGGCGAAACACCATTGCCCAAATACATAAAGCGTGACGTAATGCCTGAAGATGAGCAACGTTACCAGACCATTTATGCCAAGCATGAAGGTGCTGTGGCAGCTCCAACAGCAGGTTTGCATTTCTCAAAACACCTGCTGAAAAAATTGGAAATCAAAGGCCTTAAATTTGCCGAGGTCACCTTGCATGTTGGGTTGGGTACCTTTAATCCAGTTGAGGTAGAAGATTTGTCAAAACATAAAATGGATAGTGAAGAATTGGTCATTGACGAAAAAGCAACGGAGATTGTCAATAATGCAAAAACGAATAAGAAAAGAGTATGTGCTGTTGGTACAACCGTGATGCGCGGACTCGAAAGTGCAGTATCGTCTGATCATACGCTCAATACATTTGAAGGATGGACCAATAAATTCATCTTTCCTCCCTACGAATTTAGTATTGCCAATTGTATGGTGACCAATTTTCATTTACCAAAATCTACCTTATTGATGATGGTATCTGCGTTTCTTGGTCATGATTTAATGAAAAAAGCTTATAAACAAGCTATTTTGGAGCAGTATCGCTTTTATTCGTATGGTGATGCCATGTTGATTTTATAATTACGTTCAAGATTTATTTGAAACTTTTGTACATCTAAAAATCCCGCTCACTTAGTTTAGTTGGCGGGATTTTTCATTGACTATCTTTGCGCAGTGAAAAACGACAAAAAAGATATTAGGGCATTGACCAAAGCGCAATTGCGTTCATTTTTCGTTGAACAGGGCGATAGTGCCTTTCGTGGGAATCAAGTGTATGAATGGCTTTGGCAAAAATCTGCTCATTCATTTGAGGGCATGACCAATCTCTCAAAGGAAACTCGGGCAATGCTCAATGCAAATTTTGTCATCAATCATATTCGGGTCGACCAAATGCAACGCAGTAATGACGGCACCATAAAGAATGCGGTAAGGTTGCATGATGGACTGATTGTAGAGTCGGTTTTAATTCCTACTAAAACAAGAACCACAGCATGTGTTTCAAGTCAGGTAGGTTGTAGTCTGGATTGTAAGTTTTGTGCCACCTCGCGTTTAAAGCGAATGCGAAATCTGAATCCCGATGAAATCTATGATCAGGTAGTGGCCATAGATAATGAAAGTAGACTCTACTTTGGTAGACCACTGAGCAACATAGTGTTTATGGGCATGGGTGAACCCTTGATGAACTATAACAACGTGCTCAAGGCGATTGATAAGATAACCTCTAAAGAAGGTTTGGGTATGTCGCCCAAGCGTATCACAGTGTCCACATCTGGAGTGCCAAAGATGATCAAGAAAATGGCCGATGAAGAGGTCAAGTTTAAATTAGCGGTATCCCTTCACTCGGCCATAGACGAAGTTCGAACAACCATTATGCCGTTTAATGCTACCTTTCCTTTGAAAGATCTAAGGGAAGCTTTGGAATATTGGTACGCCAAGACCAAAAACAAGATTACCTATGAATATGTGGTATGGCAGGGCATCAATGATACCAAAGAAGCTGTGGATGCCTTGGTTAAATTCTGCCGCTTTGCACCTTCAAAGGTCAATTTGATAGAATACAACCCTATAGATGATGGAGAATTTCAACAGGCATCAGAAGAAGCCATAGCGCTTTATCAATCTGTTTTGGAGCAAAACAACATCACGGTTACCGTTAGGCGTTCACGTGGAAAAGACATAGATGCGGCCTGCGGTCAATTGGCGAATAAATCTTAAAATTTACCATGATCAAGACCATTGGTCAAACAAATGTGATCATTGCCGAAATCTTTGGGCATACAAGGGATTTACAGCTTCATTTTCCCTACTTTTGATCATTAGATCAACACCAAAAAACCTAAAATTCATTTGAAAATTGCGTCTCAGATAAGGGAGCCCATAGAGGGGGAAATGGAACTTTTTGAAGAAAAGTTTAGGGATTCGATGTCTTCAAAAGTGGCGCTCTTTAATCGTATCACGTATTATATTGTAAATAGAAAGGGCAAGCAAATGCGCCCGATGTTCGTTTTTTTGACCGCGAAGTTGTTGAATGAGGGTCAAGTTGATGAACGCACCTATTGTGGTGCATCTATAATTGAATTGATCCATACGGCCAGTTTGGTTCATGATGATGTGGTTGATGATAGCCAAAAAAGAAGGGGCTTTTTTTCCATCAATGCGCTATGGAAAAACAAAATTGCTGTCTTGGTTGGGGATTATCTTTTTTCAAAAGGATTATTGGTGGCCTTGGAGAATAAAGATTTTGATCTCTTGGAGATTATTTCCAATTCGGTAAAATCCATGAGTGAAGGCGAACTACTACAAATTGAAAAAGCCCGAAGTCTTGATATAACCGAAGATGTTTATTATGAAATCATCAGGCAAAAAACAGCCACTCTTATTGCGGCTTGTTGCAGTATTGGTGCTGCTTCTGTAAAGCCGGCTTCTCCTGAGGTGGAAATTTTTAGAAAATTTGGAGAGCGCTGCGGTATGGCCTTCCAAATTAAAGATGATCTTTTTGATTACGGTAGTGAACGCATAGGCAAACCTACCGGCATTGATATCAAAGAACAAAAGATGACCCTGCCATTGATTTATGTGCTCAACAAAAGTGATCAACGTAAAAAACGCTGGTTGATCAATTCTATCAAAAACTACAATAAAGATAAAAAGCGTGTAAAAGAAGTGATTGCCTATGTCAAAGAACAGGGAGGATTGGATTATGCGGTTTCCAAAATGTTGGAATTTAAAGATGAGGCCCTATCTGTTTTAAACGATTACCCAGATTCCGAATATAAAAGCGCCCTTACCTTAATGGTCAATTACGTTGTGGACCGCAAAAAATAATAGCTTTCAACACTACATTCGGCCATAATCCAACTTTTATTTTTTGACTGGGCAACCTTTTAGATAATTCTGCCGTCTATCTTTATAGAAGACAAACCAAAATCATTGAAAACCATAACTTTTTATACAAACGAAAAATTGCTGATAAAAAAGGCAATTACTGGTAAACGCGACGCACAACGTACGATTTATGAGAGGTTTGCTCCTAAAATGCTCGGGGTTTGTCGCCAATACATTAAAGATGTGCATTTTGCAGAAGATGTGATGGTCGAAGGCTTCGTTAAGGTCTTCAAGCATTTAAATGCCTTTGAACATAAAGGAAGCTTTGAGGGCTGGATTCGCAAAATAATGATTAGGGAAAGCATTTCATACCTGCGTAAAAGGCAATTTGTTGTTTTTGATGATGAGGTACTTGATAACGACAACTCCTTTTTTGCTCAAGCGGATAATTCTCTAGATGCCGAATACGTTCAAGAAATTATAGATCGGCTTCCTGAAGGATACAAGGTAGTTTTTGTCTTGTACGCCATAGAAGGGTATCGGCACCAAGATATTGCCAAGATGCTCAATATTTCTGAAGGAACCTCAAAATCACAGCTGTTCAAAGCACGTAAGATGCTTCAGGATAATCTGCGATTACAAGAAATAACAAATAGAAGAATAAAAAACTAAGCTGACCAATGGTAGTTGTAATTACCAAATGGCCAATCAGGATATAGAGGAATGGAAAAGTTTGAAAATCATATCAGAAACACCTTGGAAGGCAGGACCATAAAGCCTTCTCAAGAAGCGTGGTCTAAAATCGAAAATCAACTGCCTTTGATCGAGTCAAAATCAAATAAAACTCCCTTTTATTGGATTGCTGCTGCGATCATTGGTGTTTTGTTGACTTCTGCATTGTTTTACTTGCAAAGCCCTAAGCTTCCTGAAACGAATACTACTGTGGTCGGCGTAGATGTGGAGACCCCCAAAGAAAACAGTATAGACAACGAACAAATGAGGGACAATCAATTATTGCCTACCAAGCCAACAAAGGTGCTGCCTAAAAAGATCTCAGTAGTGCAAGAAGAAAAAACCTCCATTTTGGGTGTTGAAAAAGCGGTCGTTGCAACTCATATCGATAGTCCAAAAGGCGATACAGTGCATCAGCAAGAGAGTTTGATAGATATAAAAGTTAAAACCGTTGTGGCCGAAGTCATGAATTTAGAAAGCCAAAATGTGATTGTCACCGAAGCAGAAATTGATTCTTTACTATTACAGGCCCAGCAAGAGCTGCTCAATGAAAAGATATTTCAAGCGAAGGACCAAGTAGATGCCATGGCATTGCTAGCCGAGGTAGAAGACGAACTTGACAGGACCTTTAGAGGGCAACTTTTTGAGAAGCTTAAAGATGGCTTTTTTAAAGTTCGTACTGCAGTTGCGGACCGTAACAAGTAACAAATTAGTTCAATATATAATCATCAATCAAAGTTTTCATCTGGCACCCCTATCCTATTGGGAGTGGGGTGTGATGAAGACATAAAGTAAAAATGTCATGAAAAAAATTACAACCTTATTGTTAATTGTTTTTTTGGTTTGTATAAATCAAAATGCAAGTGCCCAAAATGAAAACTATAAGTCGCGTGTTGAAATATTGAAGCGACAAAAAGAGCGGATTACGGCGCAAGAAAAAGATGCACTAAAAATTGAAGTTGAAAATATAAACCAACGCCTTGAGCGGGGCAGTATTACTCAAGAACAAGCTAAGTTTCTCAAAGAAGAGGCTGCCAAAAAACGCGCATTGAACATTGAAGACAGACTTACGATCATTGATAATAAAATTGCACTATTAGAAAGAAATGAAGGTGATGTGATTCAAGATGTTGCCTATGATAGCTTAACAGAAAACCAAGTACGAATAGGAATCGACATCAATGGAAAATCTGCTGAAACTTTTATTTTTAAAGATAGAGCATGGAAGCGCGAATTAAAATATGATAGGCGCACCTATTCTGATGGAGTTTTGGCGATCGGCTTGAACAATGCTATCATTGAAGGTCAATCTTTAAATGATTCTCCCTATAAAATAGGGGGCAGTCGTTTTTTTGAAATGGGCTGGCAATGGCGAACACGAGTTTTTAAAAATTCAAATGCCCTTCGCTTCAACTATGGTTTTACTTTTCAATTCAATGGTTTAAAGCCAAATGATAATCAATTCTTTGTCGAAAATGGAGATCAAACCGAATTACAAGAGTTTTCTGTAGAGTTGGACAAATCTAAACTTAGAATGGATAATTTGGTTTTTCCATTACATTTTGAGTTTGGGCCATCACGAGTAACTCAGTCCGAAAAAAAGTTACGTTACAACATTGATAGAAGTTTTAGGCTAGGTATTGGTGGTTATGGTGGTTTTAACATAGGGACCCGTCAAAAATTAAAATATCAAGAGAATGGAGAGCGCATTAAAGACAAGTTCAAAAGAGATTACAACACTTCAGATTTAATATATGGACTAAGTGCCTATGCAGGTTTTGGTGGCACTCAATTATACGTGAAGTACGATTTGAACCCAATTTTTAAAGATGGACCTATAAAACAGAATAATATTTCATTGGGCCTTAGGTTTGATATGTAATACTATTTGGCGGCCACTCTTTCCATTTCGCTGGTAAACTCTTTTTTATAAAAAAATCTTTTACAATGGGAGCATTCCGCATAGCGGGATGTTCCTATTTTTAGTATGGGCAGCCAAAACAAATGGAAATAATTGGATTGTAAAGTCAGGGACAGTGTTTCTTTTTGACCACAATATGGACAAGTAACTCCTTCAAGAAGACTTTTAGTTTTTTTCCAGGTCGAGTTCCGAGGAAAAGAATCATTTTTATGATAAATTTGAAAGCTTTACCTCAAAATTACGATTTCTCTAATAAAGCTGAGATAAAGTTAGCCCTCTATGATATCAAAGACCACCATAGACCAAGTTTATGAAACCGCCCGGGTTGAGGAGGTCATTGGTGATTTCGTACAACTTAAAAAATCGGGTTCCAACTTTAAAGGCTTAAGCCCTTTTTCTGACGAACGCACACCAAGTTTTATGGTTTCACCGGTAAAACAAATATGGAAAGACTTCAGCAGTGGCAAAGGGGGCAACGTAGTTGCCTTTTTGATGGAACATGAGCATTTTAGCTATCCTGAGGCTATAAAATACCTCGCGAAAAAATACAATATTGAAGTTGAGGAAACTGAACAGACCGATGAGCAAAAGGAACAGGCCAATGAGCGAGAAAGTATGTATTTGGTGTCTGAATATGCCCAAAAGTACTTTTCAGAGATCCTTTGGGAGTCTGAGCAAGGTAAAGCTATAGGACTCACCTATTTTAAGGAACGTGGCTTTAGCGATGAAACTATCAAAAAGTTTGGATTAGGGTATAACATCAATCAATGGGATGCATTTACCCAAACTGCCTTGGACAAAGGCTACAAATTGGAGTACCTGGAAAAAACAGGCTTGACCATTGTCAAAGAACAAGAATTGGGCGAATCAAAAAAGTTTGACCGTTTTAAGGGCAGGGTCATTTTTCCCATTCATTCCATGAGCGGAAGAGTTTTGGGTTTTGGAGGACGCATATTGACCAATGATAAAAAAGCGGCCAAATACTTAAACTCGCCCGAAAGTGATATTTACCATAAAAGCAAAGTTCTCTATGGCATTTATTTCGCGAAACAGGCCATAGCTAAAGAAGACAATTGTTATTTGGTGGAAGGTTACACAGATGTTATTCAAATGTACCAAAGGGGCATACACAATGTTGTGGCTTCCAGCGGAACGGCTTTGACACCAGAACAAATTCGCTTGATAAATCGGTTGACCAATAATATCACTGTTCTATTTGATGGTGATGCGGCAGGTTTAAGAGCTTCTTTACGCGGTATTGATTTGATCTTAGAGCAGGGAATGAACGTAAAGGTGTGTTCTTTTCCCGAAGGGGACGACCCTGATAGTTTTGCCAGAAATAATGACTTTGAAGAAGTGATGCAATACTTTGCAGACAATTCAAAAGATTTTATTCAATTTAAAACTTCTTTGTTGGTCAAAGAGGCCTCCAACGATCCCATTAAACGGGCCGATACGGTACGTGATATTGTGAATAGCATCGCCAAAATTCCGGATAGGATAAAAAAGGAAATCTACATTCAAGAATGTGCTAAGATTATGCAGATTTCTGAAGAGGTGCTCTATAATACCTTGGCCCAAATTGACAAAAAAGAATATTACGATAGCACTAAAAAACAAAAGCAAGAGCAAAAAGCTTTTGAGGTGGTCAAGAATGATCAGCTGGTTGAAAAAGTGGATATTCAATTTGAGTTGGAGCGCAAAATAATTGAGCTATTGCTTTTATATGGCGATAAAGAGCAAGAGTTTGAAGATTTGGTTTTGAAAGAGAATGATGAAGGTAACTTGGTTCTGGAACCTGAGGTAATTGTGGCCAAAGTATATGAAAAAATATACCTTGATCTTCAAGAAGATGAGATTGAACTTTCAAATGAAAATTTTAAAAACATATACTATCGATTGATTGCAACCTTGAATGAAACCGAGGCCTTTTCCATCAATACTTTTTTGAACAGCTTAGACCAAGGAACGGTCAGTGAGGTTTCATCTATATTAATGGAAGAAGAAAAGTATGTGCTTCACGATTGGGAAAGAAAAGACATATATCCTAAAAACAAGCAGATGGGTATAGCACAATTGGTGGGAGAGACCATTCTTACCCTTAGATGTAATCTTATAAAGAGTAGAATTCACCAACTGCAAAAAGAAACACAAGATAGGGCGGAAGGAAATCAAGAAGTATTGGAAGAGATTCTCAACTATCTACAATTAAATAAACTGCTAAATGCCAAGCTAAACAGAGTGCTTTCTTGATTTTTGAAACCACACGGAAAGCTTTTCCTACAAAATGGTTCGTGAATTGGCACTGAAGTCCATCAAATGCTAATATTCACAAAAAAAACCCCATTTATCATAGGGTTTTTAAATTTAGTGATGAACGTATTCTAATATAATTCCAATGCTTTTGCCTGTTGTAACAAGTCTACTAAATTGTCGACATTAAGCTTTCGCATTAATCTAGCTTTATAGGTGCTAACGGTTTTCTCGTTGAGATTAAGTCCTTCGGCAACTTCTTTATTACGTTTTCCGCTCGCCAATAATTTTAAGACCTCTACTTCTCTTGAAGAAAGCTTTCTAAAGAATCTTCTTGGCTTTTGTGTGCCTTCATCAAATGCAAGGCGTTGTGCCAATTCATTGGTGATGAACATATTGCCCTCTGCCACTTTGCGAATGGCCGATATGATATAGTCTACATCGGCGCTTTTTGACAAATAGCCAAAAGCTCCGGCCCTAATGGTGCTCAATGCATAAACGTCTTCAGATTGACCGCTGTACATCAAAACCTTGGTATTGGGAAACTCCTGTTTTATTTTCCTAAGTGTGGCGATTCCGTTTATTTCAGGGATGTCCATCTCGAGCATTACAACATCGGGCGACACCTTTTCCAAGGCCTTAAAAAGTTCAGTGGTAGAAGAAACATCACCTATAATCTCAAAGCCCGAAGCGGATTCTAAAACCTGCTTTATTCCGAGCCTTACGATGGGGTGACTATCTGCAATTAAAACATTGATCATGGTAGTTTTTCTTTAATTTATTCTGTCAAAATAGTCTTTAGTAATTAAATGCTTACAATCGATGCAAGGCAAGTTAACTATTTAGAGGAACAAATTTGTCATTTTTTTCTTAAAACCATAGAAAAATTATGGTTTTATTCGTTTTTCTACATTTTTCAAGGGTAAGTGGTCGCTTTTAACGAATCAGGTATTTCGCATATAGGTATAGGAATCATCTTATGCTTATTGACAGAATTATACCTTTTATATATTTCAAACACGGTTTTCTCCCTGTCAGAAAAATCATTTGCCGTCTTGCCTTGGTCATCCATGGTCATGGCCCATTCCAATTCTGGGTAGCTAGCACCAATTTGGTCTTCATCGGTTCTATGGTCTCCCCAAAGACCATCGGTAGGTGCAGCTTCCATAATATCTTGGTTCACGCCCAATACCTTTCCCAATTCATATACTTCGGTTTTCAATAAATCGGCGATAGGACTAAGGTCAACCCCTCCATCACCATATTTGGTGTAAAAACCAATTCCAAAGTCTTCCACTTTGTTGCCTGTACCTGCTACCAGATATCCTTTTAATGCAGCAAAATAGTAGAGCGTAGTCATACGTAAACGTGCCCTGGTATTGGCCAGCGACATAAAACGATCTTCTTCATTGGCAACTTTGGGCAAGGCTGCAACCAAGCTGTCAAATACAGAGGTTAAATTTACGGGCACTCTATTTACATTATCAAAATTGCGCATTAACCACTTAATATGTTCGTCTGCCCTAGTGACCTGATTGGCTCCTTGATGTATGGGCATTTCAACACAAAGCAATGAAAGACCCGTTTTGGCACATAAAGTTGAAGTAACGGCCGAGTCAATACCACCCGAAACTCCTATGACAAACCCTTTACAATTGGCATTTATGGCATAATCCCGTAACCAGTTTACAATATGGTCAATGACCTTTTCTGTTTGCATAGTATTCTTTTAAGTTCAAAAATTTACCTTTGTGCCTTGTAAAATTAAACCCTGTATCCTTAAGAATGAAGTTGAATTCAAAATTCTTTTTAATTGCCGTCTCAGCGATGCTTTGGATGGCATGTAAGGAAGAGAAGAAAATTAGTGATGAGGTTGCGCGTATTCCGGTCAATTTAAATCTTGGGCGATTTGATCGTGAGTTTGCCACTGCAAATGCCGAAGACATTCCTCAACTTAAAAATAAATATCCGTATTTGTTTCCAAAACAATACACCGATAGTATTTGGGTAGCCAAACTTCAAGATACACTTCAAATGGAGATTGCTCATGAAGTAGACAGTGTGTTTGGAGATTTTAATGAAGAAAGAGAAGACCTTGAACTTCTATTTAAGCACATTAAGTATTATTATCCTCAATATTCAATACCCAAGTTGGTCACTCTGACCAATGATGTGGAATATGATTACAGAGTGGTGTTGACCGATAGTCTCTTACTCGTGGCCTTGGACAACTACTTGGGCAGCGATCACCATTTTTACGCTGGTATTCAAAACTACATCGCCCAAGATTTGGATAAAAAATATCTAGCGGCCGATGTTGCCAGTGCTTTTGCCAAGATCGTAAATCAATATCCCAAAGACCGCAGTTTTTTGGCTAGAATGATTTACTACGGCAAAGAACTATATATTAAGAATTTATTGCTGCCCAATAAGGAAATAGATATCATTATGGGTTACAGCCCTGAAGATATGGATTGGGCTTTGGCCAATGAAGAGCAAATTTGGCGATACTATGTTGAAGAATCGCTGCTCTATAGTACAGATCCAAAATTGGAGAATAGGTTTTTAGACCCGGCGCCCTTCTCTAAATTCGGACTTGAATTGGATAGAGAGTCGCCTTCGCGACTGGGCCGTTTTATAGGATGGCAAATCGTAAATACCTTTGTAGAACAAAACCCTTCATTGGGCTTATCCGAATTATTGGCCATGCCAGCAGATGAAATTTTTAGAAAATCAAACTATAAACCAAAAAAGTAGATGGCGATAGAACATACTTCAGAAATTAAGTTAAAAGTAGGTCTTGATGAGAACAGGGTGCCCGAAGAACTTACATGGTCGGCCCAAGATGGGGGCATTGATAATGCCGACGCAAAAGCCATGATGCTATCTGTTTGGGACAGTAAAAATAAAGAGTCGTTGAAAATTGATCTCTGGACAAAAGATATGCCGGTCGATGAAATGAAGATTTTCTTTCATCAAACTTTGGTGACTATGGCCGATACCTATATGAAAGCCACACAAGACGAAAAAATGACCGCCACCATGAAGGATTTTTGCGAGTATTTTGCTGAAAAGCTAGATTTGAGAAAGTAAAAATTCTGCCCGGTATTTATACTCGGAATATGCCAACAGTTGTTGTGATTGAAAAGCTGATATTTGTTTATAACGACATTTCTGGAGCTAGAAATTTAGTTCTGGACACCTTTCATAAAACATTTCGTCCTGCTTCTTATGAGTGTAATCTCTGCCAAATTACTTTTGGGCTTTTTACTGAAAATACAAAATGGAAAAAGTACAAAAACGAAAGCCATTGGCCAATGACATTTTTGCATAAAGATGAATTTGCAAAGCAGTATGCCAGTAAGTTCGGTTACAAATTCAGTTACCCCATTATTCTTGTAGAAGGAAAAAATGGATTACAGGTATTAATCGGTGCAGACGAGATTAATCAACTTAATTCGGTTGATGACCTAATTGCTGCGGTACAAAAAAAATATGGATAACCCCTGTTAAGTTTTGGCTTCAAAAAAGGTAGTATTGATTTGATCAATGTAGTTCAATAGTTCCTCTCTGCCAATTCGTTGTGACGACGATGTAATAAAATAGGGGGGAGTTTCTTCCCAGACCGTGTCCAGCATTTGTTGCAAATAAATATCAACATTTTTCTTTATAGCTCTGGGTTTCAATTTATCAGCTTTGGTGAAAATGATGGCAAAAGGAATGGCATGGGTCCCCAGCCACTCCATAAATTCCAGATCAATTGGTTGTGGTTCATGCCGAATATCAACCAGTACAAAGGCACACACCAACTGTTCCCTTTTTTCAAAATATTCGGTTATGTATTTTTGAAATACTTTTTTGTCCCTTTTTGATACACGTGCATAACCATAACCTGGTAAATCGACCAAAAACCAATTTTTGTTTATTTTAAAGTGATTGATCAATTGTGTTTTTCCTGGTCTGCCAGACGTTTTTGCCAAACTTTTCTGATTTACCAACATATTGATCAAAGAAGACTTACCTACATTGGAGCGACCAATAAATGCGTATTCCGGTAAGGGTTCATTGGGGCATTTTGAAACCTCTGAATTGCTCATGACAAACTCGGCCGAGGTAATTTTCATGAAAAAGGAATTTTATTGATTTCGTTTATATTGAATCATAGGACCAACATCAAAGACTATATTGGGTAGGCGACGATCTGAAATATTTAATACTAAAAACCCCGTTTGGTCAGCCAAGCATCCAAAATTGCATTAAATTGATTAGGATGTTCCATCATCGGTGCATGGCCACATTTTTCAATCCAGAATAATTCTGAATCGGGTAGTAGTTCGTGAAATTCTTTGGCCACATTTGGTGGTGTTACCGTATCGTTTTCACCCCAAATTATACAGGTTGGAGTCTTCATTTGCGGTAGGTCTTTTGACATATTGTGCCTTATGGCGCTCTTGGCTATGGCAAGTGTTTTGACCAATTTCATACGATCATTTACCGTAGCAAAAACTTCGTCCACAATCTCTTTGGTCGCCACCTCTGGGTCATAAAATACGTCTTGGGCCTTCTTTTTGATGAATTCATAGTCGCCACGCTTTGGATAACCATCGCCCATCGCACTTTCGTAAAGTCCGGAACTACCCGTTATGACCAAAGCCTTGACCATTTTAGGGTATAATTTGGTGTGCAAAAGGCCAATATGGCCGCCCAATGAATTTCCTAAGAGAATAACATCTTTCAGCTGCTTGTGTTCAATGAACTGCTCTAAAAACTTCGCGAAATTTTTTACCGTGGTTTTAAGCATCGGCATATCATAAATAGGTAACTCAGGAACAAGAACCTTGTATCCTTTGGGTGGAAAATAACTGGTCACTCCCTCAAAATTACTTAAACCACCCATAAGGCCGTGAAGAATAATTATGGGGGTACCCTCGCCAATTTCAATATAACGGAACTTGCCGTCGGTAATAATCTCTTCTTCCATCTAAACTAGTTCGGTCTAAAGCGGCAAATATAGGCATTTCATAGCATTCATATGACGTGAATATTGGTGGTGAAATGTGGAAAGTAATAGTTGGTTGCACTTTGAACAAGACTTCTTTTTAAACAAATGTGTTTCCGCAGAACAATATATGGTGGAATTTTGACGTTAAAATTTCGGATTTTATTAACATTTGTGTCGTGAGGTGGTAAAATGTGGAAATAAAATCTATATATTTGATTTTTATAAACTGAATAATATACCCTGTTGTTTATGGACTTAATGGGTCAATTTGATTGTAAGGCTGATGCCAAAGGCAGGGTAACACTACCCAATGCCTTAAAAAATCAGTTGATGCCCATGATTGAACAAGATTTTGTCATAAAAAGGGCTGTTTTTCAGGATTGTTTGGAGCTTTTTCCAAAAAGTGAGTTTGATGTGTTGATGAAACAGGTTCGTGCCGAAAAGAACATAAGTAGGGATTATGATTTGTTCTTCAGAAAATTCACCGCAGGTATGAAGATTGATGTCAAAGTAGATTCAGAAACAGGTCGCGTACAAATACCCCGTAATCTTATAGAATTTGCCAACATAGAAAAAGAAGTGGTCTTGAATTGTGCCGATGATCGGGTTGAAATTTGGGATAAGGCCAAGTACGAAGCGGTATTGCAAGAAAGTGAAAAGGTTTACCCAGATGTTGCCGAAAAGATATTCAATAAAAAAGGCGGTAGTGCCGATGCAGTGAGAAATGGGTAAAGATTACCATAATCCGGTTTTACTTAAAGAATCGGTTGATGGTTTGAACATAAATGAAAATGGAGTTTACGTAGATGTCACTTTTGGTGGTGGCGGCCACTCCAAAGAAATATTGAAAAGATTGGGCGAGAAGGGCAAATTGATTGCCTTTGATCAAGATGAAGATGCCTTGGCAAATACGATTGATGACCCAAGGTTTGTGCTGATCAATGAGAATTTCAAGTTTCTCAAACAGTTTTTAAAGTTCTATGGCATAGTAGAGGTTGATGGTATTTTGGCAGACTTTGGAGTTTCCTCACATCAATTTGATAAAGCAGAACGCGGATTTTCCACGCGTTTTGATGCTGATTTGGACATGCGGATGAGCGAAAAAAATGAATTGACGGCCTATGCTGTCGTGAATACATATTCGCAACAAGAGCTGGCATCGGTTTTATTCAATTACGGTGAGCTACGTAATGCAAATGATATGGCACAAAGGCTTATAGATGTTCGCAAAGAATCGCCAATCAAAACCACAGCTCAACTTAAAAGCGCGTTGCAACGATTTTTGCCAAAAATGAAAGAGAACAAAATATTGGCACAAATCTATCAAGCAATACGTATTGAGGTCAATCAAGAAATTGAAGTGCTCAAAGCATTTTTGCTCCAGGTGCCCGATGTGCTGAAAACAGGTGGTCGATTAAGTGTGATTAGTTATCACTCACTAGAAGATCGCTGTGTGAAGCGCTTCATTAGGGACGGTAAGTTTGAAGGAGAGGCAGAAAAGGATTTTTATGGAAACATTAATGTTCCGCTAAAAAAGGTAAATGGTCTTATTGTTCCATCGGCAACAGAAATTACGGTCAATAATAGAGCGCGAAGTGCCAAATTGAGAATAGCGGAACGCTTATAAAATATTGCTGGTTTATTGACCACACACAAATATGAAAATGAAAAAAGGACTTTTAGACATTTTAAAGGGTAAGTTTTTGGTGAGCGGTGCCGCACCCAAGAACTGGCTTTTTTTATTCTTCGCCTCTTTTTTAGCTACTATGATGATTTCCAGTAGTCATCAGGCAGATAAGAAAGTCTATGAAATTTCAAAACTTAATGAAGAGGTCAGGGCCTTGCGTAGTGAATTTGTCAAGAACCGAAGAGATCTACAACAGTTAAAATTAGAGTCATCCCTTAAAAAGACAGTATTGGACAAGGGCTTGAAACCATCTGAAAATCCTCCTAAAAAAATAGTAGTAATAGCATCAAACTAATGGCCATAAGCGAAAAAAATATCATGAACAGATTGTATCTCGTTGCTGGGGTGCTCTTTCTATTTGCGATAGCTGTGGTGGTTAAATTGGCCAACATTCAAATGGTAGAAGGTGAAACCTATAAAGAACTGGCCATGCAAAAAACGGAGCGCATGTTTACCATACAACCCAACAGAGGCAATATTTATGCCGACGACGGTAGTTTATTGGCTGCCTCGGTGGCCAAATATGAAATTCGTTTTGATGCCAATACCGTCAACAATAAAGATTGGAATGATAATATTGTGCCGCTATGTGATTCGTTGGCCCAACTCTTTAAGAAACCTGCCTCATACTATCTGCGAATGCTCAGAAAGGCAAGGGCAAATAAAAATGGCTATAAATTAATTGCAAAGAACGTTGAGTACCTGGATTATGCCAGAATGCGCAAATTTCCCCTATTTAAGTATGGTCCCAACCGAGGTGGCTTCATGGAGTCCCATCGTGTGGTTCGCGAATACCCATTAGGCAAAATCGCCGCCCGTAGTATAGGTTATGAGCGCGTTGATGAGAAAGGTCATTTTACAAGGGTAGGCCTAGATGGTGCCTTTGGCAAAGAATATTTGCGCGGCAATGAAGGTAAAAGGTTAAAGCAAAAAAGTGCGGGTAGTCAATGGAAACCTGTTGGCTTTGATAATATAATTGAGCCCCAAGATGGTAGAGATATTGTAACCACCATAAATACCAACATTCAAGATATTGCCCATCATGCCCTGCTTAAACAATTGGAGCATTATAAGGCTGATCATGGTTGTGTAGTGGTGATGGAGACCAATACAGGTCAAATAAAGGCCATCTCAAATTTAGGAAGAACAGAAGAGGGCAAATATTACGAACGATTGAATTATGCCGTGGGTGAATCCCACGAACCGGGTTCTACCTTTAAATTAATGTCGTTGGTAGCCGCTTTGGAAGATAAAAAGGTCGATACCAGCAGTATCGTTGATACCGAAAATGGACGATGGAGAATATACGACCGCACTGTTCGTGACTCAAAATGGGGTGGTTATGGCAAAATTTCCGTTTCAGATGCCTTTGCACTTTCTTCCAATACCGCGTTTGCGAAAATAATACACGAAAATTATAAAAATGAGCCTAGAAAATATGTGGATAGACTAATGAACATGGGTCTTCACAAGAATCTAGAGCTACCTATTATAGGTGAAGGTCAACCTGTACTTAGATATCCGGGAGAAAAGGGGTGGTCAGGTATTTCATTGGCATGGATGTCCCATGGATATGAGGTTTCAATGACACCGCTGCAAACATTGGCTTTTTATAATGCCATTGCCAACAATGGAAAAATGGTACGGCCTCAGTTTATCAAAGAAGCAAGGGTTGGTAAAAAAGTGATCAAAAAATTTGATGTTGAAGTAATCAATCCGTCCATATGTTCTCAAGAAACCGTTAGGAAAGCACAAAAGCTATTAAAAAGTGTGGTTGACAAAAAATACGGGACAGGTCATGGTCTTTATTCGAAGAGTTTTTCCATGGCGGGCAAAACAGGAACTTGTCAAAAAAATTATGTGGCCAAAGACCCAGATAAATTGGCCTACATCTCAACATTCGTGGGCTATTTTCCTGCAGATGAACCACAATACTCGTGTATAGTGGTCATTCATGAGCCAGATAAGAGCGTAGGATACTATGGTGCCGACGTTTCTGGACCCGTTTTTAAATCAGTGGCCCAAAAAATTTATTCAAGTTCTCCAACCGTTGATGAGGTTGTACCAGTAAATCCTAAAGCAAATGAATTGGAA
This sequence comes from Croceitalea sp., assembly GCA_013001145.1. GTDB lineage: Bacteria > Bacteroidota > Bacteroidia > Flavobacteriales > Flavobacteriaceae > Croceitalea. The sequence goes on along the minus strand of JABDND010000069.1, from coordinate 12,867 downwards.
AAAGCATATGAGGCGTTTTACGCCCATGCTCAAAAAACGTATCAAGATGTGCCCAATGTCAAAGGCATGTCGGGTATGGATGCCGTATCCATTCTTGAGAATTTGGGTGTAGAAGTAGAGGTAAAGGGAAATGGCAAGGTTAAATCACAGTCTGTGGCCAGTGGCACAAAATTAAAGAATGTTAAAAAAATAGTCTTACAACTTTCATGAAGTTACTAAAAGACATATTGTATGGAGTAGGCCTTAAGGCTGTAGGTGGCGATACCAATGTGTTGGTGAACCAAATTCATTTTGATTCACGAGAGGTTGGTATGGATGATGTTTTTGTCGCCATAAAAGGTTTGGTGACCGATGGGCACATCTATATATCCAAAGTAATCGATGCTGGCGCAAAGGCCATAATATGTGAAAACATGCCTAAAGTTTTGGTCGATGGCATCACCTACGTAAAAGTTGATAACAGTAAGAAGGCCTTGGCTGTAATGGCGGCCAATTACTATGAAAATCCTTCAAAGAATTTAAAATTGGTGGGTGTAACTGGCACCAACGGAAAAACGACAGTGAGTACGTTGTTGTATGATTTATTCAAAAAGGCAGGTTATAAAGTTGGATTGATATCAACCATTAAAATAATGGTTGATGATAAGGAATATGCCACAACCCATACCACACCTGACCCATTGGTAATCAACAAGCAGTTGGCAATGATGAATGTTGAAGGGGTGGAATTTTGTTTTATGGAGGTGAGTTCGCACGGCATTCATCAAAAAAGAGCCGAAGGTTTGTATTTCACTGGAGCCATATTTACCAATCTTTCACATGATCATTTAGATTACCACAAGACCTTTGCCGAATACCGAGATACCAAAAAGAAATTATTTGACGGATTGCCAAAGACCGCTTTTGCCATGACTAATCTCGACGATAAAAATGGGATGGTGATGTTGCAAAACACCAAGGCAAAAAAATACACCTACGCATTAAAATCTTTCGCTGATTACCGGGGTCAAATTTTAGAGAAGCAGCTCAATGGGCAATTGCTCAAGATTGATGACAATGAAATTTGGTCAAAATTAATAGGCGATTTTAACGCATACAACATACTGGCTATTTATGCCACCGCAGATATTTTAGGGTTGGAAAAACTTGAAATACTAAGATTGATAAGTGAACTCGAAAATGTAAACGGACGGTTTCAATACTTTATTTCGAAAAAGAAAATTACAGCTATTGTTGATTATGCCCATACACCGGATGCGCTTAAAAATGTATTGATTACCATCAATGCATTGAGGACTGGAAATGAAAACATCATCACCGTAGTGGGGTGTGGTGGTGATCGTGACAAGTCTAAGCGCCCGGTTATGGGTCATATCGCATCAGAAATGAGCAACCAAGCCATTTTTACCTCAGATAATCCTAGAACGGAATCACCCACAGTCATCATTGAAGAAATGGAAGCTGGTGTTGAACCCCAAAATGCAAGAAAAGTATTGGCAATAGAAAACAGAAAACAGGCCATAAAAGCAGCTTGCAAATTGGCTGTTGCCAATGATATTATCCTTGTTGCCGGAAAGGGACATGAAACCTATCAAGAAACCAATGGTAAGCGCATCAATTTTGATGACTTCATAGAAGTCAAAAATGCGCTTGATAATCTGAATAAGTAACAAACAAATGCTTTACTACCTATTTGATTATTTAGAACAACAATATCAACTGCCCGGAGCCTCCCTCTTTCGGTTCTTGTCTTTTAGGGCGGCAGTTGCCGTATTGTTATCGCTGTTGATCGCTGTGGTGTACGGTAAGCGAATCATACTTTACCTAAGGGCAAAACAAATTGGTGAAAGCATTCGTGAATTGGGATTGCAAGGCCAGAGCCAAAAAGCAGGCACTCCGACTATGGGTGGCATTATCATCATACTTTCAACATTGATACCGGTGCTTTTGGTCGGTGACCTAAAAAATATCTATGTCATTTTATTGATTGTAACCATGATATGGATGGGAATTATTGGGTTTATAGATGATTACATCAAAATATTCAAGGGCGATAAAAAGGGTCTTAAAGGTAGGTTCAAAATAATGGGTCAGATTGTGCTTGGCCTTATCGTTGGGCTTGTACTTTACTTTCACCCCTTGGTCACAATGAAAGAAAAGGACGGCACTCGTATTACCGAAACGTTCACCGTTGAAAAAGTATATGGGCAAGAGACCAAAAGTGTGCGTACCAATGTTCCTTTTTTCAAGAACAATGAATTGGATTACGCCGATTTTATCACTTGGGCAGGAGAAGGCACCGAAAAATATGCCTGGCTCATTTTTATACCTGTGGTCATATTGATCGTTACCGCAGTTTCCAATGGTGCAAACCTTACCGATGGTATTGATGGTTTGGCCGCAGGAACTTCGGCCATCATTGTATTGACACTTGGCATATTTGCGTGGGTTTCGGGTAATATCCAATTCTCAAATTATTTAGACATTTTTTATATCCCCAGAGTAGGAGAGCTAGTGGTATTTATTGCTGCTTTTGTTGGAGGTCTTGTTGGATTTTTATGGTACAATGCTTTTCCGGCTCAAGTTTTTATGGGTGATACCGGTAGTTTGACCATAGGTGGCGTCATTGCAGTAATCGCCATTATCGTGCGAAAAGAATTGTTGATACCCATTCTATGCGGAATATTTTTTGCCGAATCCATTTCGGTCATGCTACAGGTGGGTTATTTCAAGCATACCAAAAAGAAATTTGGCGAAGGAAAACGGATTTTTTTAATGGCGCCCCTTCATCATCATTATCAAAAAAAATTATATCACGAAAGTAAGATAGTCACACGATTTTGGATTATTGGGATACTGCTCGCCATTGTGAGTATTGTCACCCTTAAAATTCGATAGCATGAGGCGATTGGTGATTTTAGGAGGAGGAGAAAGTGGTATTGGTACAGCCATTTTAGGAAAGCAAAAAGGATTCGAGGTATTCCTTTCTGATAAAGGAGAGATACCGAAAAAATATAAAGACGTTCTTAAACATTTTGAGATTGATTGGGAAGAAAAGCAGCATACAGAAGCCCTAATCGTAAATGCCGATTTGGTAATGAAAAGCCCTGGCATACCAGATAAGGTGGCCTTGGTTCAAAAGTTGATAGAAATTGGGGTGCCTGTAATTTCAGAAATTGAATTCGCCGCCCAATATACCAATGCCACTATCATAGGCATAACAGGTAGTAATGGAAAAACAACTACTACCATGCTAACCCATCACCTTTTGAAAGGCGGTGGATTACATGTTGGAATGGCAGGCAATATAGGTGACAGTTTTGCGAAAATGGTTGCCCACAGTGATTATGGGCATTATGTGTTGGAGATTAGCAGCTTTCAATTGGATGGCATTCAAAAATTTAAACCCAAAGTTGCCATAATCACCAATATCACCCCAGATCATTTAGATCGCTATGATTATGACTTTCAAAATTATATAGCCTCTAAGTTCAGGATTGTCATGAACCAAGATTCCAATGATTATTTGATCTATGATGCCGACGATATGGTCATTGAAAATTGGTTGCAAAAACATCCCATAAAATCTCAACTGGTGCCTTTTTCCCTAACAAAGGAATTTGAATTAGGGGCATGGTTAAAGAACGATATGATCAACATACAACTAGAAACTAAAACTTTGAAAATGAGTACAAATTTATTGGCCCTTGAAGGCCAGCACAATTTAAAGAATGCCATGGCAGCTTCGCTGGCCTCACTTTTGGTCAATGTAAGAAAGGATGCTATTCGAGAAAGTATTCAAACGTTTCAAGGAGTTCCACATAGATTGGAAAAAGTTTTGAAAATAAACCATGTTGAATATATAAATGATTCTAAGGCAACCAATATCAACGCAACCTATTATGCCTTGGATGGTATCAATAAGCCCATCGTTTGGATTGTTGGTGGCGTCGATAAGGGCAATGATTATAAAGCTTTGATGCCATTGGTTCGTGAAAAGGTAAAAGCCATTATTTGTTTGGGAATGGATAATTCAAAATTAATTGAAGTTTTTGGAAATGTCGTTGAGCCTTTGGTTGAAACCTACGCCATGGAAGAAGCCGTTAAAGTGGCTTATAAGATTGCAGAAAGAGGAGATACTGTTTTGCTCTCACCGGCATGTGCCAGTTTTGACCTTTTTGAGAATTATGAAGATAGAGGAAACCAATTTAAGGAAGCCATAAAAAATTTGTAGGTAGTGTTGACATTGATAAAAAATTTGAGAGGAGATAAAGCTATATGGGGTATTGTTGCCCTTTTAGCTCTTTTTTCATTTTTACCAGTTTACAGTGCAAGCACCAATCTGGTGTATGTAAAAGATACGGGTACTACAATCAGTCATTTATTAAAGCATGGGGTGCTACTATTTTTGGGTTTCATGATCATATATGCGGTGCATCGTATACCAGCACATTATTTTAAAGGCCTTGTACTTATAGGCTTCCCCATAGTACTTCCGCTACTGGCTTATACCTTGACTGTTGAAACCCAAATAGGTGAGGTCACTGCCAACCGTTGGATACGCATTCCATTCATAGGGGTCAATTTTCAGACATCAACATTGGCATCAGTGGTTTTAATGATATGGATAGCCCGTTACCTATCGAAAATTAGAGAAACAACCATAACATTTAAAGAAAGCATACTTCCCCTATGGATGCCGGTTGCCCTTGTGGTTGTTTTGATTTTGCCAGAAAACTTTTCCACGGCGGCCATAATTATGGTGATGGCCATGATGCTTTGTTTTTTGGGAGGATATCCACTCAAATACTTATTGGCAATGACAGGTGTTGGCCTTTTGGCCATAGCTGCTTTTATGACCGTGTTATTTGTGGCGCCAGATAAAATTCCTTCACAACGGGCATTGACATGGAAAACAAGAATAGAGACATTTGTTCATCCAGAATCGGCAAGTGCCGATGCTTCACGCCAAGTAAGCTATGCTAAAATGGCGGTTGCCCAAGGGGGTCTTTTTGGTAAAGGGGCAGGCAAGAGCGTAATGAAAAATCTTTTATCACAAAGTACTTCAGATTTCATATTTGCCATCATCATTGAAGAATATGGCTTAGTAGGTGGTCTGGGACTCTTGTTTTTTTACCTATTACTGCTATTCAGAATAGTGGTGGTGGCCAATTCGGCAAGCACTGTTTTTAGCAAATTGCTGATTATTGGGGTAGGATTGCCGATTGTGTTTCAAGCCTTTATTAATATGGCCGTGGTTGTGGAATTATTTCCTACCACAGGGCAGCCGTTACCTCTTATTAGTATGGGGGGCACATCAATATGGATGACTTGCTTGGCCATAGGTATAGTATTGAGTGCAAGTGATAAAAAGCAGCCTGAATTTGAGGCTTCTAATATAGATGACACCAATCCTTTAGATGTGTTAAGTGGGCAAATATAGGTTCATACTCTCGGGAGGCGGTACAGGCGGACATATTTATCCTGCCATTGCAATAGCGAATGAACTAAAGAAAAGATTTAATGATGCAGAATTCTTGTTCGTTGGCGCAAATGACAAGATGGAAATGGAAAAAGTTCCACAGGCCGGTTATAAAATAGAAGGCCTTTGGATAAGTGGCATACAACGGAAACTAAGCCTTAAAAATTTAATGTTTCCAATAAAATTGATAAGTAGTTTGTTTAGAGCACGCAAAATACTAAAAGAGTTTCAACCCCATGTCGCCATTGGTACAGGGGGGTTCGCCAGTGGGCCACTGCTTCGCATGGTCTCTTTAAAAGGATTGCCCTATATACTACAAGAACAAAATTCATTCGCCGGCATAACCAACAAGATATTGGCCAATAAGGCCAGCAAAATATGTGTCGCCTATGATGGTATGGAACAGTTTTTTCCGAAAGATAAGATTGTAAAAACAGGCAATCCTATTAGGAGCGAATTGATGAAAATCAATGTAGAAAAAAGAGAAGCCGTCAATTTCTTCAACCTCAATTCTGATAAACCCATTGTTTTGATTTTGGGCGGGAGTTTGGGGGCCAGGCGCATCAACCAATTAGTTGTAGAAAACTTGCCACTGTTCAATAATTTGGGCCTTCAATTGATATGGCAGTGTGGTAAGCTTTATGTAGATGAGTATAAAAAATATGATGGTGAAAGTGTAAAGGTGCATGCTTTTTTGAACAAGATGGATTTTGCATATACCGCTGCCAATATTATTATATCAAGGGCTGGTGCTGGATCGGTATCAGAATTATGTATTGTGGGCAAGCCTACCATCTTCATACCCTCACCCAATGTTGCAGAAGACCATCAAACAAAAAATGCAACGGCTTTGGTCACCAAAGAAGCTGCACTGATGCTCAGAGAAAAAGATTTAAAGACAGAGTTTGGAGTAACCTTAGAAAAGTTGATGAACTCCAAAGAGCTACAAAACAGACTGGCTACCAACATCAAGCAATTGGCCAAGCCAAAGGCCACAGAGCATATTGTTGACGAGATAGAGAATTTATTACGATGAATTTAAAAGACATACAAAGCGTGTATTTTATAGGTATAGGAGGCATTGGTATGTCTGCGTTGGCACGCTATTTTAAATTCATAGGTAAAAAAGTAGCAGGCTATGATAAGACCCAATCTCCAATAACCGACGAATTGGTCAAAATGGACATTGACATTCATTATGTTGATAATCCAGCTTTAATCGATACAAATTATAAAGATGCTGATGTCACTCTGATCGTCTACACACCTGCAGTTTCAAAAAACCATAGTGAATTAAACTATTTCATTCATGAAGGATTTACAGTTAAAAAGCGGTCCCAGGTATTGGGCATCATTACAAAAGATTCTTTTTGTTTTGCAGTGGCAGGTACGCATGGCAAAACTACAACTTCAAGTATTCTTGCACATTTACTTAAAGAAACTGGTACGCCATTAACGGCATTTTTAGGTGGTATTTCAGAAGATTTCAACAGTAATTTTGTGTTGGAGGGTACAGAATTTTCTGTGGTGGAGGCCGATGAATATGACAGGTCTTTTTTACAGTTGTCGCCCAATGTCGCATGCATTACCTCCATGGATGCCGATCATCTTGATATTTATGGTACTGATGATGAACTCACAAAGTCATTTAGGGAATTTGCAGCTAAATTAAAACCCAACGGAAAACTACTGATACGCAATGGGTTGCCCATAGATGGTATCACTTACGGAATTGAGGATGCCTCTGACTACTGCATTACCAATATTAAAGTGGAGAAAGGCACCTATGTTTTTGACATAAAGACGCCGTTCGAGCTGTTAAAAGAAATTAGGTTCAACAAGCCCGGCCGGCATAATTTGCTCAATGGGTTAGCTGCTTTTGCCATGGCTTCCCAAGCAATTTCAAACACCAAAAAATTGGCTGGTGCCTTAGAAACCTTTAAAGGTGTACAGCGTAGGTTTTCATATCAAATTAAGGCTGACCACCTTATATATATTGATGATTACGCCCACCATCCCACTGAAATAGATGCGGTATATGAAGCAGTGAAAGAAATGCATCCAGACACCACAATAACAGCTGTTTTTCAACCCCATTTGTATTCGAGAACAAAAGATTTTATAGAAGATTTCGCCAGAAGTTTGGCCAAGTTTGATTGTGTTTTATTGCTTGACATCTATCCGGCACGTGAAGAACCAATTGATGGGGTTACCTCGCTTTGGCTCTTGGGTAAAATACAGAACGATAATAAAAAATTAATAGACCGCACAGAACTGGTAAATGAGATAAAACGTTGTAAATCAGATATTTTAGTAACAATGGGAGCCGGTGATATTGGTCTTGAAGTATCTAAAATCAAAAACGAGTTGGCTTATGCAAATTAATTGGAACTATTTGAAATTGGGCACATTATTGGTGTTGATGATAGGGCTATTTGGCTTTACCAATCATAGAAACATATCTAAACCCATAGCAGGTATGAGCGTTAAATTTGTGGGAGACAACAACTTATACCTCACGGAAGATGCAGTTAATAAATTGTTAATACAAAATTACGGGAGTGTAAAAAATAGGGCAAAAGAACAAGTAGTTTTGAATACCATAGAAGCGATTATCAAGTCGAATCCCATGGTGAAAAATGCCCAAGTCTATCTCTCAATTGAGGGTGAACTTATTTCTCAAATTGATCAGCGAAAACCAATTGGAAGGGTTGAAGGCTTCTCCAAATTTTATTTGGATGATACAGGAAAACGCATGCCATTGTCAAAATATCATTCGGCACGCGTACCGATCATTACGGGTAAAATAACTGGAAAGACCTTGGAAGATGCTTATGTCATATTAGAATATGTCAACCAGTATTCTTACTTGAGAAAAAATGTGATTGGTATTCATATTGAAGATGAAAACAAGTATCAACTAAAGTTCAGGGTTGAGAATTTTGTTGTGAATTTGGGCGGTGTGGACAACCTTGATGAAAAGTTTAAAAATTTTATGGCCTTTTATGTGAAGGCTTCCAAAGATGACACATTGGAGAACTATGCAAGTGTAAGTTTAGAATTTGATAATCAAGTGGTTTGCACCAAAATATAAATTATGGAACAAGAAAATTATTCAGTCGGCTTAGATATTGGTACCACTAAAATAGTGGCCATAATAGGAAAGGAAAACGAGTACGGTAAAATAGAGATTTTGGGTACGGGCAGATCTAAAAGTCTTGGTGTTCACCGTGGTGTGGTAAACAATATAACCCAAACCATTTCATCCATACAACAGGCAGTAGAACAAGCCGAAGTAGATTCTGGCTTTAAAATCGGTTCTGTTGTGGTAGGTATTGCCGGTCAACACATTCGAAGCCTTCAACACAGTGATTACATCACAAGGCCCAACGCTGAAGAGGTAATCAACAATGATGATCTAGACAAGCTGTGCAATCAGGTATATAAATTGGTGATGTTACCCGGTGAAGAAATTATCCATGTGTTGCCTCAATCGTATAAGGTAGACGGACAAAGCGAAATCAAACAACCCATTGGAATGTACGGAGGTCGTTTAGAAGCCAATTTTCATGTGGTGGTAGGGCAAGTAACTTCAATTAAAAACATTGGAAGGTGTATTAAAAGTGCCGGATTAAACTTGGGAAACATCACGTTGGAGCCACTGGCATCTGCCGAAGCGGTTCTTAGCCAAGAAGAAAAAGAAGCAGGGGTTGCCCTTATTGATATAGGCGGTGGTACCACCGATCTTGCCATTTTTAAAGACGGTATCATACGACACACTTCGGTTATTCCATTCGGGGGCAATGTCATCACTGAAGACATCAAAGAAGGTTGTTCCATCATTGAAAAGCAGGCCGAACTCTTAAAAATAAAATTTGGCTCTGCCTGGCCGGGAGAAAACAAAGACAATGAAATTGTTTCCATACCTGGTTTAAGAGGCCGTGAACCCAAAGAAATAACCCTAAAAAACTTGTCCAAAATAATTCATGCACGTGTGGTAGAGATTATTGAAGAAGTTTATGTAGAAATCAAGAACTATGGTCACGAAGAGCAGAAGAAAAAATTGATTGCCGGTATAGTGCTCACTGGTGGCGGCAGTCAATTAAAACATTTAAAACAACTGGTGGAATATATCACGGGCATGGACACCAGAATAGGATACCCCAATGAACATTTGGCCGGCGACTCCGATGAGGAAATTGCCAGTCCACTTTATGCAACGGCTGTAGGGTTGTTGATGAATGCTTTAGAATCAAAAACCAATGGCGCCGCTATAGATGAAATGGAGCATGAACATGAACATGAAGAGGTCATGACCGGTCAAGAGCAAACACAAACCGCGAATACGGTTACAGTGCAGAAAGAACGAAAGTCCATTTTTGACAAATGGTCAGAGAAACTCAAAGACTTTTTAGATAACGCAGAATAAAACATACCCTCAAAAATTAGTACCATGAGCAAGAGTAATGAATTTGACAATATCGCTTTTGATTTACCCAAGAACAAAAGCAACGTAATTAAGGTCATCGGTGTTGGCGGTGGCGGCAGTAATGCCATTAACCACATGTTTCAGGCCGGCATCAATGGCGTAGATTTCGTAATCTGCAATACAGATGCGCAGGCTCTGGACAATAGTCCGGTACCCAATAAAATTCAATTGGGCGTCTCATTGACCGAAGGACTGGGTGCAGGAGCAAGACCCGAAGTTGGTGAAGAAGCCGCTTTGGAAAGTTTGGAAGAGATAAAGGCCATGTTGGATACAACAACAAAAATGGTTTTTATCACCGCTGGTATGGGCGGTGGCACCGGTACGGGTGCAGCGCCAATTATAGCGAAACTCGCACGTGAAATGGATGTTTTGACGGTAGGTATCGTGACCATGCCTTTTCAATTTGAAGGGGTATTACGTTGCAAGCAGGCTCAAGCCGGTATTGAACGCTTACGTTCCAATGTAGATTCGTTGATAGTGATCAATAATAACAAGCTTCGCGAGGTTTATGGCAATCTAGGTTTTAAAGCGGGCTTTTCAAAGGCAGATGAAGTATTGGCAACGGCCGCTAGGGGTATAGCCGAAGTTATTACACATCACTATACTCAAAATATTGACCTTAGAGATGCCAAAACAGTACTCTCAGATAGTGGAACTGCTATTATGGGGTCGTCTACGGCTTCAGGCGCTACAAGAGCCCATGAAGCCATTACCAGGGCTCTAGATTCGCCTTTATTGAATGACAACAAAATAAAGGGTGCCAAAAATGTGCTTTTATTGATTGTTTCTGGATCACAAGAAATCACCATTGATGAAATTGGAGAAATCAATGACCATATTCAAATTGAAGCCGGTCATGGTGCCAATATCATAATGGGGGTAGGGGAAGATGAAAATTTAGGTGAAGCCATCGCAGTAACGGTTATCGCCACAGGTTTTGATATGGACCAACAAGATGAGATTGTCAATACCGAAACCAAGAAAATTATCCATACTCTGGAAGATGAACAAAAGGCTGTACATGATTTAAGTGCATCGGCACCAGCGATGAGTTTTGATTTAGATGAACCTATTGAAGAACCAGTGATTAAGCACACTCTTGAAGAAGAGCCCGAAAAACTTGAAACTGAGGAACCAGAATCTGAGTTGATTCCTACGACCAATAACATCCGTAATTTTTATGTCTTTTACGAAGAGGTTAAACCAGAACAAGTAGATGAGGTCTTGGCCACGAATGTAGAAGAGGATTTTGTTATTATCGAATCAAAGACCATTTTAAACGATATTGATGTAGTGGACCCAGAAGTAGTTTCATCACAAAAAGGGGAAGAAGATCAATTTGCTTTGACTTTTGACATGCCGTTGAATGACACTGCAGACAAGGAAGAAGATGCCAGTACCATTACATTTGATTTGGATGAGGAGGTCAAGGAAGTTGAAGTGCAAGAATATATAGAAGTGGCACCGGTCATCGACTTTAATAAGAAGGATGAGACAAGATATAACCTTGAAGAATATATGGAGCTTGAAACCCAATTAACGGGAGCTAGGTCTGTTGCAGAGACCCATGAACCCAAGTTGGTTGAAGATGAACTCATCTTTGAAAAAAGGACCGTAAATGTAGATGCTTCTTCAAGCAATGATGAATCAACTTCAAACAACATTGACCCCTTCAATAGTTCTATAAATGATCTGTTGAGAGATCGCGTAAACGAAAGAAAGCGCAAATTGAAAAACTTCAACTATACCTTCAAGAATAGCCGTAGCATAGAAGAAAAGGAAAAAGAACCGGCATATAAAAGGCAAGGGGTTGATTTAGAGGGTACTCCCCAAGAAGATAAAGTATCAAGAACGAGTGTAAGTGAAGACAGCAATGAAGAAATTCAGTTGCGTTCAACTAACTCTTTTTTGCATGATAATGTTGATTAGTAGTGTTAATTAATTTCCATTAATTTGGATGTTTTAAACCCGAAAGTTGAAATAGACTTTCGGGTTTATTTTTTATCTTCGCAGCCCAAAATAGGTCTAAAATGAGTTTGCAAGAAAAGGTAATGTCCGAAATGAAAACGGCGATGAAAGCCAAAGATACCGTAGCGCTTGAATCTTTGCGTGCCATCAAATCGGCCCTCTTATTGGCCAAGACCGATAAAGGTGGCGGAGGCGAACTTTCCGAAGAAGATGAAGTCAAACTCATTCAAAAATTGGTCAAGCAACGTAAAGATAGTGCGGCCATTTTTTCAGGGCAGGGTCGAAACGATTTGGCCGAACCTGAATTGGCACAGGTTGCGGTCATTGAAAAGTTTTTGCCAGAACAATTGACCGAAGAGGAAATAGAGAAAGTAGTGGTACAGACCATAGACTATTTGGGAGCCACGGGTATGCAAGACATGGGAAAGGTCATGGGCATGGTTTCCAAAGAGTTGGCCGGCCAGGCAGATGGTAAAACAATCTCTACAATAGTAAAGACAAAACTAAGTTCATAATAGTACGGCCACGTAGCTCAGCTGAATAGAGCACTGGATTTCGGCTCCAGCGGTCGGGGGTTTGAATCCCTCCGTGGTCACGAATAAATCAAAAAGTTTCACGTCAAATCAAGCTCGCTTGAATTTGTAAGTGGGGCTTTTTGATTTTCAAAGCGGAGCTTTGTAGGGAAAGGCGCAGCCAATCCCCCTTTTTTCAATAAGAATTTTCCTTAAACTTGAATTTGTAAGTGGGGCTTTTTGATTTTCATAGCGGATCTTTGTAGGGAAAGGTACAGCCAATCACCCCTTTTTTCAATAGAACATTCCTTAAAATTGAATTTGTAAGTGGGGCTTTTTGATTTTCAAAGCGGAGCTTTGTAGGGAAAGGCACAGCCAATCCCCCTTTTTTCAATAAGAATATTCCTTAAACTTGA
>JABDND010000066.1 GCA_013001145.1 Croceitalea sp. | reverse complement strand
GCATAAAGCCTTTGATGCCATAGCCGTACAATTCCAGATTCTGCATCTCGACCTTGAACAGTTCTTGATCGATCTTGTTCTTGGTCTCATACCCTTCCAACAGTTCGGCAAAATGCTCTTCGGTCTCCCTAAAATAGGTTTCGTTCACCCAGAGGGTGTCGTCGGCATCAAAGCCAATGACCTTTATGTTGCTCAAATCTATTTCCATGCCTTTATGGCTTTTTCCAGATCTTCTGGGGTGTCAATTTCAATACCCGTTACATGCGTTTCCACCATTTTTATTTTTCGGCCATGTTCCAAAAACCTGATGGCCTCTATTTTTTCTGTTGCTTCCAAAGGTAACATGGGCAGTTTTTGAAAATCGGACAGGGCCCGTTTTCTAAATGCATATACACCTTTGTGTTTGTAATAGACCGCACCTGCTTTTTCATCGCGTGGATACGGTATGGGAGAACGCGAAAAATAGAGCGCAAAGCTACGCTGATCTACAATAACTTTTACGGTATTCGGGTCCGAAATTTCGTCCCAATCGGTGATGGGCGTCATTAAAGATGCCAAATCAATTTCTTTGTTGGGGTCCTTTTTAAAAACCTGTATGACCCCTTCTAAACTTGCTTTATCAATAAAAGGTTCATCACCCTGAACATTGATGACGATGTCCACATCCAAGTCTTCAACCGCCTCTGCAATGCGGTCGCTACCACTCTCATGTGTTTTTTTGCTCATCAGGGCCTTACCGCCCTCTTTGCTTATCAATTCAAAGATGATATCACTATCGGTGACCACATAGACCTCATCAAACAATTGGGTGTTCAAGGCCGCCTCATAGGTTCTTAATATTACGGGTTTGCCACGCAGGTCTTGCATGAGCTTCGCAGGAAAGCGAGAGGCTTGGTAACGGGCAGGTATCATGGCTATTATTCGCACTGTGGGTATTGTTCGTTACTAATTTGGGGTCAATGTTTGCTTTTTTTAGGCCTCAGCCTTCGGTAAATGCTAAAAATGATCACCAAAATGACGATGACCAATATGGCTGCCAGAATAGGCGCAAAAATGGAAGCGGTGGCAACTACCGCTGCCGTGCCTGTTTCAACAGTGGACACTATAGGATTGGCCAGTCCGCCCGTGGTTGCCGATGAAGTCAATCTACCGGTGGCATTGGCGCCTTTTATGGCAGATGCAGTTCCCCCGCCCGCGATAATCGCCAGCGACCAGGTAATCACAGGGTCTAAATTGGCCATGGTAGATACCATGACCGCTGTACCGGCGACCGCAGCCAATGGAATGGCTATACTGTCCAATAGATTATCAAACCAAGGAATAAAATAGGCGAAAATTTCTAAAACGGTGGCCACGCCCAGGGTGAGGACGGCTGCCAAACTGCCTACCCATGTCCAGCTTTCATTTAATTCCCAAACCCCAAAATAAGAGGCCAAACTCAAGGCGAAAAGCGGTAAAAAGACGCGAAAACCAACCGAAGCGGCAAGTCCGACGCCTAAAAATATACTGATGATGGTTTCTGAAGTCATCGACTAGATTTTCACTAAAATAAGTTATTCGTGCTCAAGAAAAAAATCATTCTTAAATCCGATCAGGTACAGCTTGTTTTTGGCCCTGGTCACTGCGGTATATAACCATCGAAGGTATTCCTTATCAACCCCATTGGGCAAGTACGGTTGTTCTACAAATACGGTGTTCCATTGCCCCCCCTGTGATTTGTGGCAGGTAATGGCATATGAAAATTTGACCTGTAGCGCATTGAAGTATTTGTTGTTTTTAACCCCCAAAAATTTTTTATACTTCGATTTTTCGTGGGCATAGTCTTTCATGACTTCTTGGTACAAACGGTTGCTTTCTTCATAGGGCAACGACGGCGTCACAGCATTGATGGTGTCCAACATGAGTACTGTCTCAAACGGACGTTGATTGGGATAGTCGACCATTTTGACCTTGACCTCGGCGAAGGTGAAGCCATACAATTCTTTAATGCTGAATAGCTCCAAAATTTCAATAATGTCGCCATTGGCGATAAAACCGGCCTTAGAAGTGGGCTTCAGCCAAAAATAATTGTTCTTGACCACCATCATAAAATCGCCCACCGCTATTTGGTTTTCGAGAAAAAGAATGCGTTCACGAATGTTGGCATTGTACAAATTGGCCCTTTTATTGGAGCGCACAATGATGGTTGTTTCTTCTTTGCCCTGCGTACTGTAGGCATCGTCTATGGCCTCCTGTATTTCATTACCGTCCATCATGCGAACGATATCGGTAAACCCTTTTAAATGAAAGCGGAATTCGTCGAAGTAGTCGTTTTGCAATTGCTCCCGCAAATTAGTGGCATTGAGCAGTATGCCCGATTCATAACCTTGTCGCATGACCTCATCGAGTTCAATCTTGGTGACCTCTTTGTTATAGTTGAGCGACAGTCTACCTTCGTCCAAAGCAGGACTTAAATCGAGCCGAACGGGTGGCAATTGGGCCGTGTCGCCGATTAAAATCAATTTACATTGATGACCCGAATACACGAAAAAGATCAGGTCATCCAAAAGAGAACCGTTGCCAAATAGTTTTGAATCGGCGGGTGCATCGGGTATCATGGATGCTTCGTCAACAATGAAAACCGTATTGCGATGTTTGTTGGGTGCCAAGACAAATTGTACGCCGCCACCGGTCACTTTTTTAGGAAAATATATTTTCTTATGTATGGTGAAAGCCTGGGTGCCCGCATAAACGGACATAACCTTGGCAGCCCGACCTGTAGGTGCCATTAGAACGGCCTTCATTTTGGCTTGCCACAGGTTTTTGACGATACTACCGATAATGGTCGTTTTTCCTGTACCGGCAAACCCTTTTAACAAGAATAGTTGGTCGTCATTATTGGAAAGAATGAACTGAGCCAATTTCCCCAAAGTCACCTCTTGTAAATTGGTGGGCGTATGCGGAAATTTATCGACTAAAATGCTATGGAAATCAGTAGTTTTCAAGCGGTATATTGACCTTCAAAGATACTCATCATTTTTCGGGCAAAAACTTTTGTGATTAAAAAAAAATTGTAGATTTGTCAATAACCACTAAATCTAATTAACTCACATAAAATGAAGACCATCTTACAAATAGTACTCTGGGTTGTTTGTATATTGTTAGGTTACCTAATCTACAAATCTGTCAACGCTCCGATTGAATTCAACAAAGTACGAAATGAACGTTTTTCAGAGGTAATTGCCAAATTGAAAGATATAAGAGATGCGCAAGAGGCCTACAAATCTGTCAATAGAAAATATGCGAATGATTTCAATAGCTTGATAAAGTTCGTTGATACAGGGAAATATACCATAACCCAGCAACGTGATTCTTCTTTCATGCGTTATGATAAAATCTATCAGATTGAAATGCAACAAGATACCGTTATCGTTGATACGCTCGGAACGGTCATGGTAAAAGACTCCTTGTTTAAAAATGATGACCGCTACAAACGACTGATGGAAGTGCCATACGCGCAGAATGGTGAAACTTTTGAGATGAAAGCCGATATTATTGATAAAAGCGGCTACAAGGCCCCTGTTTTTGAGGCCAAAATCAAGAAGAACGTAGTACTTTACGACCAGCCCAAAGATTTACTGGCCCGTGAAAATGCACATGCCAGTGTGGAAGAGGTAAATGGTACCGAAATCAAAGTAGGTTCCCTTACCGATGTAAGCACCAATGGAAACTGGCCGCCCATTTATGATAGAAAGAACGACTAATAATAGCGACTTTATAGAACCTTCAAAGTCTTATAAGAAACTGTCCATTCAAGTGAGTTTGAATGGACTTTCTTTTTTCATATTGGATACCATTGGGCAAAAAGTGCTATTGACGGATTCCATCGCTTTTAAAACTGAAGCTACGCCCTATAGCTTGTTGAAAGCACTAAAAAATTTGGTGGAGCAGCAAAAATGGTCGAAAAATGACTTTTCTGAAGTCGTGGTCACCCATACCAGCAATTTATTCGCTCTAGTGCCCAAACCATTGTTTGACCCCAGTGAACTTGCCAATTATTTGAAGTTCAACACAAAAATTTTGGCCAATGATCAGCTCGTTTATGATGAATTGAAAAATCAAGAAATTGTTGTGGTCTATGTTCCCTACACCAATATCAACAATTATATTTTTGAGCTTTTTGGAGAATTTGAGTTTCGCCATAGCAGCACCGCTGTGCTACAAGTACTCTTTAATCAAAAGACCAGATCTAAAAAGACCTGTTATGCACATGTAGGCAAGCAACTTTTTGAACTCATGGTAATTGATCAAAAGAAACTGTTGTTCTACAACCAATTTGAATACAGCACACCCGAAGACTTTTTATATTACGTATTGTTCACCTATGAACAATTAAAACTAGACCCACAAACCGTTAAACTTAAATTGTTCGGTATGGTGGAAGAAGGTGATCCGGTATTTACCATATGTCATGACTATCTTAAAAAAGTATCGGTATTTGAGCCTAAAAACGCTGCCCTTGAATTACCGGGAAGCGATAAAGACAGTATTGACCTTACTTTACTAAGCTCCCTTTAATGCGTATTATTTCTGGCATTCACAAAGGTCGACGTATTAGCGCCCCCAAGAAATTACCGGTTCGGCCCACAACAGATATGGCCAAGGAAGGCCTTTTCAACATACTTCGCAATTGGTATGACTTTGAAGCGGTAAAAGTATTGGACCTTTTTGCCGGCACAGGCAATATTAGCCTTGAATTTGCCTCAAGGGGAGCGCCAAACGTAACCGCTGTCGATGCACATTCAGGCTGTGTTCAATTCATTTCAACAACGGCCAAAGCCCTTGACCTGCCCATCATGGCCATTAAAAGTGATGTATTTAAATATTTGGGTAAAACCCAGTCCAAAGCAGATATAATTTTCGCCGATCCACCCTATGATTTGGATCAAGGAAAATTTTTATCACTCCCTCAATTGGTATTCGACAATGAGCTTTTGACAGAAGACGGAATCTTGATTGTGGAACATGCTGACAAAACCAGTTTGGGTGATGGTCTCAATTTCTCGAACCAGCGAAAATATGGGGGCAGTATATTCAGTTTCTTTGAAGATAAAAAAAGCAGGTCATAAGCCGGATTCTGTCGAGCCTCATCATTTATCTAGACTTTTGGTTGCCCAAAAATTCAATCCGCCTACCCTCCAACTCGGGCGTGCAGCCCTCAAACACTGGTTTACATGGCGTTGCACCGCATAGAGTTTACCTGATTTCACTACAGCCTAACTGTACTTGCTTTCTGTTGCACTTGTCCGCGTCTTGCGACGGACGGGCGTTACCCGCTATGCTGCACTATGGTGTCCGGACTTTCCTCCCCTCGAAAGGAGCGATAAGGTGACCTGCTCACTGCAAAGATAGCTCAATTGTTAATAAAAAATCAGCTTGTAATAGGCTTAAAGGCCCTTATGCCACATGCTATTTTTATATTTGTATACCGTCAAATAATTGCCATTTGGAACCTTTTGTAGTATCGGCCCGTAAATATAGACCACAAACATTTAACGATGTTGTGGGCCAGCAGGCCATTACCGAAACATTGGAAAACGCCATTGCCAACAATCACTTGGCGCAAGCGCTATTGTTCTGTGGTCCCAGGGGGGTGGGCAAAACCACCTGTGCCCGTATTTTGGCCAAAAAAATAAACCAAGACGGCACTGAACGGGAAGACGAAGATTTTGCCTTTAATATTTTTGAGCTGGATGCTGCTTCCAACAATTCGGTTGACGATATACGCAACTTGACAGATCAGGTGCGCATACCACCGCAGGTGGGCAAGTATAAGGTCTATATCATCGATGAGGTACATATGCTCTCCGCAGCGGCTTTCAATGCCTTTTTAAAAACCTTGGAAGAACCGCCAAAACATGCCATTTTCATACTGGCAACCACAGAGAAGCATAAAATAATACCCACCATTCTCTCACGCTGTCAAATATTTGATTTTAAACGAATCACCGTGGCCGATGCAGCCGCCTATTTAAAATATATCGCAGAAGAACAGGGTATTGAGGCCGAAGAAGACGCACTGCATATTATCGCCCAAAAAGCGGATGGTGCCATGAGGGATGCCCTATCCATTTTTGACCGTGTGGTCAGTTTTTCGGGAAAAACCCTAACGCGTAAGTCTGTTACCGAGAATTTGAACGTACTCGACTACGACACCTAATTCAAGACCACCAAATTAATATTGGACCATAAGATTCCTGATCTTTTGAATTTACTGAACCATACCCTGGCCTTGGGCTTTGATGGACACCATTTTATTACCGGTCTGGCATCACATTTTAGGGATTTGATGGTTTGTCAGCATCCGGAAACCATACCGCTCTTGGAGGTAGGTGAGAATGCCAAAAAA
>JABDND010000018.1 GCA_013001145.1 Croceitalea sp. | reverse complement strand
TCCCGGTGAGAACAACCCAACTCTTGATGCAGGTATATTCTTGCCAAGGGCCTCTTTGGGCGATACCGTGTTCCTTGATGAAAATCAGAACGGCATACAAGATGACGGTGAAGCTGGTGTTGAAGGTGTTGTCGTGAACCTTTTGGATTGCGATGGCAACCAATTAGATACGACCACTACAGATGGAAACGGTAACTACGGCTTTGCCGATCTAGACCCCAATGTGGACTATATCGTGGAGTTCGTACTCCCTGATGGAGGATTCGTGTTCTCTCCTGTCGATGCGAGTGGTGACGATGCAACAGATTCAGATGCCGGTGCCGACGGACGTACTCCTTGTACGGACCTCGCTCCCGGTGAGAACAACCCAACTCTTGATGCAGGTATATTCTTGCCAAGGGCCTCTTTGGGCGATACCGTGTTCCTTGATGAAAATCAGAACGGCATACAAGATGACGGTGAAGCTGGTGTTGAAGGCGTTGTCGTGAACCTTTTGGATTGCGATGGCAACCAATTAGATACGACCACTACAGATGGAAACGGTAACTACGGCTTTGCCGATCTAGACCCCAATGTGGACTATATCGTGGAGTTCGTATTGCCAACGGGATATGAGCGTTCACCTGCCAATCAAGGTGGTGACGATGCAACAGATTCAGATGCCGGTGCCGATGGACGTACACCTTGTACGGACCTCGCTCCCGGTGAGAACAATACGACTTTAGATGCAGGTGTTTTCCTTCCGTGTGATATTACACCGGTAGTTACTCCAGTAGACCCAATATGTTTAGGTGAAACAGTAACATTAACCGCATCTGGAGGAGATCAATTCCAATGGAAGGCTAATGGTGAAATTTTGGATGGTGAAACCAATGCAGAATTGACTGTTACGCCGGAAGTAACTACAATGTATAGCGTTATCGTAACGGACACTTCACAATTTGAGTGCTTTGCAGAAGCAAGTATTGAAGTCACAGTAAACCCACTGCCCGAGGTAAGTGTGCCGGACGTGACAGTTTGTGCCAATGAAACTGCAACATTGACGGCTACATCCGCAACAGCGGTGAGCTTCCTGTGGAGCAACGGCGAAACAACCGAGTCCATCGTAGTAACCGAATCAGGTGACTATACAGTGACCGTGACCGATGCCAATGGATGTGAGAGCATGGCCACCGCTACGGCGACCATAAACCCACTGCCAGAGGTAAGTGTACCGGACGTGACAGTTTGTGCCAATGAAACTGCAACATTGACGGCTACATCCGCAACAGCGGTGAGCTTCCTGTGGAGCAACGGCGAAACAACCGAGTCCATCGTAGTTACCGAATCAGGCGACTATACAGTGACCGTGACCGATGCCAATGGATGTGAAGAAATGGCAACCGCTACGGCGACCATAAACCCACTGCCCGAGGTAACTTTGGAAGGTGGAACCATTTGTGCAGGAGAATCGTTTATTTTAGAAGCTTTATCAGACACAGCTGAGGCATATTTTTGGACAGGTTTTGCTGCCCAGACCTCTACCTTAACAGTAACTCCGCAGGTTACAACCGATTATACGGTCACTGTTAGAGATGCCAATGGTTGTTTCAAAGAGGCAACAGCTACTGTCACAGTAACACCACAACCTGAAGTAAATGCAGGCGACGATGTCATGGTTTGTGCAGGTGATCTTGTCACTTTAACCGCAACAGCAACTGGAGATGTTGCCCCAGAAGGCTATGTATGGAGTAATGGTGCAACAGGCCCAAGTATTGTGGTTAGGCCAAGCGCTACAACAACCTATACAGTGACAGTCACATCTTCGGAAAACAGTAGTTGTACTGCTATGGATGAAGTGGTTGTAACCGTGAATCCTAAACCTGAAGTAAGTGTTTCAGACGTTACCGTTTGCTCCGATGAGATGGCTACATTAACTGCGACCTCCGCAACAGCGGTAGAATACAACTGGAGTAACGGCGATGAAGGCACAACGATTGTAGTAAATCCACAGGAAACAACTACATATTCAGTGACCGTAACCGATGCTAATGGTTGTGAAGAAACTGCCATGGCCACTGTGACCGTGACACCGGAGCCCGCTCCAGTGGTAACGGACGTGACAATCTGTTCGGACGAGTCTTATACTTGGAGCGTCAACGGGGTGACCTATGACGGTGCCGACGGCTCTACATCCTTGACCATTGAGGGAGAGGACTGTGCCGCAGACCAGACATTGAACCTGACCGTTGATACAAAACTATCCATTGGAGATTTTGTTTTCGATGACGTTAATCGTAATGGTGTACAAGATGGTGAAGCTGGCGTGCCCGGTATAACTGTTTCTTTATACGAATGTGGTCCAGGTTCGACCAACACTGGCGGTACATTTGTTGAAAGTACGGTAACAGACGCAGGTGGTTTCTATAACTTTGAAGTTTGTCCTGGAAGTGGGCCATACTATCTAGAGTTTAGTTTACCCGCTGGTTTTGAATTTACCACCAAAGATGCTGCTGACGACACATTCGATTCTGATGTAAACTCAGATGGGGTTACAGATTGTATTAATGTCATTGGAGATAATCCAACGGTAGATGCAGGAATACGTTTAATTGATACTTGTGGAGCTGATTTGGCCAATAAGATTTTGCCACGTGATCCACCAGGATTCTATGACGTAAGAGATAATGATACGGCATGTTTGGGAGACCAATTATATTTCTGGGTATTCCGTGATATCAATCTATTGAGACAGTTTATCAGTGATGACTTCACTGGATGGACATTTACATGGGAATTTGCCAATGGTGAGGTAGTCTTCCAAGATGGTAGTAACACTGTAGATCCAAACAGAATTCATGTAACCGAGGGGCGTACTCTTGAGGTTGATGACTTTGGAGAATACAAAGTTACATGGACAAGACCAGATGGATGTACCGGACAAGATGTATTTGTACTTTCACGTGATGGTGGTTGTTTACCTGATGGAACAAGACCTTCAGCATTTAATCAGATTGCTGATGCTGTTCCTAACCCTTCCGTAAGCGGTGGTCTTCTAACTATTGAAATCAATACTATAAACGGTTCAGTTGAATCTGATATTGATACCAATTCAATAAAAGCCAGAGCGGTTATGATTGGAGCCCAAACAGAAAGCATTTCTGTTGGCCTTTATGATATGAGCGGTAGAATGGTATCGTCTTTCCAGAAATTTAACACCTACCGTGGAAGAGATGTCATTGATTATCAATTGCCAAATGTAGAAACCGGTACTTACATATTGAAAGTAATTGGTGACGATTGGTCTGATACCTCTCAGATAATTATTAAATAATTCTAAATACGATGAAATAGCAAAGGGCTGTCAAAATTGACAGCCCTTTCTTTTTTAAAAAACAAAAGCCCCGGGAACCACTCCGGGGCTTTTCATTAAAAATCAAAACCAACCTAAACACATGAATTAATTAAAATGTATTTCAAAAAGGCATAAAATCCTTTTTCATAGCAATTTGTATACTAAACAATTCAAAAGTCATAAACCCTACCATTTATTCTAATTATTTTTGAAAAAATTGAATTTATGTCGAAAATAGTTTTAGAACAGCTTAAGAATGAATTGATTAACGGTTGCTCAAAAAAAGGACACCCCTTTAGATATTTTACCCTTGCTACCACCAATAATGAAGTTCCTCGACTTAGAACCGTCGTATTGAGAAAAGTGCAAGATGATACGTTACTTACATTTTATACCGATTTACGTTCCGTAAAAATCAAGGACATTAAAAATAATGATGAGGTAAGTGCACTTTTTTACCATCCCAAGAAATTGCTTCAATTAAGAGTTCAGGGTAAAGCTATATTGGAAACCGACCCTAAGGTAATTCAGTCTTTGTGGACCGGAATTCAACCCAACTCAAGAAAAGACTATACCACCCATCATGCCCCTGGCAGTTTTATTAATAGTCCAGATGAGATTGATTATCTAAATGAAGAAAATTATTTCTGCGTTGTCCATATTGCACCTGTACAAATAGAATATTTGCGTTTACAGCGGCCAAACCATGTAAGGGTCTTATTTGAGAAGGAAAATCTATCTTGGAAAGGAAAGTATTTAGTCCCTTAGAATATGGAATTCACCTTTTAGTGGATCTAGTGCCTCTTTGAGCATTGGAATGAGCTGGTCTCCATACTCCAAATACAATTCAGAAAAATTGAGTAGTCGTTCTTGTAGTGAATGATTCGGAAATAATTCATTTTGGATATCAGCGATACGGGTTACTTCATCTTTCAATTTTCTTTTTTGGGCCTTTAGAAGCCGCTTTTCCAAAGCATCCAGTCCATTTTTCTGTTTGGTTTCTTGGGCTTTTACAGCACCCAGAAATGACTTATCGGTTTGCTCGGCCAGTTCGTATAATTCTGCAAACTGTTCCTCTAAATGCTTTTTTTGTGGTGAAAAATCAATATCTATATTTGAAATTTGCCTGATTTTTTTATTTATCAAAGAAGATTGCTTCATGAATAAATCATAAACAGACAGGCCTAACTTTTTTACTTTCTTACGCTGTTTCCCAGTCATCAATAATACTGAATTACGTAGCAAGAGCATAGGAAAAGCAATATTGAGCGAATCAAAAGAAGCCTTTAGTTCAAGCCAGTAGGCCAATTCACCACCGCCTCCTATATAGCAAAGATTGGGCAAAATCACCTCTTGATATAGTGGCCTCGTAATTACATTGGGTGAAAATCTTTCAGGATGGTCATTCAGCTCCTTTCGCAATTCATCAGGAGTAAAAGAGATATCGGTATCAAGAACGTGATATATCTCATTCTTATATATCAAACGCTCACGAAGGTTATCCGTTAAGTAAAAATGATTGATTTCACGAGGATTGACTTGAATATTATAATCTGTTGAAATACTCTTTAATTGTTCAACCGATTCATTGACTTTTTTGAATGGAATTTGTTCGAAGATGTCCTTTTCAATATAAGGAACAAATAATCTCTTGAGCTCAATAGCATCACCATCCACTACGACCAATCCATATTTTCCAAACAACTCATTGGCCAAATAACGTGTTGCTTTGGCCAAGGTATCATTCTCTAAATATGATTTTTTAAAAAGCGCTGTCAATTTCTGTGCATTCTCCGATTCACCAAAATGGGTGGCAATTACTTCCTGAACCTCTTTCAAGCTTTCGGTTGACAATCTACCTACACCTCCATTTGCTTTGAGGTTCCATTGTACTTTTTGCCCTCTAAAGTTGAAATAGTTGATTTCATCAAAGTCATGATCTTCCGTTGCCATCCAATAAACAGGCACAAACTCATAATCTGCATATTTCGTTTTAAGCTCACTGGCCAAGTTGATTGTAGAAATAATCTTGTACAAAAAATAAAGTGGCCCTGTAAATAAGTTTAATTGATGTCCGGTAACTATAGTGAAGGTTTTCTTTGAAGATAATTTTTTAATATTGGTCTTGGTGAGAGCTGAAGGGCTAATTTCCGCATATTGGCCTACCAGAGCCTTTACAAGAACATTTCTTTGATCATGGTCATAATTGGTTTCCTTCTCTTCCAACTGCAGTTTAAAGTTGTCCAACGATGGAAAATGATTGTAAAAGGGTGACAAAGCCTTTTTCTGGTCCAAATAATCACATATGAGTTTTGAAAAATAACCAGTTTGTTGAAAAGGAATACAGTCGATGTCCATCAAATAGTAAAAATGTTGTTAAAGATAAACTTCTTAAATATTACGCTTGCTAAAAATACGTTAATTGCCAATAGCCTTAAATTTATTATTAGCTTTGATTATAGGCTCAAAATACCATTTTATGATTCGATTTTTACTAGTAAGCTTCATGTTTTTCATTAGCTTTTCCCAAGCTCAAGACATAAAATCACCCTCCGAATTTTTAGGATATGACTTAGGGACGCAATTTACAAGACACCATGAAGTAGTCGACTACTATCAATACATTGCCCAAAACTTCTCTGACCAGGTCAAATTATTTGAGTATGGCCAGACCAATGAACGCCGTCCGTTATTATTGGCCTATGTTTCATCAGCGGCGAACATTCAAAATATAGAAGCAATTAGGGAGGAGCATTTAAAGGCGACACAAGGCTTAGGAACAGCCAAAACTGCCATTGTTTGGCTTAGTTACAATGTGCACGGTAATGAAAGTGTGAGTACAGAGGCCTCAATGCAAACTATTTACGAGTTGTTGACCAGCAAATCTTCCTATTTGGACAACACATTAATCATTATGGACCCATGTATAAACCCTGATGGTCGTGATCGTTATAGTAATTGGTACAATCAATATAAAAATACACCTTACCAAATAGATCCCAACAGTAAAGAACACCACGAAGGATGGTGGAGTGGCCGTTCCAATCACTATATGTTCGATCTAAATCGGGATTGGGCCTGGTTGACGCAAGTAGAAAGCCAACAGCGCATAAAGTATTTTAATCAATGGCTACCTCACGTACACGTTGATTTTCATGAGCAAGGCGTCAATAACCCTTATTATTTTGCCCCTGCTGCCGAGCCATACCACGAAGTAATCACCGATTTTCAGCGTGATTTTCAAACTAAAATAGGTAAAAATCATGCAAGATATTTTGATGCCAATGGCTGGTTCTATTTTACAAAAGAGGTATATGACTTGTTCTATCCAAGTTATGGTGATACGTACCCTACCTATAACGGTTCTATAGGCATGACCTATGAACAAGGTGGAAGTGGCCGAGCTGGGCTTGCCATTACCACTGAAGATGGTGACACTCTGACTTTAAAAGATCGCATAGCACATCACCTTACAACCGGCCTCTCAACCGTTGAGATGGCGACCAATAATGCTGACAAACTCAATAGTGAATTCAAAAAATTCTTTCAAAAAAGAAATTTTAAGTATAAGAGTTATGTGCTCAATGGCAAGGCTGGTAACCTCAATGCCCTCAAAAGGCTTTTAAACAGTCATGAAATCAAGTTTGGTCGAGCCTCTAAAGGAACTGTCAAAGGCATTAATTATAAAACCGGTAAAAGTGGCACATTAACCACCGATGAAAATACATTGGTCGTATCAACAGACCAAACCAAAGGAACCATGGTTAAAGTCTTATTTGAACCCAATGCCAAATTAAGTGATTCCCTTACCTATGACATCACAGCTTGGTCCCTTCCCTATGCTTATGGTCTCGATGCTGTGGCCTCCACGACCTTAGTACCTCAACAAGCCACCGATAATAATACATCAAAATCCTTGGCAATTTCCGTTTTAAATCCGTCAACCTATGCGTACATTGCTAAATGGGAAAGTATGGACGATGCCCGCTTTTTGGCTGCTTTATTGAATAAGGGAATAAAGGTGCGAAACGCATACAAACCCTTTTCAATCGATGGGAAGCATTTTGACAGCGGTAGTCTAATTATCACAAAGGCCGACAATGAGCATCATAAAGATTTCCTTGACTCGCTGGAAGACATTTTAAAGAAGCATACATCAATCCATTTACATCCAACTAATTCTGGATTTGTTGATAAAGGAAAAGATTTTGGTTCATCGTATGTTCAATTAATACAGAAACCAAATATTGCCGTTTTATCCGGTGAGCCTACTTCTACCTTACGATTTGGCGAAATCTGGCATTTTTTTGAACAGCAATTGGAGTACCCCATCACCGTTGTTGATTCTGAATATGCTGATAGGGTCGATTTTGACGCCTACGACATTCTTGTTTTGCCAAGTGGCCGGTATTCCAGTTTTATAAATGACAGTCGTTTGGAAAAACTTAAAGAATGGGTTGCAAATGGCGGCAAACTAATTGTTATGGGAGGGGCCATAAATGGTATTGACGGAGATACTGGATTTTCAATAACGACCAAGAAAAATGAAGGGGAAGACCCCAATGCAGAACTATCAGCATTTGATGATGCTCAGCGAGAACGTATGAAAGATGAAATTACGGGCGCCATATTTAAAGTTCATGTAGATTCTACACATCCCCTGGCTTATGGGTATGATGAAAATTATTACAGTTTAAAATTGGGTACTGATACTTATGATTTTCTCGACTCTGGCAATGTTGCCTTCTTAAAAGACCAGACCACCCCTGTTTCAGGCTTTGCAGGTAGTGAAGCCCAAAAGAAAATTAAAAATACTTTAATTTTTGGGGTCGAAGACTATCGTCGTGGTCATGTGATTTATATGGTCGACAATCCACTTTTTAGGGGCTTTTGGGAAAATGGCAAATTATTCTTCGCCAATGCCCTTTTTATGGTTAATTGATAGCGCCGCTTTAATTATTTGCCAGCCAGCTTTATAAGTTTTGTTTAACAGATGATCCAAACAAAATTCCTTACCTTAGATGATAAGGCTACGGTGTGTTTAACACATTGATTTTAAACATTATAGATTTAGTAATGCATAAATTAAAAATTTTAATACTCGCTTTCTATATTTTTGGTTTTACCCAAGTCGCACTAGGTTTCCAAGGAGATCAAGGCGATTTCAGACAATTTAAAGGGATTGTCGTAGAAAATAACACCAATAAGGCCTTGGTATTCGCTTCAATTGAAATAAAGGGCACCAACATCAGCACCATATCCAACACAGAAGGAGAGTTTTTGTTAAAAGTACCTTTAGACATGAGCGACGGGGTGGTGAACTTCTCATTTTTGGGCCATGCAACTAAATCTTTGCCCTTAAGTCAATTAAGTACAGAAGATAATAAAATTGAACTCGATCTATCGGTAACGCAATTGGCCGAGGTCAACATTAAAGCTCCTAAAGATGCAAAGTCATTGGTAATGCAGGTATTAAGCAAAAAAGGTGAAAATTACTTGAGTGATCCTACGTTGATGACGGCCTTCTATCGCGAAACCATAAAAAAAAGAAGAAGAAATGTTTCTTTGTCTGAAGCCGTAGTAACCATTCATAAGGCTCCCTACGCGTCATCAAGACAGGATGCCATGGAATTATACAAAGCTCGAAAAAGTACAGATTACGAAAAATTGGATACCGTTGCCTTGAAATTGCAGGGCGGGCCTTTCAATACTCTTTATGTAGATATTATGAAGTATCCCGAATATATTTTCGGAGGTGCCTCCATTGATCAGTATATATTCAGATATGACCGCTCCACATATATTGACGACAAATTAATATATATAATAGATTTTGAACAAATGCCCAGTTTACGTGACCCCCTGTATAAAGGTAAATTGTACATTGATGTAGAAGATAAAACTTTGACCAGTGCGGTCTATGAATTGAACATAACGGACAAATGGCTGGCGGCACGCCTTTTTGTTCGCAAAAAACCGGCAAACGTTGATGTTTGGCCTACCGAAGTAGCCTACAGGGTCGATTATCGCAGCAAAAATGGAAAATGGTATTACAGCTACAGTAATGTATTATTGGAGTTCAAAGTAGATTGGAAGGATAAATTATTTAATTCGGTATACAGCCTAACTGCCGAGATGGCCGTAACTGATTGGAAAAAAACTACAGAAGGTGCCACATTAAAATCAAGAGATAAAATCAAAAGGTCAATTATTTTAAGTGATGCTGCCGTTGGCTTTTCAGACCCTGATTTTTGGGGGGAATATAACATCATAGAACCGGAAAAGTCCATTGAATCGGCGATCAAGAAAATTCAGCGTCAGCTTAAGCGGTCCGATAAGAACGGTGCAGCAAGAAAATAGTTATTGCCAAAAAATCCCCTTTCGGGGATTTTTTAATTTTTGAATTCCAATAAAGTCTTTCTTATAATTGAAACGCATTCCAATAATTGTTCTTTGGTCATGACCAGCGGCGGGGCAAATCGGATAATATTGCCATGAGTGGGCTTCGCCAAAAGGCCATTCTCTTTAAGTGCCATACATATGTTCCAAGCAGTGGAACTATCTTCGGTATCATTGATAACAATGGCGTTTAAAAGTCCTTTGCCCCTAACCAATCGGACCAGGTTGGTTTCTTTTATCAATTTTTGCATTTCAGACCTAAACAAATTACCTAATTCAAAGGCATTTTGGGCCAAATGCTCCTCTTTAACAACCTTAAGGGCTGCCATAGCCACCGCACAGGCTATAGGATTGCCCCCAAAGGTAGAACCATGGTTACCAGGTCTTATCACTTCCATGATATCATCATTTGCCAATACGGCCGATACAGGAAATACACCTCCTGAAATGGCTTTCCCTAAAATCAATACATCTGGTTTGACATCGGGTGTGCGAGAGCAATTTTTGTCTTCGCAAGAACAATTGCCACAGGTAGCGAGCAACCTTCCTGTTCTGGCGATACCGGTCTGCACTTCATCAGCTATAAAAAGTACGTTCTTTGATTTGCACAATGCATATGCCTCTTTAATATAATTATCATCAGGTACATATACGCCAGCTTCACCTTGTATGGGCTCCACCAAAAATGCCGCAACATGCTCATCTTTCAAAGCCTCGGTCAACGCATTGATATCATTATATCGTATGGAGACCATCCCAGGGGTGAACGGACCAAAATTTTCGGTGGCCACAGGATCATTTGAGGCTGAAATTATGGTAACTGTTCGCCCATGGAAATTGTTTTGGCAAACAATGATCTTGGCTTGGTTTGCCGGTATGCCCTTTTTCTCGTATCCCCACTTACGTGCTAGTTTTATGGCGGTTTCTACGGCTTCGGCTCCAGTGTTCATTGGCAATAATTTGTCAAAGCCAAAAAACTCGGTTGCAAATTTTTCATATTTGCCCAACATATCGTTATAAAAAGCCCTCGATGTGAGGGTCAACTTCTCTGCTTGATCTTTTAAGGCTGAAATGATTTTTGGGTGGCAGTGTCCTTGGTTAACCGCAGAATAAGCTGATAAAAAATCGTAATATTTTTTGCCTTCCACATCCCAAACATAAACACCTTCCCCTCGGCTTAAAACCACGGGCAATGGATGATAATTTTGTGCGCCATATTGATTTTCCAATGCAATGGAATCCTGTGAAGTAAGGGTATCGATTACTGCCATAATTATAATTTTTAATGTAAGACTTTTGCAATTCCTTCTTTAGGAGAGAAATCATCCTTACTTGCAGTGGGGCAAAAATACAAAATATTGAAAGGAAGCCTGTCAATTGACGAGAACAAATTCTTAAAAGGCATTACATTTGCGCAATGCGAAAAAAAAGTAAACAGCAGGTTTTTGAACACCTAGAGGTCATTGATGCCGGAGCAAAGGGCAAAACCATCGCAAAAGCACCGGACGGCCGTGTTATTTTTATTAGTAATGCCGTACCTGGTGATGTGGTTGATGTAAAAACGACCAAAAAACGCAAAGCTTATTTTGAAGGCATAGCAACAGCATTTCATAAACTATCACCCAAAAGAGCAGAACCCGAATGTGAACATTTTGGTACTTGTGGTGGCTGTAAATGGCAAAACATGGCCTATGAACACCAATTGGCCTTCAAGCAAAGTGAAGTCGCCAACAACCTTAAAAGGATAGGTCACCTCGACTTGCCCCAAATTTCACCCATTTTGGGTTCCGAAAAACAATATTTTTACCGTAACAAGATGGAGTTTTCTTTCTCCAATAGTCGTTGGCTCACATTGGAAGAAATAAATTCTGAAAACAAAATTGAAGATAAAAATGCTTTGGGCTTTCACATTCCGGGTATGTGGGACAAAATACTGGACATTAACAAATGTCATTTGCAAGAGGATCCCTCCAATGCTATTAGGTTAGCAGTAAAAGACTTTGCCATTGACAATGGAATGGAGTTTTTTAATCCAAGACAACAAAGTGGATTGTTGCGAACCATGATCATTAGAACATCTTCAACTGGTGAGATCATGGTAGTGGTTCAATTCTACGAAGATAATGAGCCAAAACGAAACTTGTTATTGGAATATATCAATCAGCAATTTCCGGAAATTACCTCTTTGCAATATGTTGTCAATCAAAAGCAAAACGATACCATTTATGACCAAAATGTAATATGCTACGCAGGTCGAGACCATATTTTTGAAGAAATGGAAGGATTGCGATTTAAAATCAATGCAAAATCATTTTATCAAACCAACTCGGCACAGGCCGTGGAGCTCTATAAAGTGACCCGGGATTTTGCACAATTGAGTGGCAATGAATTAGTTTACGACTTATATACCGGTACGGGCACCATAGCACAATTTATTGCCAAAAAAGCGAAAAAAGTTATTGGAATTGAATCCGTTCCAGAAGCTATTGAAGATGCCAAGTCAAATGCAAATCTTAATAAGGTTGAAAATGTTGAGTTTTTCGTGGGTGATATGAAAAATGTTTTCGATGATGATTTTATTTCAAAACATGGCAAGCCCGATGTAATCATTACTGACCCCCCAAGGGATGGTATGCATAAAATGGTGGTAGAGCAATTATGCCGTATTGCGCCAGATCGCATTGTTTACGTGAGCTGCAATAGTGCGACCCAAGCCCGTGATCTTGCTTTATTGGATGAGTTGTACAAAGTGGTAAAAGTGCAACCAGTCGACATGTTTCCGCAAACCCATCACGTAGAAAATGTCGTACTTTTGAATAAAAGAAATTAATCTTATCAAAGCTCCTAAAATTAAATGAAGCGCCTACTCCCCTTCTTGCTTGTTATAGTCGCTTTTATATGGTTCTCTTCTTGCGAAAAGGACGACATCTGCGTGGAGGGCGACACTCCGTTATTGGTCTTAGGCTTTTACGACATCAACGATACCTTGGTTGAAAAGGTAGTGCCAAGCCTTAGAATTAAAGAAGTACAGCAAGACACTATTCTCAATACGTTCACTGATCGAAGCAGTGCACTTGATAGTATTGGCATGCCCTTACGTTTGACAGTTGAAAGTACTTCATTCGCATTCATCAATAACTCGGCTACCGATAGTGATACCCAATTGGAAACTGGCAATATTGATACGCTGACCTTCAATTATACTGTAAATGAAAAATACATTTCAAGGGCCTGCGGTTATGTGGCCAATTTTAATGAGCTTGATACCGTTCGACAGGTTTTTACTTCGGATTGGATAAAAAGAATAACGATTTTAAAATCCGATATAGAAAATTCAAATGCCATCCATGTTAAAATATTTCATTAATCTGTTATTTTTGGCGACATTGTTCATGGGCAACGCCCAAACCGAGACCATTGATCTTCAGCCAACAGATACAGTTCAATATAAACAGGAATATGGCCTTAGGGTAGGTATTGATTTAAGTAGACCCGTTTTTACAATTTTGGATGACGATTATAGAGGTTTTGAACTTGTAGGCGATTATCGTTTGACTGAAAAATTATATATAGCTGCAGAATTGGGTAATGAAGAGAAAACACAGCAAGAAGATGTGGGACAATCTGTGTTGTACGATTATACGGCATCGGGCAGTTATATAAAGTTGGGCATAGAACAGAATACATATCAAAATTGGTTTGGCATGAACAATGCCATTACTGTAGGTGGACGATATGCCTTTAGCTCATTTAGCCAAACCCTCAATAGTTTCAAATATTTTGACAGCAATCGATTGTACAGTCCTGATGGTTTTGTTTTAGGCAGTGACACCCCAATGGAGTTCAAAAGTCTTAACGCCTCTTGGTTAGAGTTGGTCGTTGGGCTAAAAGCTGAGCTTTTTTCCAATATTTATTTAGGAGCAAGTATAAGAATGGCACATCTGGTCAGCAACAAAGAGCCCGAAAATTTCAGAAATTTATGGATACCTGGGTTTAACAAGGTTACGGATGAAAGTAATTGGGGTGTTGGTTTTAATTATAGTATTTCCTACTTTCTTCCCTTGTATAAAAAAGCCAAGAAAAAGAGCGAAACTCCAAATTCAGATAACCCCTAACTGTTTCTACTAAATTTTGTGTTAGCTATATAATTTCATATGTATCTACATTTTCTATAAATTAAAGTTTGTATTTGATGGTTCCGGTGATTATTGGTTCCCTTAAAAACCATATCGACATGAATGATTTTAAAATTAATTTTTTGGACCACGTAGCCATACATGTCGCTGACATGGATAAGGCAGTTGCTTGGTACGAACGTGTTTTGGGCCTTAAGAAATATAAACTAAAAGCTTGGGGCGATTACCCCATTTTTATGATGGCTAACAAGTCGGGTATTGCATTATTTCCAATGAGTCATAAAAATGAAAGAGAAGTGGAATCAAGATCAATACCTTCCATTGATCACTTTGCGTTCAATGTGGACAATGATGATTTTCAAAAAGCCATTGAAAAATTCAAAGCGTTGGGCATTTCGTATTCCTTCAGCGACCATCATTATCTACATTCGGTATATATCACCGATTTGGATAGCCATACCGTTGAACTAACGACACTTATGGTAGATGAAGCGACATTTTATGGCCCATCCCCTTCTTAATTATCATAATCAAAAATATACCAATGGTCTCGTTGTCAAGGGCCTTATTTGGCCACATTCACGGATCTTGTTTCACGAATGACCGTTACTTTGACTTGACCGGGATAAGTCATGTCGGTCTGAATTTTCTGTGATATCTCAAATGAAAGTTCCGCAGCTTTGTCATCGCTGACTTTTTCACTTTCCACAATTACACGAAGTTCACGACCTGCCTGTATAGCATAGGCCTTTTGAACACCTGAAAAACCAAAAGCAACATCTTCCAAGTCTTTTAAGCGTTGTATGTAAGAATCCAGCACCTGTCTTCTCGCACCGGGCCTTGCCCCGCTGATAGCATCGCAAACCTGTACAATAGGTGAAATAAGGGTGGTCATTTCTATTTCATCGTGATGTGCCCCTATTGCGTTGCAAACGTCTTTTTTCTCACCGTATTTTTGCGCCCATTGCATCCCTAAAATAGCATGTGGGGTTTCAACTTCAACCTCGGTATTGGGTACTTTACCTATATCATGTAAAAGTCCGGCTCGTTTGGCAATTTTAGGGTTTAAGCCCAATTCAGCGGCCATAACACCACATAATTTAGCCACCTCACGGGAGTGTTGCAATAAATTTTGTCCATAAGATGAGCGGTATTTCATTCTGCCCACAGCCTTGATCAACTCGGGGTGCAAACCATGTATACCCAGATCTATTACGGTACGTTTACCAATTTCTACAATCTCTTCGTTGATTTGCTTTTCGGTCTTTCGAACAACCTCTTCAATTCGTGCCGGGTGTATTCTACCATCGGTCACCAAGCGGTGCAGTGACAGGCGTGCTACCTCTCTTCGAACAGAATCAAAACAGGAAAGGATGATGGCTTCGGGTGTATCATCAACTATTATTTCAACTCCGGTTGCAGCTTCTATAGCCCTAATATTTCTACCCTCTCTACCAATGATTCTTCCTTTTACATCATCAGATTCAAGATTAAAAACAGAGACACAATTTTCAACGGCTTCTTCAGTACCAATACGTTGAATAGTATTAATTACAATTTTTCTGGCTTCTTGTTGTGCAGTTAGCTTAGCTTCTTCAAGAGTAGTTTGCAGGTAAGCCATGGCGTCCGACTTGGCCGTTTCTTTAAGTGATTCCATCAACTGGCTTTTGGCGTCTTCAGCCGAGAGTGCTGAGATAACCTCTAGCTGCTGAACTTGGCTTTTGTGTAATTTGTCTACTTCGGCCTGCTTTTTATTGAAGATCTCAATTTTATGCTCAACCTCCCGCATCTGTTGTTCCAGCTGCTCATTTAAGCGTTTGCCCTTTGCTAGTTCGCTGCTAATTTGAGATTCTTTGTCGCGAATTCGTTTTTCTGCTTCGCCTATTTTTTTGTCTTTATTAATGATGACTTTTTCGTGTTCGGCCTTGAGCTCCAAAAACTTTTCCTTGGCCTGAAAAATCTTGTCTTTTTTTATACTCTCTCCATCTTTGTGCGCTTCTTTGATGATATTCGCAGCTTCCTTTTTGGCATTGGCGATGGTTTTGGCGGCTTTTCCCTTTTCCAACATTTTGGCGATGGCGAAGCCTATGCCCAAGCCAACCACCGCGGCTATTATAATCATTATCGTATTGTCCATGATGCTATTTTTGGTTATAAAAAAAGCCCACATTGGCCGAAGTTTTGTACAAACTCCTAATAACAGGTTTAGGGCTAACAAGCTGCTCAAGGATCCCTATGCAAGTAGGGCCTGCTTTAACAACCTAAACTCACCCTTTTTAAACTTAATAGTGTTGAGTTTGTCAAAAAATAATTACCAATGTGGGCAGTAACAATATATTATTTTAAAGAACTTATTCCGATCCCATTTTCGAATGGACCAGCTGATTTAGTGCACGAAGGCGCGCGGTCGCTTCTTTAATGTTCTCAGATTCATTTATCCCGCTTTGCTCAATCTTAGAGGCAAATTGAAGCGCGCACATGGCAAGAACGTCTTGCTTATCGCGAACCGCATAGTTTTGCTCAAACTTCTTTGCCAAGTGGTCAATGTTCTTGGCCGCCTTTCGCAATCCTTCTTCTTGCTTGGGGTCTATCGTCAACGGATATACCCGATCTGCAATAGAAAGCTTGATTTTGAGCTTCTCCTCCATAATTAGTTATCGCTATTCTGCTAAATGGGCAATACAACTGTCCAATTCTCGAATGAGCGTATTTATCTTGAGTTTTGCTTCGGTTTTGTCTGTACTACTACCCAGCATTGTGTTTGCGAGTTTCAATGAGTTGTATTTCTCTTCCCAATCAACTAAAGCGTTTTTGTTGTTTTGTTGTTTCTTGTTGGCAGCATCCAATTCTTCTTTCAATTTAGCGTTGGCCTGGCTAAGCAATTCAAGCTTGTGCAAGAGTTTGCTCACCTTGTTCTCTAAAGAATCAACAATTTCAACAAGTTCGCCCATATGCAAATCGCAATGCGTATCTAAACAAAGTTAACCATCCTTGAGCATTCAAACAATAGTTTTTGCATTTAATCTTAGGTAGTGGTGTCAAGTTCAAAACACACAAATATTTTAGGTGTTTTTTCAATTTCAATGGTATTGCCTACTTTCGTGTTCAAATACTGTAAATGCTATGCGATTACACATATTTGGTGTGCTGTTTTTTTCATTGACCATACTGTGTTCCCAAGAAAAATACCCCAAAGACGTTTTTAGCCCACCGCTTGACATTCCATTGGTTCTTGCGGGCACTTTTGGTGAATTGCGTTCCAACCATTTTCATTCAGGTATTGACATAAAGACGCAGCGTAGACAAGGATTACCAGTATATGCCATTGGAAACGGCACAGTTACGAGAATTAAGGTGTCTTTATGGGGTTATGGTAAAGCGCTTTATGTAGCCCACCCCAATGGATTTACCTCGGTTTATGCCCATTTGCAAAAATTTAGCCCAAAGATTGAAGCGTACATCAAAAAACAACAATACAAGAAAAGATCATATGAAATTGAAGTTTTTCCTGATTATGGCGAACTTCAAGTTGATCAGGAAGATGTAATCGCATATTCGGGAAATACCGGAGGATCTAGTGGGCCACATTTACATTTTGAGATTAGAAGTAGCGTTACGGAAAAACCGATAAATCCCCTTCTTTTTGGTTATGAAGTTAGAGATGCCACAAGCCCTTCTCTTGTTGGCCTTTATGCCTATCCTCTTTCAAAGAATGCCCAAGTAAACCAAAGTGCCCAAAAAGTTGCCTTAAATTATACAAAGCAGGCCGATGGCTCATTTTTGGCCGATAAGGTTACAGCTATTGGCACCATAGGCTTTGGCGTGATTGGTTTTGACCGACAAGATATGGCAGCCAACAAAAATGGCCTGTATGCATTAAAACAAACCATAAATGGAAAGGTATACAGCGAGTTGAATTTTGAGACATTTTCATTCGGCGAAACACGATATATCAATACATTCATTGATTATGGCCATTTTGGAAAATACCGTCAACGCATTCAAAAATGTTTCAAAGACCCCTCCAATAAATTAGGAATTTATAAATCGCTTTATTTAGATGGCAAAATACCTGTGCAAGAAGGGTTGACCTATAATGTGCAATTGGAAATGGCCGATATTGCCGGAAATATTGTCAAGGTTAAAATACCCGTTCAAGGTAGGCGAGAAGCATTAAAAGTGGAAGCGCCAGATATAAAAACCGATTTTTTTGTTCATGCCAATAAGCCGAATAGCTTCGATTTAGGGGCGGCCCAAGTTTATTTTCCTGAAAGCACCTTTTACAACGATATTTTTTTGAATTTGAAAAAAGGACAAGACACCATTCAAATTCACGAGAACACCGTGCCCCTACATAGAAATTATACCATCACTTTCGATGTGTCAAAATATACCAAAGAAGAGCGAAAACAGCTTTTTATAGCAGAAATTGACACTGGCACTCCAGACTATAGCAGAACATATAAACGAGAAAAATCATTTACCACCAGAACGAGAAGTCTAGGTAAATATACCCTTGCCAAAGATACCTTGGCCCCAAAAGTGGTCGCAAAAAACTTTAAGAGTAAACAATGGCTGAGCAATTATCGTTACCTGAGCTTAAAAATATCAGATGACCTAAGTGGCATCAACTCCTACGAAGCTATGCTCAACGGAGAGTGGATTTTAATGGAGTATGAACCAAAGACCAGCACATTAACCTACAATTTTGATGATAAAATTGCCGATAAAACGCAATGTGAGCTTAAGGTGGTCGTTACAGATAATGTAGGTAATTCAACTACCTTTGAACAGACCTTCTTTAGAAAATAGTGTTTTGAGGCAAGCCTTTTTACTGCTCTTCTTAATTTTTGAACTTTTCAGCAGTTCAATGCTAGCACAGTCGGCAACAATTACCGGCCTTGTTTTGAATGAAAATAATCAACCCATCGCCAATGTTAACATCAGCACTATAAATTCTGGAACCAGTACCAATAGCAATGGTTTTTACACCCTTGATATAGTTGCAGATATACCTGTTACCATCACATTTACACATATTGGGCATTCAAATGTAGTATTGGAAGGGATTATACTCACGACCAATGAAACCTTTGAATTCAATCCTGTGATGAGCGTAGATGCCATTCAGATTGCTGGTGTAGAAGTCTCTCCTTCAGGAAAAAAAAGTGTAATGGGAATTACCAATATAGACCCTCAAACCGTCAGGCGCATGCCTGGGGCAAATGCGGGGGTGGAAAATATTCTAAAATTATTGCCGGGTGTTAGTTTTAATAACGAATTGAGCACACAGTACAATGTAAGAGGCGGCAATTTTGATGAGAATTTGGTTTATGTCAACGGTATTGAAGTTTACCGGCCATTTTTAATCCGCTCCGCAAATCAAGAAGGATTTAGCTTTGTAAATAGTGCCATGATTGAAGATCTTGATTTTTCTGCGGGTGGTTTTCAAGCCAAATACGGTGATAAATTATCGTCTGTATTGGACATTCAATATAAAAATCCCTCAAAATTCGCATTGGAGTTGGATGCCAGTTTATTAGGGGCAAGTGCCACCGTAGAAACCAGCTCAAAAAACAACGATTTTACCAGCATCACAGGTCTACGCTATCGCGATAACAGCTTATTGACCAATAGTCAACAAACCCAAACAACCGTTAGACCAAGTTTTATAGATGCCCAAAGTTATATCACCTATCGACTATCCGATCAGATCAGGCTAAATTTCTTGGGCAATTTTTCCCTCAATGATTATAAAAATGAACCTCAAACCAGGCAAACCAATTTTGGCACGATAGCAGAACCTCGAGCACTATTGGTATTTTATGAAGGCAATGAAAATAATCGGTTTCAAACTGAATTTGGTGCGCTAAAAGGTGAATACAATAAGGAGAATATCCAACTTGATATCACTACCTCACTCTACCATACTACTGAAGAAGAGTTTTCCGATATTATTGCGTCTTATGAGCTCGGTGCGGTCAATGCTGATCTTGGTAGTGAAGATTTAGGTGAGGTAATCAATAGCACGGGAATTGGCGGGCAATATAGCCGGGCAAGAAACCAATTGGATGCCTTGATTTTTTCACTGGCACACAAAGGCATGCTAAAATTGGATTCCAAATCACTTGCCTGGGGGATCAATTACGCCCATGAAGACTTTAGAGACCAATTACGCGAATCAGAATTTATAGATTCAGCCGGCTTTTTTATTAGACCCAATGAACCTGCTTTTATCAACAATCAACCCGAAGAACCTTTTACAGGTGATTTGGTTCCTTTTGAAAGTGTGCGCTCCACAAACTTTGTAAAAACAGATCGCATATCGGCTTATATACAACTTGATAATCAAACCCAATGGGGCGACCATGTGGTTTATTACAACTTGGGCCTTCGTACTCAGTTATGGTCATTGCGAGGGGAGAACATCAAATCAAACAACCAATTTATCATAAGCCCACGTGCCCAATTTGCAATTAAACCCTTTTGGGAGAAAGATATGCTATTCCGATTTGCCCTTGGCAGCTATCAACAACCTCCTTTTTACAGAGAGCTTAGAGCGGCGGATGGTGCTATCAATCCAGAGGTCAAAGCCCAGAAATCATTTCATTTTGTGCTGGGCAACGAATACAGCTTCAATTTTGGCAATAGGCCATTTACTTTAATCAGCGAAGGGTACTATAAAGATTTGAGTCAGGTCAATACCTATACCGTTGAAGATGTAAGGGTGCGCTATGTTGCCAACAACGATGCAAAGGCTTTTGCTTATGGCTTTGATTTTAGGTTGAACGGAGCGTTTGTTCCTGGAGCAGAATCTTGGGTAAGTTTGGGATATTTAAGAACCGAAGAAAATAGCCGGAACAGAGGCTTTATTTCAAGACCTACCGATCAACGATTAAAATTTGGTCTACTTTTTCAAGATTATATGCCCACTATTCCCAATTTAAAACTATATCTAAACTTGGTATACAATACAGGAGTTCCCGGTGGGTCACCAAGTAATGCCGACCCCTATAATTTTCAGAATAGATTAAGAGATTATAGGCGATCCGATCTAGGAATTTCCTATATTTTTGCAGACAGTGGGTCAAAATTCGCTAAAGGGCATTGGTTATATCAATTTAAAGAATTGAGTGCCGGCTTTGAAATTTTTAATTTGTTCAATAATCAAAATACAATTACGAACACTTGGGTTCGAGACGTTGAAACACAGCAGCAATTTGCCGTTCCCAATTTTTTGACCTCCCGGGTTTTTAATATTAAATTAAGCATGCGATTCTAATTATGTTTTATAAACGAATCACTTTATTGATACTCTTGTTCTCAACTGGTCTGCTAATGGCCCAGAAGGATATTTATGAAAGTAACCGCTTTGATGAATTGAGCCTTAATCACGAACAACTTGCCATCATACCCTTTATTGCCAAATTGGAGCTTAGACAAATGCTCACCAAAGATGAACGGCAGCAATTGGCAGAACGGGAAGGCTATGCCGTTCAAGATGCTTTGGAGACTTATTTTTCGCTCCGCAAAAAGCGAAAAAAATTCAACGTTGATTTTCAAAATACAGATAACACCAATGCCATTTTAGCTCAAAACAATATCAAATATGACAATATTGATGTGTACACTGTAAAGGACCTCTGCAAAATTTTGGACGTTGATGGCATTATTAGTGGCAATCTTGACCTTAATATTCTATTGTCAAAGGGTGTGCCCACCGATTTTAATTTTTTGGATTACTTCAATGGCAATGCCAATTATGGGCGAATAGGCATTAAAATAAGTGATGGGGATACAGGAAAGTTACTTTGGAAATACGAACAGCAAATCAATAAAAAAACGGGTAAAAATACTACCGAACTTATTGACCGAATGATGAAATTGGCCTCTAGAAAATTTCCGTACGACAAAGAAAAAAAGCGAAAAAAGCGCAAATCTTAGCTGGCCGCGAATTCCTTTAGCACACCGATTGTGTAGTCTATCTCTTTTTTTGTGTTGAATTTGGAAAAAGAAAATCGAAGCGAAGGTTTTTTCAACTCTTCGGCATCTAAAATTTCGGTAAGTACATGCGACCCCTGATTGCTCCCAGACTGACAGGCACTTCCTTTGGAGCAAGCAATTCCCTTTAAATCAAGATGAAAAAGTAGCATCAATGATTTTTGAGCATCAAAAGGTAATCTTACATTGGTCAAGGTATAGGTGCTTTTCTCCATTGAACCTGATAGACCATTAAATGCCACACCCGGTAATTCTTCTTTTATCCGCTTTACAAAATATGCCTTAAGATCGCTAACATATGCCTTTTCTTCTTCAAGGTTTTCGTATGCCGCTTTAAATGCTTCTTCCAGCCCTACTATATTATGAAAAGCCTCGGTGCCGGCCCTAAATCCTCGCTCTTGGGAGCCACCCACTATTAGTGGTTTTAAACCAGAATTCTTTCTTGCATAAGCAAAACCAATGCCTTTGGGGCCATGAAATTTATGTGCGGCGGCGGTTAAAAAATCAATGGGCGTTTTTTCAAGATTCCAACCAAAATGGCCTACGGACTGTACCGTATCTGAATGGAACAAGGCATCAAACTCTTTGCACAGAGCAGCAATTTGGTCAACATCTATAAGATTACCAATTTCATTGTTCACATGCATTAAACTAACCAATTTCTTGGTTTCATCTTGGCCAAGTAATTCTCTT
This sequence comes from Croceitalea sp., assembly GCA_013001145.1. Lineage (GTDB taxonomy): Bacteria > Bacteroidota > Bacteroidia > Flavobacteriales > Flavobacteriaceae > Croceitalea. The sequence continues at coordinate 23,792 of JABDND010000018.1, read as the reverse complement.
AAATGCCCTACATCTGGATTCCCTTCAACATCTAATTGTACAAAACATAAGTTTACACCATATTCCTGTTCAAGATTTTCCGCCGTATGCAAGACGGCATGATGCTCAATCTTACTGGTGATTATCGTCTGCACACCCAAATCGCGAACAGCACAGCGCAATATCATATTATCCGCTTCCGTACCGCCCGAAGTAAAAATGATTTCAGAAGGATGTGCATTCAGCTGCTGGGCTATTGTTTTACGAGCACTTTCAATTGATGTTTTGGCCGATCGACCAAAACTATGTGTGGAAGATGGATTACCATAAAAACTGGTCAAAGCTTCTTGCATTTTGGAAATTACCTCCTCCCTAACTTGTGTTGTCGCCGCATTATCCAAATAGACCTTTTGCATAGTTTAGTGTCAATTTATGAACTGTCAAAAATAGAGATAAATACGTTAATTTCTTCCAAATTGAAGTGTTTTGAATAGGATATTCAATTTGATTAACACTAAATTTGAAGCCATGAAAAAGGTTTTATTTTTTATGCTCATTCTCTTGGCCTTTGCATGTAGCGACGGTGAGTTACAAATTGAAACATTGGATTTTGATAGTGCGATCATCGATTTTTGTACAGATCCTGTAGCGACCTCCTCGAATATTTTTTTTAAGATCAATGGTGATGAAGCATTAATTCTTGAATTGCCCAGTGGGGTGTTGAACAACGGGGTTGTTGGTGCCGACACCATTACCACCCAGAGTACCATACCCTCTCAAGCACAATTGACCTATAGAATATTTTCCAATACCGTTACGAGTACATACTTCTGTTCTGACATACCTCCCGCTTCACCAACGGTGACTGAAGAGATTGAGGCAGAAGATGGCTTGGTCATTATCAAGACCATTGCCAATGCGGATACAACTGCCTATAACCACACCATTGAATTAAGCAACATTACACTGATCAATGGCATAGGTGAGCGTATCACTGATTTGTCAATTAATGAATACGGAGAGGTGACTACGGCCATTTCCAATTAAGCATTCTGAAAAATATATACCTCAGTTGCCCCTAAACCATATTTTTGGTACTCGGCATCATAATATTCCACATTATCATATCTTTTAAATAGATATTCAAGTTCTTCCTTTAATACGCCTGCCCCAACGCCGTGAATAAAAACTACCTTTTGAATGCGTTTACGCATGGCAAATTCCAATTGGCGTTTAGCGGTATCCAATTGTAAATTGAGCATTTCATAGTTGGACATGCCCCTGGTTGTTGTGGTCAATTGATGAATATGAAGATCAATTTCCATTTTGGGAGCATTGCGATCTTTGGGCTTGGGCACAAAACTGGGCTTTTTTTTGGGCAGTTCCTTTTCTTTTTTAACCTGGGCCACTTCACGGTTTGTGACTTTTAAAGGATTTGTCACCTTGACCAATTGGGACAATTCGTATTCTATAGTGAACCCGTCTTCTGTCTCTACCAATACCAGTTCATTTTGAAAATTGACAACAATCCCTTTTATGGCTTCATCCAACACTTCAACTTCATCGCCAATTTTGAACCTTTTCATTTATTTAAATAGCTTGAAAAAATAGTGGACGTTGACCGCCATATGCAAAAATAATAGTATTTTGAGCATTGGTAATTTCTAATGGTAATGAATTATTCATTGAACATCTTTTTTTTGGCATTGACAGATTATATGTTGCCTTGTTTAAACAAACAACTTTTTGGTTTTGAATGTCCTGGGTGTGGTTTACAACGTGCTGTTATTTTCTTGATTCAAGGCGAATTCTTGGCCGCATTTAAAATGTATCCCGCGATATATACTTTAATTCCCTTATTTGGGCTTTTGATATTCAACAAGTTCTTGTCACTAAAATATGCCAATCAAATAATCATTGCCCTAAGCATAGCCAGCGTGAGCTTAATTATGATCAACTATATTTTTAAACTTATCTATTAAAAAAACTCTTATGGAACAAAAAAAACTACCCAATGTGACCATTGGTCTTGTACTCGGAATTATCTCATTTTTTTGCTGCTGTCTTAGCTCAGGAATCGGAGGTATTTTGATGTCAGGAATCGCTTTCTTTTTACTAAAGAAAGATGAAAGAACCTATAGTGAAAATCCTGAGGAATACACCAATTTTAGTCAGTTAAAAACGGCAAAAGTCATAGCCATTGTAGGATTGATCCTTGGTGTTCTAACCTTGATTTGGACCATTTATTCCATACAAAAGATGGGTGGCATCGATGCATATATGCAACAAGTGCAAGAAGCTATGGAACAATTTGGCATTGAAGAATAAACAGCAGAAAGACAAATATGGAAAATACAACCAACCGACCGCCCAAACCAGATAATTATTTGGTCTGGGCCATTTTAAGCACCGTTTTTTGTTGCATTGCAACGGGCATACCCAGCATCATATATGCCGCAAAAGTGAACGAGGCCTATGAACGTGGCGAATACGATGCCGCACAAAGGGCTTCAAAAAATGCCAAAACCTGGGCCATGATCGGTCCGGCAATTGCCATATTTATTTGGATAATTTATTTTGCAATTTTCGGTTTCGCCATAATAGGTGGTGCCATGAGCAGTGGAGATTTCTAAAAAAATAGGGATAAGCTTTATTGGAGTGTTATTGCTTGCGGTGGCACTCCTTTATTTTGGCAATGATCCAAACGGACAGCTATTTTTTCCCAAGTGCCCCATTAACACTTATTTGGGTATTTATTGCACGGGTTGTGGTAGTCAAAGGGCTGCGCACGATCTGTTGCACTTTGAGTTCGCTAATGCCTTTTCACACAATGCCTTGTTCATACCCGCTATGCTATTGCTTTTCTACGAAGCAGCCCTTTGGGGATTGGCGATAAAAAAGTATAGTCTGGTACAAAAAAGGTATGCCCCATGGGCAGTTTTATTGCTGATCACCATATTTACGATACTTAGGAATATCAATGGTGAACCTTTTAATTATTTGGCCCCTTAATTGGCCACTTCACTCATAAATTTTAAACGGTACAAACGCAGTTCTTCCTCTTCATATTCCCCTTCAAATTCTTTTAGCGCCTTTTCAATGGAATCAGAGTCGGTTTCCAAAAAGTAATCATGTATTTCTTCCTGCTGGTCCTCATCCAAGACCTCATCGACCCAATAGGCAAGATTTAATTTGGTGCCACTAAAAACTATTTGCTCCATTTCTTTGATGAGTTGGGGTATTTCAAGCCCTTTGGCCGAAGCAATATCGTCTAAGGGTAATTTGCGGTCGACATTCTGAATTATATAGAGCTTTAAAGCCGAATTGGCTCCCGTGCTTTTTACGACCAAATCATCTGGTCTAACAATATCATTCTCGTCAACATACTTTTTTAACAAGGCAATGAACGGTTTACCGTATTTTTTTGCCTTCCCTTCTCCCACTCCGTGTATGTTCAAAAGTTCATCAAGGGAAATAGGATATTTTAAAGCCATATCATCCAATGAAGGGTCTTGAAAGACCACAAATGGTGGAACATCATATTTTTTTGCCTCTCGTTTTCTTAAATCCTTTAATAAACGAAGTAGTTTTTCATCGGCAGCACCTCCTGCAGATTTTGCTGCAGTGATGATGGCATCATTTTGCGCTTCACTATAGACATGGTCTTTGGTCATCATAAAAGACTTTGGGCTTTTTAGAAATTGTTCACCCGCTTCAGTAATGTGAAGAACACCATATTGTTCTATTTCCTTTTTTAGTAAACCGGCTACCAAAACCTGCCGCGTAAGGGCCATCCAATGGGCGCTATCATGGTCGGCGCCAATTCCAAAAAAGTCCTTTTCATCCGTCTTGTGTGATGCTATCAATGCATTGGTCTTACCCACTAAGGTCTTAACCACTTCTTTGGTCTTGAATTTTTCCATGGTTCCTTTTACAACGGTCAAGAGCTTGACCACATCGTCTTTGGCTTCAACCTTGGGTTTGGGATTACGTGCATTGTCGTCCATTTTTGCCCCTTCCCCATTGACCGCATCAAACGCTTCACCAAAATAATGGAGAATAAATTGACGGCGTGACATGGATGTTTCTGCATATGCAACAATTTCTTGCAAGAGGGCATTACCCACTTCTTGCTCGGCTACAGGCTTTCCAGACATGAATTTTTCCAGTTTTTCAACATCTTTATAAGCATAGTAAGCCAAACAATGGCCTTCACCGCCATCACGACCTGCCCTGCCTGTTTCTTGATAGTAACTTTCAATGCTTTTTGGAATGTCATGATGTATGACAAAACGCACATCGGGTTTGTCAATACCCATTCCAAAGGCAATGGTTGCGACCACTACATCAACATCTTCCATTAAAAACATGTCTTGATATTTAGATCGTGTTTTTCCATCAAAACCTGCATGGTATGGCACTGCACTGATTCCGTTAACTTGAAGCACTTGGGCCAATTCTTCAACCCTCTTCCTGCTTAGGCAATAGATAATTCCAGATTTACCTTGATTCTGTTTTACAAAACGTATGATATCGGCATCGACCTGCTTGGTTTTGGGTCTAACCTCGTAAAATAAATTGGGTCTATTAAAAGAGGCCTTAAAAACTTTGGCATCATTCATGCCCAAATTTTTGATTATATCTTCTTGAACTTTAGGTGTGGCGGTAGCGGTCAGGGCGATAATGGGTATTTTATCTCCCAATCGTGAGATTATACTTCTCAAATTACGGTATTCTGGCCTAAAATCGTGCCCCCATTCAGAAATGCAATGCGCCTCATCGACAGCCACAAAAGATAATTTGACGTTTTGCAAGAAATCTACATACTCCTCTTTGGTCAGTGATTCTGGGGCAACGTATAGCAATTTGGTTACTCCATCGGTAATGTCTTTCATCACCTGTTTTACCTCGGTCTTGGTAAGTGACGAATTCAATACATGGGCCACGCCAAAATCATCACTAACCCCGCGAATGGCATCGACCTGATTCTTCATAAGCGCAATCAAAGGCGACACAACAATCGCCGTGCCTTCTTGCATAATCGCCGGCAGTTGATAGCAGAGGGATTTACCTCCGCCTGTTGGCATAATTACAAAAGTGTCATTTGCTGCCAATACGTTCTTTATAACATCTTCTTGAAGGCCCTTAAATTTGGAGAAGCCAAAGTGTTTTTTTAATGATGCGTGCACATCGGTTACCATCGAAGCCATTTTGGTGTACTATTAAAACATTAACTCGGGGCTATATTTGGTAGTTGTAGTAATGGTTGTAATTATGCGTTCGTGATAGCCGCCTTTTTTAAAAATGATCGTCAAATACGATTATGTTTGTTTAAATTTGCTATTTTAAAGATAACACATTCTTTTAGGAAAACAACCAAAATTCCATTAATACGTTGAACGTCAACAAGACTATTCTAGACATTGCTAAACGTACGATTGAAAACGAAAGTGAAGCAATCAAAAATCTCATTGCCCAATTAGACGACCAATTTGAAAATGCAATCGATTGTATTTTAAAATCAAATGGCCGAGTTGTAGTCTCTGGAGTTGGCAAGAGTGCCATTATTGCGGCTAAGATTGCCGCCACCTTGAATTCAACGGGCACCCCCGCAATTTTTATGCATGCAGCAGATGCCATACATGGCGATTTGGGCACGGTACAAAAAAATGATGTGGTTATCTGCATTTCTAAGAGCGGTAATACCGAAGAAATAAAAATGTTGGTACCACTTATTAAAAGAGGTGGCAACAAATTGATTGCAATTACCGGAAATATGGATTCCATTTTGGCCAAGCAGGCCGATTTTGCGCTGAGTACCTTTGTTGAAAAGGAAGCTTGTCCCAATAATCTTGCGCCAACTACCAGTACCACCGCGCAATTGGTTATGGGTGACGCCATGGCCATCTGCCTCTTGGAAATAAGGGGGTTTAGTAGTGCAGACTTTGCAAAATTCCATCCTGGAGGTTCCTTGGGCAAAAAACTTTATTTGCGTGTATCAGACATTGTAAGTCAAAACCAAATACCCAAGGTGAACAGTAGTTCAAATGTGAAAGAGGTAATCATTGAAATTTCAGCAAAAATGCTTGGTGTGACTGCTGTTTTGGAAGGTGGGTCCGTTGTTGGAATTGTTACCGATGGTGATATTCGACGAATGCTCAACAAATATGACAACATCAATGGTTTGACCGCAAAGGATATAATGACGAAAAGTCCTAAAACCATCACTCCCGATGTATTGGCCATCAAGGCTTTGGAACAGATGCAAAAGATGGGAATTTCGCAGCTTTTGGTAATGAACAAAGATGAGTATCTGGGCGTTGTTCACATTCACAACTTAATAAACGAGGGCATTTTGTAATGGCAAAAGCGGCTAAAAATCTTGATGAAATGTCCTTTTTGGACCATCTGGAAGAATTGCGTTGGCATTTAATACGTTCTGTGTTTGCTGTGGTCTTGGTGGCATGTGTGGCTTTTGTAATGAAAGATTTCATTTTTGATACCATTATTTTTGGCCCCAAGAAGATGGATTTTCCCACCTATAAGTTCTTTTGCAACATCGCAACCTTTTTTGGCATCACTTCAGAATTTTGTGCCGATGCCCTACCATTTACAATTCAGAACCGCACCATGGCAGGTCAGTTCTCTGCGCATATTTGGACTTCAATTTGGGCAGGCTTCATCATTGCTTTCCCATATGTTTTATGGGAGCTTTGGCGCTTTATAAGTCCTGGATTACATGCCAATGAAAGAAAACATTCGAGGGGTTTCATCTTGGTAGCTTCTGCACTCTTTTTTATGGGTGTTTTATTTGGTTATTATGTCGTCGCTCCTTTATCCATAAATTTTTTAGGCACCTATCAAGTGAGCAAAGAGGTACTTAATGAAATAGACATAGGTTCATTCATTGCCACAGTGAGAGCTTCGGTCATCGCATGCGGCATCATGTTTGAGTTACCCATCATTATTTTCTTCTTGACCAAAGTAGGTTTGGTGACCCCAGAAATTTTGAAAAAATATCGCAAGATAGCCTTGGTCATCGTATTGATACTGTCAGCCGTAATCACACCACCTGATGTTGCCAGTCAAATAGTTGTGGCCATACCTGTGTTATTATTGTACCAAGTAAGTATCTATATATCTAAATTGGTGTTGAAGCGACAAGCTAAAAAAGAAAAAAAAGCACTCAATAATGCCAAATAAAGTCACTGAATTCAATACATATCGTTCTAAGATGAACGAAAAGTTGTTGGCCGATAACAACAAAATCATCAAACGAATATTCAACCTGGACACCAATGCCTATGCGCCAGGCGCACTCGACGTAAAAACCAAAGAATTGCTAGGGCTGGTAGCATCAGCCGTTTTGCGCTGTGATGATTGCGTTAAATATCATTTAGAGCATTCAAAGGAAAATGGAGCGACCAAAGAAGAGGTAATGGAAACCTTGGGCATTGCCACCTTAGTTGGGGGAACCATAGTAGTGCCCCATCTAAGAAGAGCCTATGAATATTGGGAAGAACTCGAAAAGCTGGAAGACTAAAAAATTCATAAAGGCCATTTGTTGAACGGGAATATGTTTAGCTTTGGCAACAAGTAATGAAATTACGCGCCGAAAACATAATGAAAGCCTACCGTGGCCGCAAAGTGGTCAAAGGCATTTCACTTGAGGTAAATCAAGGTGAAATTGTAGGCCTATTGGGGCCCAATGGTGCCGGAAAGACCACCTCATTTTATATGATTGTTGGCTTGATCAGCCCAAATGCCGGTAAAATATTCTTGGACGATATGGAAATTACCAATTTCCCTATGTACAAACGCGCCCAAAATGGTATAGGCTATTTAGCACAAGAAGCCTCAGTCTTCCGAAAATTGAGCATTGAAAAAAATATATTGAGCGTGTTGCAAACGACTACCCTTTCCAAGAAGGAGCAACATATGAAAATGGAATCGCTCATAGACGAGTTTGGCCTTGGCCATATTCGTAGAAACCGCGGTGATCTTCTTTCAGGTGGTGAGCGAAGAAGAACGGAGATTGCAAGGGCCTTGGCTACCGACCCCAAATTTATACTCTTGGATGAGCCTTTTGCAGGTGTAGACCCAGTTGCTGTTGAAGACATTCAACGTATTGTGGCACAATTGAAAGACAAGAATATTGGCATACTCATTACCGACCACAATGTGCAAGAAACACTGGCCATAACCGAACGTTCTTACCTTATGTTCGAAGGCGGAATTTTAAAAGCAGGAATTCCCGAAGAGTTGGCACAAGATGAAATGGTGAGAAAGGTCTATTTAGGTCAAAATTTTGAACTTCGTAAAAAGAAGCTTGATTTTTAATCTTTTACACCAAACGTCAGGGTAGCCCAATTCGACTCATAATCCACACCCATTTCTGAACTTTTTTCCATATGGATGGTGGCCACATACCAATTGCCAGCCTGTGTTGGCATCATGGTCATGATACCATTTTCATCCGTTCTTGTAGAATTCTCATTTTCATGAGCATCTTTGCCGGGCATTGAAGTGCTGTAATGCACAATATGATTTTTTAAAGGTTTACCACTACGCAAAAGTTTAAAAGAATAAGAATCGCCCACCCCCATTTCATAGAAGTTTTGAAGTGGGACAAATTCTATGGGATAACCATAGAATTTATTATAATCTTCCGTTTTCTTATCTCCTACTTGAAATACTAATTTGACGTGCTTAGAATACTTTTCTTTGGCACCATTGGCATAACTACCATCTTGCTTACGCTCTTCAATGGTATCTTCCAATCCTTCATGATCCAAGTATTCGTTAAAAGCATCGGCATCCAATTCAATCATCTTGGGTATTGTTGAAATACCGGCAACATACGTCCCTGTTTGACCGGCCTTAAATCTTAAAAACGTACTATTACCCTTATCATAATAATCATCATCAACTACATCTTGTTCATACTCAGGACCCATTATTCGAGCATCTTGAATTCTATCTCGTGTGATTTTGTTCTCACTTACATCAAAGGTGCCGTTAAAAAGGTACAGCTCACTGGCTTGACCTGATTCCAAAAAATATGAATCTGTTTTTAAAAAAAGCTCATGTGATGAAAACAATAGATAAGCTATTGCCAGTAGTAAAATGGATAATAGTCGTTTCATTAGAAGTAGTTTTTGGATTTATCTTACCTACGAAATAATTAAAAAAAGGGTTTTGGTTGACCACTAAAAATCTTAAACTCTTTTCTGTATTAATGAAGCCAGTATATAGAAAATAATAATTATAGGTATCGCCAAAAACCTTAAAGTCAATAACATAACCAAACTTCCTATCAAGAATAGATATTTGGTCCCATTGTCTTTAAAACTCCAATTTTCAAACTTCAAGGCAAATAGTTCAATTCTTGCATTTAAGAGATAGGCACTCAACAAAGTTAAACCTATCAAAAACCAAGGGTTTAAGATAAGGCCATTTAATGCATCGTTGTTTTGGTATATTAAAATCAACGGTAAAGAAACTATTAATATGGCATTGGCGGGTGTTGGTAGACCCATAAAAGAGCTTACTTGGTTTTCATCAATATTGAACCCGGCCAGTCTATAGGCCGACGCCAAAGTTATTATGAAACCTGTCAAAGGCAACAAGCTCAATTGGGTGTGCATGCCAAAAACATCCAAATTCCAACCTCCGGTCTGTGACATATTGAGCAATTGAAACATAACTATACCGGGCACTACACCACTAGTAACCATATCTGCCAAAGAATCAAGTTGAACGCCAAGTTCACTTTTTACATTTAATAAACGGGCGGCAAATCCATCCAAAAAATCGAAAAATATACCCAAAAACATAAAAATAGCTGTAAACTCCAGCTGGTTCAAAACGGCAAAGACAATTGCGATACAACCGCAAAAAACGTTTAGCAGGGTAATGAAATTTGGAATATGTTGCTTCATTGGCTTGGCTTTTTGTAAAAATAAAATAAAAATTAAGCTTTCTCATTTTAGAAAGTGGTGGCTGTGCGCAAATATGCTGATATTTGTCCGTAGAACAAATGATGAAAGCCCTTTACATAATCGCTGTTGCCTTATTGTCCGTTTTCAACACGGGCATAAGTCAAACACCCCAGTTATCAGAGAAGGCACAAATTAGCCTTATTACCTGTGCAGCTGGCGATGTGCTCTATTATGCGTTTGGCCATACGGCATTCAGGGTTCAAGACCCAGTTTTGGGCATTGATTTGGTGTATAATTACGGCACATTTGATTTTGACAAACCCAATTTTTACTGGAATTTTTCAAAAGGTAAATTGATTTACACCCTGAGTCGAAGGCGCTTTGAAAATTTTCTTTACGATTATGAGCTTGAAAAAAGATGGGTCAAAGAGCAAATATTTGACCTTTCACAAGCAGAAACCAATCAGCTATTTCAATTTTTTGAAGAGAATTACAAACCCGAAAATCGCGATTATTTGTATGACCCCCTGTTCAACAACTGTTCATCCATTACAATTGACATTTTGGAAAAGCAATTTGGCCCTAGTTTAAAGATTAATAACGACCATTTGGAAAGGCAGTATTCATTTAGGGAATTGGTTCGCCAATTTATCCACACCAACTCATGGGGTGCTTTTGGTATTGACCTGGCTTTTGGCGCCGTTGTCGATCGTACAGCTACAGTGAGGGAGCATATTTTTTTGCCCTATTATGCAATGCGCCAAATGGAAAATACCATGATACATGGCAAACCTTTGGTAAAGCGTGAACGGACAATATTAAATTATCCTGAAAGCCAAGACCGAAGTATATTTATGACATCGCCCCTCTTTTGGTTTTTGCTTCTATTTTGTTTTGTCTCAACAATTACTTATTTGGATTATAAGCATGATAGCCGTAGCAAATGGCTAGATTTTTCACTGTTCTTCATTTCGGGTATCGCAGGTACTATAATTGCATTGCTATGGTTGGCTACGGACCATGAAGTAACACGCCTTAATTTTAATTTTCTATGGCTTTTACCATTGAATACCGTAATTGCCTTTAAACTCTTTTCAAACAAAAAGCTGGCAGAATGGATTTCGCACTACTTGAGGTTTGCCTTATTTTTGATTGCCATTAGCCTAATCCTTTGGATTTTTGGTATTCAGGTAATGTCGCCGCTGAATCTGCTCCTAATTGCCATTTTGATGTTGAGATACATTTTCATACTCAAAAGGATTTAGTACCCTAACTTTTTAAATCACTGCCGAATGAATTTGCTTACCGTTGAAAATATTTCTAAATCATTTGGTGAATTGGTGCTATTTTCAGAAATCTCTTTTGGCATCAATCAAGGTCAAAAAATTGCATTGGTCGCTAAGAACGGTAGTGGAAAAACATCCATTTTAAATATCATAGCAGGCAATGACGAACCCGAAACGGGTCAGATAACCAAAAGAAAAGGCTTGAAACTATCATATTTGGAACAAGAACCCAATCTTGACAACAGTCTTACTGTTGAAGAATCTATTTTTGACTCTGGCAACGCCGTATTAAAAGTCATTGCCACGTATGAAAATGCTGTTTTGAGACCTGAGGATGCCGATAATTATCAGAAGGCCTTCGAGGCCATGGATAGGCATCATGCTTGGGACTTTGAAACGCTTTATAAACAGATTCTTTTCAAATTGAATCTCACCGACCTCGAAGCCAAGGTAAGCACCCTTTCCGGGGGGCAAAAAAAAAGATTGGCCCTGGCCATCGCATTATTGAACAAACCCGATTTATTGATTCTTGATGAACCTACCAATCACTTAGATCTTGAAATGATAGAGTGGTTGGAAGAATTTTTTAGCAAAGAGAACATTACCCTTTTTATGGTCACCCACGATCGCTATTTTTTAGAGCGGGTTTGCAATGAAATTATTGAATTGGAGAACAATCAATTATATAGTTACAAGGGCAATTATTCATATTACCTTGACAAAAGGGGAGCTCGTTTGGAGCGAGAAGCGGTTGAGCAGCACAAAACCAAATTATTATTTAAAAAGGAGCTGGATTGGATGCGTAGACAACCCAAGGCACGAACCACCAAATCAAAATCACGAATTGCCGATTTCAACCAAATAAAAGACTCGGCCAATCGCCGAAGATTGGAACATCAAGTGCAACTTGAACTCAATATGGAGCGCTTGGGAAGCAAAATTGTTGAGCTGCACAACGTTTCAAAAGCTTTTGGGGAAAAGATACTATTGCACAAATTCAATTATAGCTTTATAAAGGGGGAACGCATCGGCATAATAGGTAAAAATGGAACCGGAAAATCGACATTTTTGCAGATTATTACGGGTCGCGATAAGGCTGATGCCGGTAAAATTGTGATGGGCGAGACAATAAAATTTGGCTATTATACACAAAAGGGCATTGCTATTAAAGAAGGACAGAAGGTTATCGACGTCATTCGTGAATTTGGTGACTTCATACCTCTTAAAAAAGGAAGGCAAATATCGGCCCAGCAACTATTGGAGCGGTTTTTGTTCGACCGTAAAAAACAATATGATTTTGTAGAGAAGTTGAGCGGTGGAGAACGTAAAAGGCTTTATTTGTGCACAGTTCTAATTCAAAACCCTAATTTTTTGATATTGGATGAGCCTACCAACGACCTTGATATTATCACGCTAAATGTATTGGAAAGTTTTCTACTTGATTTTCCGGGCTGTTTGATCGTAGTTTCACACGACCGTTATTTTATGGATAAGATTGTAGACCATCTCTTTGTTTTTAAAGGCGATGGGGAAATCGAAGATTTTCCCGGTAATTATTCCGATTATAGAATTTATGAAAGTAGCCAAACCATAGAAAAAAGAGAGGCCAAAGACAATCAAAAAGAAAGTAGTTCAAAAACATCATGGAAGGATAAAAAAGAGCCTAAAAAGCTATCTTATTTAGAACAAAAAGAGTTTAAACAACTCGAACGTGAAATAGAAAAATTGGAAAACGAAAAGGCTCAAATACAATTAAAGTTTTCCGATCCTAGCCTTGATGGCGAACAAATCAATGAACTTTCCATTGCCTTGGGTGATTTGCAAAATTCAATCGCACAAAAAACAGAACGATGGTTTGAACTTTCATCAATAGCAGAAGGATAATGCTATGATTTTTAGATTACAATCCTACCTTTTGTTTTTGTTCAAATCAACCAATGCCCACGGTATTCATTCACCATTCATCTATTCTTATTTGACCAAATGCCTTTATAAAAAACCCAGAAGTTCCAAAGACAAAGTAAAGGACGTTCTTTTCAAATCCATTGCACATTTTAAGGTTCAAAAAATTAACGTTATTGGCAATAAGGCCTTACAAAATGAACTGAAAATGAGATATCCTTCACTGCTTTTTGAAACCTGTTCAATTGATTTACTATACGTTGAAGATGCTTTGCAATTAATGCCCGACATACACTTGATATCAAACAAAGTACACAATGACAGCCTAATTATGATTGATGGCATTTACAACGGCCCTAAATATTTGAAACAATGGCGAAGGCTTTGTCAAAATCCAATGATTACCGCAAGTATTGATTTTTATCACTGTGGGGTTCTTTTTGTGCGCAAGGAACAGGTGAAAGAACATTTTAGCATTAGAATTTAATGAGTATTTTTAACTATCAAAGAAAAATAGATTGAATCTTACCATTTACATAGTATTAGGGGTATTGGCCATCATTTATTTTGTAGTACTATTTATGAACAAACGAAATAACAGAAAGCGAAAATCACGAAAGTTTATGGAGGGTAAAAGGGAGCCCAAAGATTAACGACTTTACTAACCAGTGATACAATATATTCCTACCAAGAAATTAAAAAATGAAGATATACACCAGAACTGGAGACAAGGGCACTACTTCACTTTTTACCGGTACCCGAGTCCCTAAACACCATATACGCATTGAAAGCTATGGTACACTTGATGAGCTAAATTCTTGGTTGGGATTGGTTCGTGACCAAGAAATTGATGAAGGCTCCAAAAAAACCTTATCCAAGATTCAAGCCCATTTGTTCACATTGGGCGCTATATTGGCCACTGAGCCCAAAAAAGATAATCGTTTAAAAATTCCAAAAATAGCCTTGGACGACATTAGTTATCTAGAATCAGAAATTGACAAAATAAATGAGTCTTTGCCCCCCATGACACACTTTATTCTTCCTGGTGGTCACTCCACCGTGTCATACTGTCATATAGCACGTACCGTTTGCCGTCGAGCCGAACGTATGATTTCCTATCTTCATGAAAATGAACCTGTTCCCGAGAACGTTTTAGCCTATGTAAATAGACTTTCAGATTACCTGTTTGTATTGGCACGTAAATTGTCAAAAGATTTTAAAGCGCCAGAAGTCAAGTGGATTCCGAGCAAATTGGGCTAATAATTTACGTTTTTGAACGTTTTGAAGTAAGAAAATCAAAATAATTTTGAAATAAAACAGATTTTACTTGGCTGTTTGGCTTTAAAAATTATTTTTGCAAAAAATTAAAATTAAACCATTACTATGTACTGGACTTTAGAATTAGCATCTTATTTAAGTGATGCGCCTTGGCCAGCCACCAAAGACGAATTGATAGATTACGCCATTAGAACAGGAGCACCCCTAGAGGTGGTTGAAAACCTGCAATCCATGGAAGAAGAAGGCGGCGAAATTTATGAATCGATTGAAGAGATTTGGCCCGATTACCCTACCGAGGAAGACTACCTCTGGAATGAGGACGAGTATTAATTATAGACAAACAAACCCTACAAAAAAGCCTCAATTTGAGGCTTTTTTTATGTAATTTTGGCAGCCTAAAAGGCTTATCAAGGTCTTTCTTGACTATGGAACGGCTTTTGTTATCTTATTCAAAATTATTTTCATGAGTATCTTAAATTCAGTGCTAAAGGTTTTTGTGGGTGATAAATCGCAGAAAGATGTTAAATCGATGCAACCTTTGGTCAATCAAATAAAATCTTTTGAAGAGCAAATTGCATCATTGAGCCATGATGAACTTCGTCAAAAAACAAACATTTTCAAGGCTAAAATCAAAGAAGATTGCAAAGAAATTGATGACAAAATAGCGTTATTGCAGCAAGAAGTCGATAACTCCACAGATATTGACCGCAATGAAGAAATTTATACGGAAATCGATGGGTTACAAGAAGAGGCATACAAAATTGCTGAGAATACCTTAAACGAAATATTGCCCGAAGCCTTTGCCGTTGTCAAGGAAACAGCCAAACGCTTCGCCAACAATAAAACCATTACCGTCACTGCTTCAGAATTTGACCGTTCATTATCGGGCAGGGCCGATTATGTAACCTTGGAAGGCGATAAAGCCATTTGGAAAAACTCTTGGGATGCTGCAGGGAAAGAGGTTACTTGGGACATGGTGCACTACGATGTTCAATTAATAGGTGGTATTGTGCTTCATCAAGGTAAAATTGCCGAGATGCAAACGGGTGAAGGTAAGACCTTGGTCGCTACATTGCCCTTATATCTTAACGCCCTTTCGGGCAAAGGAGCACATCTGGTGACCGTTAATGACTATTTGGCCAAACGTGACAGCGCTTGGATGGCCCCAATTTTTGAATTTCACGGGCTTACCGTTGATTGCATTGATAAACATCAACCGAATTCAGAAGGTAGAAGAGCAGCATACAATGCCGACATTACTTATGGAACCAATAACGAATTCGGTTTTGATTATCTAAGAGACAACATGGCCCATACTCCGGGCGATTTGGTGCAAAGACCACATCATTACGCCATTGTGGATGAGGTAGATTCGGTTCTAGTTGATGATGCCCGTACACCTTTGATCATTTCTGGTCCAGTACCAGAGGGAGACAGACACGAGTTCAATGAACTTAAACCAAAAGTGGCTGATATTGTACAAAAACAACGACAACATTTAA
This sequence comes from Croceitalea sp., assembly GCA_013001145.1. Lineage (GTDB taxonomy): Bacteria > Bacteroidota > Bacteroidia > Flavobacteriales > Flavobacteriaceae > Croceitalea. The sequence goes on along the minus strand of JABDND010000018.1, from coordinate 7,904 downwards.
CAGGCGTTTTGGCCGAAGCCAAAAAATTAATAGCTGCAGGTGACACCAAGGAAGGCGGATTTTTATTGCTTCGCGTTCACCGCGGACTGCCCAAGAACAAAGCATTGATCAAATTCTTGAGTGAAGAGGGTGTTAAACAGCTCCTTCAAAAAACCGAGAACTTTTATATGCAAGATAACAATCGTGAGATGCCAAAGGTTGACGAAGACCTACTTTTCACAATTGAAGAAAAAAACAATCAGATTGAGCTAACTGACAAAGGAATCAATTACATATCGGGCGATATGGATAAAGACTTTTTTGTAATGCCCGATATTGGAGGTGAAATTGCAAAAATTGAAAGTCAAGATTTAGAGATTGCCAAAGAAGCTGAATTGAAAGAAGCGCTTTTCAAAGAATTTGCAGTAAAAAGCGAGCGTATTCATACCATGAGCCAATTGTTAAAGGCCTATACCCTCTTTGAAAAGGATGTTGAATATGTGGTAATTGACAATAAAGTACTTATTGTTGATGAGCAAACAGGTCGTATAATGGACGGTCGTCGTTATTCCGACGGACTTCATCAAGCTATTGAAGCCAAAGAAAACGTAAAGATTGAAGCACTCACACAGACCTTTGCTACAATCACCCTTCAAAATTACTTTAGAATGTACAACAAGCTTGCAGGAATGACGGGTACAGCCGTTACCGAAGCTGGAGAACTATGGGAAATATATAAATTGGATGTTGTTGAAATACCTACCAATAGGCCCATAGCAAGAGATGATAGACATGATCTGATTTATAAAACCAAACGTGAAAAATACAATGCAATCATTGAAGAAGTAACGCAGTTATCAAAAGCTGGAAGACCGGTATTGATTGGTACAACTTCAGTTGAAATCTCAGAATTATTATCAAAATTATTGAGTGTTCGTAAAATTCCACACAATGTTTTGAATGCCAAGCTGCATAAAAAAGAAGCCGATGTGGTTGCCGAAGCAGGCCAGGCAGGTGTTGTGACAATCGCCACCAACATGGCAGGTAGAGGTACCGATATCAAACTCTCCGATGAGGTTAAAAAAGCTGGAGGATTGGCAATTGTGGGTACAGAAAGGCATGATTCACGTAGGGTTGACAGGCAGTTGCGAGGTAGGTCTGGCAGACAAGGAGACCCAGGTAGTTCACAATTTTATGTTTCACTTGAAGACAACCTTATGCGTTTATTTGGTTCTGATCGTGTAGCCAAGATGATGGACCGTATGGGCTTGGAAGAAGGCGAAGTCATTCAACACTCCATGATGACCAAATCTATTGAACGTGCCCAGAAAAAGGTTGAAGAAAACAACTTTGGTATTCGTAAGCGTTTATTGGAGTATGATGATGTGATGAATGCGCAAAGAGAGGTCGTATACAAAAGACGTCGCCATGCCCTTCAAGGAGAACGTCTAAAGGTCGATATAGCCAATATGATCTACGATACTTGTGAAGTCATTGCAGAGACCAATAAAATGGCCGATGATTACAAAAACTTTGAATTTGAGCTGATCAAATATTTTTCCATTACATCGCCAATCTCTGAAGAGCAGTTTAAAGGACTTGGTTTTCAAGAAATTGCCAATCAAGTGTATAAAATTGCCTACCAGCATTATCAAGACAAAATGCAGCGTAGTGCAGCAACCGCATTGCCTGTCATCAAAAACGTCTATGAGAAGGAGGGCAACAAATTTGAACGCATAGTGGTCCCTTTTACAGATGGCATCAAATCGCTAAATGTAGTTACCAACCTTAAGGAAGCCTATGAAAGCAACGGCAAACAATTGATCAATGACTTTGAAAAAAATATTACCCTAGCGATTATTGATGATTCATGGAAAACCCATTTACGTAAAATGGACGAGTTGAAACAATCGGTTCAATTGGCGGTACATGAACAAAAGGATCCTTTGCTCATTTATAAATTTGAAGCTTTTGAGCTGTTCAAAGCAATGATTGATAAAGTAAATAAAGAGGTGATATCTTTCTTGTTCAAAGGAGAACTGCCATCTGGCAATACAGCACAAATACAAGAGGCAAGAACAGCCCGAAGACCTAAAGAGCACATAAAGACCAGCAAAGAAGAAATTCCAAATAGTGATGAGTTGGCTGCCCAAAACCGGGCCGCAGGCCAAAATCAGGGGCAAAGAGCACAAAAAACGGAGACGATAGTGCGTGAAAGACCCAAAATAGGCCGAAATGAACGCGTCACAATCAAAAATGTGATGTCGGGTGAAAGCAAAATGGTGAAATACAAGCAAGCCGAACCCCTATTGGACAAAGGCGATTGGGTCTTGATTGATGAATAATACCAAAGGCAAAAATATGTAGTAACGGCGACCATAAACTGGTCGCCGTTTTTTTTTATGTAATAAAACATAGTTAGATTTACATTACCAAACCTCCTCCGAATCTAAATGATAGCTCTAAGCTGATTCATGAACAATAACCTGAATACCAGATGAACAACGCCAGTGAGGATAAAACACCATCAAGTTCCAATAATCGAAGGTTGGCCACATTAAATTTCATCGCCATGCTCATTGCCTTGGCCATGGGGGCATTTTCGCTATCACAGGCCTATAATCTGGGGTTGGCGGCCATTTTATTGTTCTTGGCAGTTTTATTTTTGGCCAATGGTCTGCATTTGCTCAAACACAATACAAACCAAGTGACCATTTTGGCTTTGGAAGAAAAATTGAACGCCAAAGAGACGCTTTTGAAAGAAGTACATCATCGGGTTAAAAATAATCTGCAAACGGTATCGAGTTTATTAAGCCTTCAATCGCGTTCCATTAATGATGAAAAAATCAGTAGTATCATAAAAAGCAGTCAAAACAGGGTAGTATCCATGGCCATGGTACATGAGATGTTGTACAAAAGGGATGATTACACTTCAAAAATTGAGCTAAAGCCTTATGTTGAAGAGCTTTGTGAGTATTTGATACGATCCGTTAAGGGCAATGCCAATAAAATTACCACCAAATTGGACATTGGTGATTTTAAGTTAAGTATCGATACCGTGATTCCCTTGGGTTTGATTATAAACGAAACAGTCACCAATGCTTTAAAATACGGCATACCAGATAATGTGGCAGGCGAAATAACCATCAACCTGTCAAAGAAAGGAGCCAATACTTACGAGATGTATTTGGGTGATAACGGCATTGGTTTCCCAGAAGATGTGAACCCTAAAACCTCAAACTCTTTAGGGCTTAAACTCATTCATAATTTGGCACGCCAATTACGAGGTACGATTGCCCGCGACACAGAAAGCAAGGGCACCTACTATCAAATCACTTTTGAAGAAATCGTAGAGGAATTCAATTCGGTCGATTGATTAGTTTTTTTATCTTTAGAAACTAACTCAAAGCACACAACCGAATGTTCAAGAAATTACTTCTTGTGGTCCTCTTTTTTGGCACCACTTTATCTGCCCAAGATTACTTTTTTAAAAAATTTCATCCATTTGATGGCAATGTACCCTCGCCCGAAGAATTTTTGGGCTATGGCATCGGCGAACGCCACACACGCCATGATCTTATAGTTGCCTATTTGACAAAACTTGCCGAGGTTTCCGACAGGGCTTCAATTTATGAATATGGCCAGACCCATGAAGGCAGAAAATTGGTCATTTTAACAGTGAGCACCCCACAAAACATTCAAAATTTGCCCGCTTTGAAACAGGCACATTTGGCATTTACCGATCCCACCAATTCAGTTTCAAATTATGAAGATGTGCCCATTTTTGTCAATTTGGGATACAATGTGCACGGTAATGAACCTTCAAGCTCAGAAGCAGCCCTTTTGACGGCCTATACTTTAGTAGCTTCAGAACATCCAGAAATATTGAACTATTTAAAAAATGGAGTAATTTTTATAGATCCGACCATTAATCCTGATGGTCGAGACCGGCATACACAATGGGCCAATATGTACCAAGGCAATCCATTGGTCGCCGACCCTCAAGATGCCGAACACAATGAATATTGGCCGCGTGGCCGAACCAATCATTATTGGTTTGATTTAAACCGTGACTGGTTATTGGCCATAAACCCCGAAAGTAGGGGTAAATTGAACTGGTATCACGGTTGGTACCCAAACGTGGTCACAGATTTTCATGAAATGGGCAGCCAAAGCTCCTATTTTTTTGAACCCATGAAGACCAATGGATCACTAGACCCAATTATGCCCAAAGAAAACTACGTTGACCTCAACAATTTATTTGGTGAGTATTTTGCAAAAGCATTGGATAGTATAGGATCATTTTACTTTACAAAAGAGGTTTTTGATGGAACTTACCCTGGTTACGGATCGTCGTATCCAGATTTACAGGGTGGCCTTGGGCTATTATTTGAACAAGCCAGTTCTAGAGGGCACAAACAAAAAACCACATTTGGTGAGATCACCTTTCCTTTCACCATTAGAAATCAGTACACCTCAAGTATAACGACTGTGAAGGCAGCCGTTGAGAACAAAGCCATATTACGCAAATATCAGCAAGATTTTTTTAAAAGTGCGCTTACCAATGCGGGTCAAAGCAAAATAAAGGGCTATACCTTCAAAGACGATTTTGATCAAAATCGCGTGAAGGCTTTTATTGATAAATTACTATTGCACAGAATCAATGTCTACAGATCTGGCAATGAATTTGTTGTGCCGTCAAGACAGCCTCAGTATCGAATGGTTCAGACCATGTTTGAGACCTACAGCAAATATCAAGATAGTGTTTACTATGATGCATCTGCTTGGTCGGTCGCCAATTTTTATAATATGAAGTATAAGCCCGTGACAAACCTTAATCTCGGTGAGCAGATTAAGAGCACCGAAAATCTGATAAAGGTTGAGCCAGTACTAAAATCTGATTATGCCTATATTTTAGATTATGATGATTATAATGCCACAGCAGCCTTGAATTTCTTACAAGAACATAAAATCGTCGTTTCTTCTTCATTAAAGCCATTTACCACAAACACACATTTGGGCACCAAAGGTTTCAATTATGGCGCCTTGGTGGTACCCGTTAGTCTTCAAAAAGAGGGGGTAGATAAGATATATGAATTCGTTTTAAAAGCCCAACAAAAATTTGATGTGCCTATTTATTCGGTCAAAACGGGGTACCATATAAAAGGGGTTGATTTGGGCAGTAGGTACATTTCACCGATCACTAAACCAAAGGCTGCAATGCTTGTAGGTAATGGTGTGAGTTCTTACGAAGCAGGCGAGGTATGGCACCTGCTCGACACCCGCGTCAACATGCCAATTACCAAACTTCAAATGCGAAGTTTCAGCCGTTCAGATTTGACCAAGTATAATACATTGGTCATGGTATCCGGTGCTTATGACCTCTCCAAAAAAGAAGAGGAAAAATTAAAAGAATGGGTCAATTCAGGCAATACGTTGATAACTGTAGGAAGGGCCTCTAAATGGGTGATCGACAAAAAAATGGTCAAAGAATCCCTCATTAAAGAAGAAAAAGATTCCACCAAAACAGTTGTTCGAAAGCCATATGTGGACGCCCCGGAAAATTTGGGTAAAGAAAGTGTGGGCGGTGCTATTTTTAGGGTTGACCTCGACTTGACCCATCCCTTGGCATTTGGTTACAGAGACGCTCAAATACCGGTATATAAAAACAATTCGGTTTGGTTGGCCCCTAGTAAAAATGAATACGCCACCGTTGCAAAATATGCAGACAACCCCCATATTGACGGCTTTATCACCCAAAAAAATAAAGATGAGTTTTTAAAACCCGCAGCCTCTCTTATCGTGAGTAAGCTGGGTAGTGGTAGGGTTGTGATGTTTGCTGATAATCCTAATTTTAGAGGGTCGTGGTATGGTACTAACCGCCTATTTTTGAATGCCCTTTTCTTAGGAGATAAAATAAGAATACCTGAATAAATAAAATATGAACAAATTACTCTTTGCCCTGCTCGTTTTTTCGACTTTTATAGTGCAATCGCAAGAACCCATGCAAGAGGGGCCTTTTTCGCAATTGATCATCCGTGGCGTTACGCTAATTAATGGTAATGGAGCCCCGCCCAGAGGACCAATAGATATTGTAGTTGAAAACAATAAAATTGTCAATGTACAAGTGGTCGGCTATCCAGGTGTTGCCATAGATAATTCGAAACGGCCAAAATTAAAGGCAGGCGGTAAAGAATTGGACTGTAGCGGCATGTACTTAATGCCGGGCTTTATTGACATGCACGGCCATATTGGCGGTGTAGCTCAAGGGGCCGATTATGATTATGTTTTTAAACTTTGGATGGCCCATGGTATCACGACCGTGCGTGAGCCCAGCGGTCGCGGTGTAGATTGGACACTTGATTTAAAACGCAAAAGCGAAAAAAATGAAATTATCGCACCTAGAGTATTTGCCTATACCGGTTTTGGTCAAAAAACAAAAGACTTCAATCCTCTGAATGATGCCCCAATAAGCACACCAGAACAAGCAAGACAATGGGTACGAGCCAATGCCGCACGAGGTGCGGATGGTATCAAATTCTTTGGGGCTCCACCCGAAATTATGGAAGCTGCCTTAAATGAAAATAAAAAATTGGGCCTAAGATCAGCATGTCACCATGCACAATTGGATGTCGCACGTTGGAATGTGCTCCATTCAGCAAGAGCAGGCTTGACCAGCATGGAGCACTGGTACGGTTTACCTGAAGCCCTTTTTGTTGATAAAACAGTTCAAGACTATCCCTTGGACTATAATTATCAAAATGAACAAAACCGATTTGAAGAGGCCGGCAAGTTATGGAAGCAGGCCGCCCCACCATATAGCGATCATTGGAACAAGGTGATGAATGAACTAATCAGCTTGGATTTTACGTTAGACCCCACTTTTAATATTTATGAGGCAAGTAGAGATTTACAAAGGGCTCGCCGTGCCGAATGGCATGAAGACTATACCTTGCCTTCATTATGGGAGTTTTACCAACCCAGTAAAATAAGTCATGGTTCATATTGGCATGACTGGGGCACCGAGCAAGAAGTAGCTTGGCGTGAAAACTATAAGCTTTGGATGACTTTTGTAAACGAATATAAAAATAGAGGTGGGCGAGTTACCACTGGCTCAGATTCAGGCTTCATTTTTCAATTGTACGGTTTTGCCTATGTACGCGAAATGGAATTGTTACGTGAAGCAGGGTTTCATCCTTTGGAGATTATTAGGTCTGCGACACTCAACGGTGCCGCAGCATTGGGCATGGCCGATAAAATTGGTACGGTGACCGTAGGCAAATTGGCCGATTTTGTAATTGTTGAAGAGAACCCGTTACAGAACTTAAAGGTATTGTACGGCACAGGGGCCATAAAACTGACCGATTCCAACGAGGTGGTTCGTGTAGGCGGGATTCGTTATACCATTAAAGATGGCATTGTTTTTAATGCAAAGGCTTTATTGAAAGATGTAAAAAGAATGGTGGAGGAGCAAAAACAGAAAGACAATTATAAAATACTGCAACCAGGTATTAAGCAGTAGGTAATTTTATTAAGCCATTTTGGCGTTATCCTTTTTAGTTTTAAAAGACAAAGCTTTTTTAACTCTAGAATTTTTGAACATATAAAGTCTAGCTACTTGGTTATCATTTTTAACATCCTTTTCAACTTTCACTTCAATGTTCAATTCAACTGACATTGTAATGGTCTCAACTTTCAACTCTTCATTGTTTTGAGCCATTGCTACTGTTGAGAAGAAGATTACTGTTATAAGGGTTAAAACTGCTTTCATGATTTGGGTCTTTTTACTTTGTAAAGGTACCTTCAGAACCAGGGGTAGGCAGATATAACTCGCTGTGGAGCAATAATTTCTCGTTTAAAAACCGCAGATCGGATGAAGTGCAAAAAATCATCGATAACGGTTTCTAGCACGCATTACCGCATAC
>JABDND010000043.1 GCA_013001145.1 Croceitalea sp. | reverse complement strand
TTTATTGTTGATTTGGATAGTAAAGGCGTATCGTCAAACAAGCTCAATAAGTTGGGTTGGCGAGCTTCTGACACTGCTGAGTTAGCCTTTGACAACGTAGTGGTCCCAGCAGAAAATTTGTTGGTTGATGAAGGTAAGGGCTTTCCCCTAATAATGGAGGCCTTTGCTTTAGAAAGACTGGTTATGGGAATAAACGCACATGCGAGGGCTGAATATGCGCTTGAATATACCCTTCAATATATGTCTGAACGTGAAACTTTTGGTAAGCCGATTAACCAATACCAAGCCTTAAGGCATCGTTTTGTTGATATGCATGCAGATATGGATATGTGCAAACAATATAATTATTGGGTCACTCATAGAATGGATAAAGGTGAATATGTGGTCAAAGAGGCGACTATTTCCAAACTGAAATCAACCAAAATGGCCGATGAGGTCGCCTACAACTGCCTTCAGTTTTTAGGAGGTTATGGGTACATTGAAGATTATCCCTTGGCTCGTTTAATGCGTGATAGCCGCCTTGGTCCAATAGGAGGGGGTACATCAGAAATTCTGCGAGAAATAATTGCCAAAATCATTATCGACAAAAAGGAGTATAGAAAAGATGTGGACTAGTTGCCGCATTTTTTTTCAAATAAATCTTTTATAGCAAAATATCATTTGTATATTTGCACCCCGAATATTAAAGAGAGGAGGTTGTAGCCAATGTTAATTATACCAGTAAAAGAAGGAGAAAACATCGACAGGGCTTTAAAGCGTTTTAAGCGAAAGTTCGACAAAACCGGCACAATGCGCCAATTGCGCAAGCGTCAACAGTTCACAAAACCTTCTGTAAAGCGAAGAGCTGAAATTCAAAAGGCAGAATATATTCAAGGCCTAAGAGATAAAGAGGAAATTTAAAGTCCTAAGATTCTAAATAAATACAATCCCGTCCATTTTTGGTCGGGATTTTTTATTTTATCAATACGCGTGTATTTTAATAACTTTGATGTATGTCAATTAAAGCTTTTGTCTCGTACTTGTCCCTTGAGAAAAATTACTCGGCACATACCATCAAGGCTTATGAAAATGATTTGAAGGAATTTGAGAAGTTCCATAAGCAAGAGAATGATGAATATAGATTGGAGACTGTTGCATATGTGGATATACGTACTTGGATAATTCATTTGGTGGACCAAGGCATAGGTAATAGAACGGTTAACAGGAAGATATCTTCCCTAAGAGCGTATTTCAAATTTTTATTGAAGACCGGTCAAATTAACATAGATCCCCTCGCCAAGCACAGGGCACTAAAAACCGAAAAGAAATTGGAAATACCATTCTCAGAAATAGAGATGGAAAAAGTGATGGAACAAATAACTTATACCAAAGACTTTGAAGGAACTAGAGATAAATTACTCATAGAGTTACTGTATGCCACAGGAATAAGAAGGGCCGAATTGATAAATATTAAATTGAATGACTTAAATGCGACCAAAACGATATTAAAAGTATTGGGCAAACGCAACAAAGAACGACTTATACCGCTATTACCTTCTTTATATCCAGTAATCGAAGATTATTTAGAGCATCGATACAAGCTAAAAATTTTAGAAAATGAACCGCATTTATTTTTGACAAAAACTGGTCAGAAATTATATGAAACACTTGTTTATAGGGTTATAAATAAGTATTTTAGTATGGTTTCCCCTAAGGTTAAACGGAGTCCGCATATCTTAAGACATACCTTTGCGACCCATTTGTTGAACCAAGGGGCAGATTTAAATGCTGTTAAAGAATTATTGGGTCACAGTAGTTTGGCGTCGACTCAAGTGTATACACATAATAGTATAGCTGAACTAAAGAAGATTCATTCACTGGCCCACCCTAGAAGCAAAGAATAAAATTCTTTGCCATTGTTTAACCCGATCTGCCGCTTTGGCAGATATTAAATTGAAATCTATGAAGGTAAATGCACAATCTGTAAATTTTGTTGCCGACGGAAAGCTCATTGGCTTTATTCAAAACCGTATGAACAAACTCGAAACCTTTTATGACAAGGTAATTAGTTCAGATGTTTATTTGAAGGTAGAAAATACCAGTTCAAAAGAAAATAAGATTGTAGAGATCAAAGTGCATATTCCCAAAGATCAATTTATTGTCAAAAAGCAATGTAAATCATTTGAAGAAGCTGTTGATTCTGCTTGTAGTTCGTTGGAGCGAAAATTGGTCAAAAAGAAAGAAAAAATGCGCGCTAACGCATAATTAAAATTTTTCACAATTTGTTTTGATTAAATAAATAAATATATACATTTGCAGTCCGTTAGAAATAACGGGCTTTTTTTGTGTTAAAAAGGCTGTAAAAGCCGATGTAGCTCAGCTGGCTAGAGCAGCTGATTTGTAATCAGCAGGTCGTGGGTTCGAGTCCCTCCATCGGCTCGTAAGTTACTGAAATTCAAGGAAGGGGAGATACTCAAGCGGCCAACGAGGGCAGACTGTAAATCTGCTGACTATGTCTTCGCAGGTTCGAATCCTGCTCTCCCCACACAAAAAAAAACGTTCAAGACCCAACTATATTGGTTAGTTGTGTTTTCATATTGAAATTTTGAATTGATAAAATTGCGGGAGTAGCTCAGTTGGTAGAGCGTCAGCCTTCCAAGCTGAATGTCGCCGGTTCGAACCCGGTCTCCCGCTCTAAGGTCATTCTTGTAAAAGCAAGAATCGCTTCCTTTTTTTAGGAGAACTATTTAAAGTAGTTGATTCAGCACTTTACGCCGGTGTAGCTCAGGGGTAGAGCGTTTCCTTGGTAAGGAAGAGGTCACGGGT
>JABDND010000014.1 GCA_013001145.1 Croceitalea sp. | reverse complement strand
GAGCATCAAGGCCTGGTTCATAAATGGGAACTTCGCCATTTCTGAGCATTTCAACCTTCTTTTTATCAATGTCTACACAGACGACATTTATACCTGTCTCTGCAAAACAAGTGCCGGTCACCAAACCGACATAACCTGTACCTACTACTGCAATATTCATTAATTTAAAGTTTTTACGTTATTGATTTGTAAATATTATCCTACTTTTTTATGTAGAGAAAAAATTGTTGTGAAACGTTTCATTACCGTTGTCAATTCAATTTTTATTAAGAATTTACCTACTTTCTCTTGTACCAATCTTTCTTATTCTGCCCTGAAGAATTGGCCCATTCAACAAAGTCTGGATATTGTTGAGTAATGGGAATGGACTCAATGGGTACAACAAAAGTGTCATCATAAATATGTAGGGCCCATGGCAGATTGGTATTTGTTTTATAATAAAAGCCTGTTTCAAGATTGGTACGATCATCAAAGGTGCCCAAATAGTCCGCTTTGCTAGTGGGTGGAAAATTAGGCAAATGAACCTCTCTTACACGATCGCCGTTCACTATCAAAAAAGGATTAAAAGGAATGTCACCCAATACCTCTGCATTTAACGGTGAATCAAAATTGATCGTCATATTGATGACGGTTCCCTCTAAACTGGCCACATTGCCAATTACCAATATTATGGATTCGTTGGGGGCAGAGTCCAATTCGGTTCCGTTGGCCGCTACGGTTTCATAGTCACCATTCAACAATTGCCCTTCAATACCGCTTATGTTTTGGGGGTCTATGGGCAAACTAATGCCAAAGCCATTTTGCAGGGAACCGCCTATATTTTCAATGGTAAACTTAGCTTCTAAACTGGTCACCAAATTATTGGCATTGGTTATAAGATTGTATCTATAATCCATTGACAAATCGTTAAAATCATAATCTCCTTTACTGGGCCATAAATCTTCGTAGACCAATTTACCCGTGGTTGTTTCCGATGGGGCAAAGTTGTTAAACGCCTTATTTGGATCTGCAGGATATGAATCCAACTCATCTTCAATACCGTCACCATCTTCGTCATTGGCAATGAGCATGATGGTCACGTTGTTGATCTGCAGTGCATTCTCTGGACTCGACTTTACATAGAATACCACATCGTTGTAATCGTTTGGGTCTTTCTTTTTTTCAAGGTCTTCAAAGCCCAATAAGGCCAGTTTATTGGCTTCATTGTAGAGGACCACCGTAAAATAGGGTATCTCATAATCTTCATCAGTATTAAAATCTGGATTTGAAAAATAGATATCCTTGTCATCTTTGACTTCATCTTTATCAAAACCATCCCTTACCAAAAACCAAGCAACTACAGTATTCGCAGGAAAGCTGCCCAGGCTCACTCTGTCACCTGGCAACAAACCTCCGCTGGATTTTACCAATGAGGCATTGGGGAAAATTATTGTTAATGATTCAATATCTTCAGGCCTTGACGGTGGGTTGTCCAATGGGTAGGAATAATAGCCCAAAGCATTCTCTTTTTTTGCACCTTCAGAAACAAAAGTCACCCAAACCTCCGCTTCTTCGGTCAAAATAACCTGAGCATCGGCTTCCATTAAATAAGCTGGGTTCGTCTGTGAGGTCCCATCAGAATTGTCCGGAATGGAGGCATTGATATCATCTAGAAACTCTTGGGTAATTTCATCTGGGGTCGTCAAATAGTCTGGCACGCCCTCTTTTTCATCAAATGTGCCCATGTAGGTAAAAGAGAGACCAAAATCTTCGGCACTTTCAAACTTCAATGGCCTTATTGCCTTTTTACCGGAGGGCGAAGTTCGCTGGTATACAGTTCTATAGTCGAAAGTGACCGCACCACCATCAATGGGAAGGCTTAAATCTTTGATCAAACCCACATAATCCGAGAATAAAATAATACTATCTGCCGTTGCTTTGACTTTAAACCTTTTTTCAAAATGGCCGTTGGTGTCAAATGTGGCGCGACCAACGGCCGTGCTATCTTGGTTGCCCGCTTTTTCAAAGATTTTGAAAACTGCACTTTTTAGAAATTGAGGCACATCCAATACTACATCAATTTCTTTGGTCGTACTGTAATCGAAGTCGGCGCGTACATTCAAAGATTGAATAGAGCCCTCCTCGTGCACAAATAGCGCTTGTTGTTCTTCAAATTCCTTAACGTTGACACAACTTAACATTTGAATCCCAAAAAGTATAATAAAGCTTAGATTGATGGATTTCATGCTTTAAGATTTAATATAAACTATGTGTTGATGACCTGATGGTGAGATACATTCCATATCACCGCTTTCCAATATGCCTTTAAATGGGCAAATTGTTTTTTCAAAAGAAAGGTGATTGTGTTTTTGGGGATGGATACAAACACTTGAAAAATTAGACTCACAAAAAGTTGAAATGGCTTAAAATTTCGGCGCGCAAAAACAATACGGTTACGCGCTATGTAATATGTTTTAAGTGGGCTGAACTTGCCCGTAGAAAGTGACTCTTTATGTAAAATGTATGATTTGGGCTGGTAATACACTTTGTAGCCTGCTCTTTTTATCATTTCGGCCCAATCATGCTCCTCATAATACAAAAAGTAAATTTCTGTCATCATGCCCACTTTGTCCACTACTCTTTTGGGCACCATCATGGCGGCTCCATGAATTGATTCGGTCTCACCAGGTACATCATATGCACCATCATCCATTTGATGGTAGCCTATACTGCTATTTCTTATGGTCCAGTGACTCATGGGCGTATATCCTGCATATTGTATTAAATTGGGATCCCAATGGAATTTGATTTTAGGGCTCACCATGCCAATGGTATGGTCTTCTTGTAAGGTTTGAACCAATGGCTCAATAAAACCTTTGGGTACAATAGTGTCGTTATTGATAAACAACAGATACTCCCCTTTAGCTGCTTTTACACCTAAATTATTACCCCCTGCAAAGCCTAGATTGACATCACTTTTTATCAAGTGCACCCAAGGGTACTTTTCTTTTATTACATCAGGATTGTCATTTGGCGATGCATTATCAACCACAATCACTTCAATATGGCCATAGGTCAAGGTTGTCAACGACTCCAGCATATCCATGGTCACCGCAGATTCATTGTAATTGATGGTTATTATACTTACCAAAGGATTTGATGTTTCCATATCTATTTTATTAATTGGCCTTCAATTGAAGCTTTGCTTCTTTCTGAGCCATTAGCTTTTTATCCATTTTGGGGGCCAAGAACATAAAGACCATACCCGTGTACATTAAAATGCAGGTTGGAAATTGACCAAACACCCCATTGCCATATGAGGCACCCATAATT
>JABDND010000010.1 GCA_013001145.1 Croceitalea sp. | reverse complement strand
CCCAAGAGTTTTTCAAACAATTTATTTGAATCATCTAGGCTTTTAACGGCTATCCCTATATGCTCTATTTTGTTCATTCTAAATGGCATTTGTGCTTTTCATCCCCAAGATAGCATTATTACACTATTTTTGCAGTATGGAGGAGACACAACGCCAAAAGAAAATAGCAGGCATTATTCAAAAAGATATGGCCGAGGTATTGCAAAGAGCCGCGACCGACGGAGGGCTTAAAGGCACCTTGATATCGGTGTCAAAAGTATATGTGACCACCGACCTGTCCATCGCAAAGGTCTATGTTAGCATTTTCCCCAATGAAAAGGCCCAAGAACTGTTGGAGGGGATGAAATCCAACGAACCGCTTATTAAACACGAGTTGGCACAGCGTACCAAAAATCAATTGCGAAGGGTGCCCCACCTTAATTTTTATTTGGACGACTCTTTGGACTATATTGACAAAATTGAGAAATCATTGAAGGGCGATGAAAACCCTATTGAGAATAGAGACCTTTTGGCCAAACGCAAGAAATCATAAGCTTGAATTTTCCGTTTTACATCGCTAAGCGCTATCTACGATCAAAGAGCAGCCAAAATGCGGTGAACATCATTAATTTTATCACCTTTTTAGTAATTGTCATTGGCTCAGCGGCCCTATTTATTGTCCTTTCTGCATTTTCGGGCCTTAAGACTTTTAGCCTTCAATTCACCAACACCTTTGATCCCGATGTCAAAGCCGTGCCGGCTTCAGGAAAATTCATCTCGCTTTCGCAAAACAATGAAGACCATCTAGCAGCCATTTCTGGGGTGGCACATTATGCCAAAGAAATTGAAGAACGGGTATACCTGACCTTTCGTGACAAGAACGATATAGCTTATATCAAAGGTGTAGATGAAAACTACAGGGCCGTTACGGGTATTGACAGCACCCTCTATTTTGGAAATTGGGGCGTTTCTGAATTCAACACCGTTATGGGTATAGGCATCTATAATTTATTGGGCGTTCCACTGAACAATTACCAAACTCCCCTAAAAATACTAACGCTTAGGCCCGGGGAAGGCTCCTTGACAGCCGATGTCATGAACTCCAAAACCTTTTACAATCAATTGTCGTTGGTTGTGAGCGGTGTATACGCCATTGAAGATAATTTGGATAAAAAGTACCTATTTGCCCAATTGCCCATCGTACAGGCTTTTTTGGAAAAAGACAGCACCCAAATATCCGGCATCAATTTTAAACTAAAAGATGGTGTG
Source organism: Croceitalea sp. (assembly GCA_013001145.1). Taxonomy (GTDB): domain Bacteria; phylum Bacteroidota; class Bacteroidia; order Flavobacteriales; family Flavobacteriaceae; genus Croceitalea. Next base: position 23,004 of record JABDND010000010.1, on the reverse strand, counting down.
GGACTGGAAACCATTAAAGAGGATATAAATTCTGCGCTCGGCTCCGAATGGTTGGTGCTAAGTCGGCAAGAGTTGAACAGTACACTTTATCGTATGTTGAACACAGAAAATTTGGCCACCTACCTCATCTTTACCTTAGTGCTCATTATAGCGCTATTTAATGTGGTGGGTGCCATTATCATGATGATATTGGATAAACAGCAAAATTCAAAAACACTTTTTGCCTTGGGCTCTACCATCAAAGAATTGCGAAGGGTGTACTTTATACAAGGAGTTTTGGTGACTTCATTTGGGGGATTACTAGGGGTTTTGATCGCTTCTTTATTGATTGTTTCGCAATTGACTTTTGAATGGTTAAAAATTACCCCTTCTTTGGCCTACCCCGTAGAATATACGACTATCAATGTGCTGATTGTATTGGCGACCATTGTAGTGCTCGGCATAATTTCATCAAAAATTGCGAGTAGCCGAATTACAAAAAGTTTGATTGCTTCTTAGGCAAATTGAAAATCGCCAAATTTTTCAAGCACCTCATCAAAAGCAGCAAAAACATCGATAGAATCATCGCTGGTCACCATTTTCATGCGGTGTTCCTTAAAATGCGGAATACCCTTAAAATAGTTGGTGTAGTGCCTTCGGGTTTCAAAAACGCCCAATTTTTCACCCTTCCAATCTATGGCCATTTGTAAATGCCGCCGCGCTGCTTCAACGCGTTCCTCCATATTCGGTGGTGGTAAGTGCTGGCCTGTTTTAAAGTAATGTTTTACTTGATTAAAGAACCAGGGGTTGCCAATACTTGCCCTACCGATCATGGCACCATCAAGACCAAAATCGTCGCGCATTCGCATGGCCGCCTCGGGTGTGTCGATGTCGCCATTGCCAAAAACGGGTATTTGCATTCTTGGGTTGTTCTTTACCGCAGCGATCGGTTTCCAGTCGGCTTCACCCTTGTACATTTGAACCCTTGTGCGCCCGTGAATCGATATGGCCTTGATGCCCACATCTTGCAGGCGCTCGGCTACTTCAACGATTTTGATGGAATCATTGTCCCATCCCAAACGGGTTTTTACAGTTACGGGTAAATGGGTGCGCTTAACCATCGCTTCGGTTAGTTTGACCATCAATGGAATGTCGCGCAGAATTCCCGCGCCTGCATTTTTACAGACCACTTTTTTGACCGGACAGCCAAAATTGATGTCGATAATATCAGGGTTGGACTTTTCAACAATATCAATGGCCTGGAGCATGGAATCCATTTCGGCCCCAAATATTTGAATGCCCACCGGGCGCTCTTTTTCGTATATATCCAATTTGATGACGCTTTTGGCGGCATCACGAATCAAGCCTTCTGAAGAAATAAACTCTGTATAAACCAAGTCCGCCCCCTGCTCTTTGCAAAGCGCACGAAAAGGTGGATCACTCACATCTTCCATGGGTGCAAGCAGCAAGGGAAATTCAGGGAGTTCTATGTTTCCTATTTTAGGCAATTTCTTTTTTTTGGATAGCAAAAATACGTTAAAAAGGGATTGTGCTCAAAATCAACTGCTTAAAAGCTCTTTAGAACTCTATGGTCGCTTCTATAGATTTTCCATTGCGATTGACCTTTACTTTGGTTTTGTCACCAACATCAAAGGTCGATAGGGCCCGCATATAGCTCATCATGTCAACCACTAGGCTATCGCCCAATTGAATAACCACGTCGCCCTTTTGCAAGCCCGCTTTTTGAGCGGGTTTATCTTCGCTAACGCCATCTATGCGCATGCCCTTGCCATCAAATAAATAATCGGGGATGACACCAAGGCCCACTTTAAATCGAGGAACTTCTTCGCTTTCATTCTTGGTTTTTCTAAATGCCAGTTTTGGAGCATCGTCCAAATCAATGCTAACGGTGCTTATATACTCGGCAATGGCATTCATTCCTTCATAATTTAGCTTTTCAAAATCATCAGTCGGTTTATGGTAATCTTCATGCTGCCCAGTAAAAAAATGCAGCACAGGAATGTCTTGTAGATAAAAAGAGGTGTGGTCCGATGGGCCAACACCGCTTTCACTTAAAACCAGTTTAAAGTCTGTATTGTTGGCGTTCAAAGTTTGTGTCCAAATGGGTGATGTTCCCACGCCACTTATGGAGAGTGTTTTGTCTTCTCTAAGTCGCCCAACCATATCAAGATTAATCATAAAAGTTGCGGTGGTGAGGTCAATGGTAGGATTCTTGCTGAAATAATTGGAGCCCAAAAGACCCAACTCTTCACCTGAAAAAAACATAATCAATACATTGGTGTCGGTAATGCTGTCCTTTAAGGTGGCTGCCAATTTCAAGGTGGTGGCCACACCACTCGCATTATCATCTGCGCCATTGTGAATTTCGGGTTCTCCCCTATACAGTGAGCCTTCGCCTCCCAATCCCAAATGATCGTAATGCGCACCTATAATCATGGTTTTATCGGCATTGTTGTCCAAGAATCCGATGACATTGGTGCCAGTGGTGGTGCTGTCACCGGTATCTAAAAACTCTATTTCTTGATGGGGGTCACGTTTGTCTTTAAAAGTAAAGGTTTGATAATAGGTGCCTGCCCCACCTTTGGGTTCATAACCAATCGTCTTTAACCTATTGCTTAAGTATTCGGCCGCTGCAACCTCATCTGTTGATCCAGTGGCTCTTCCTTTTAGGGAATCAGATGCCAAATAAGCAACATCTTCTTCTAGGGTGACCATTTTGATCGGGGCTTTTTTACAGGCGACGGCTGAAATTAAAATTAGGGCAAAGAGTGTCTTTTTATACATGCTTCGATTATTTTTGTGCAAAATTAGGAATCTTTATGTATAGACTTGCCTTCATATTTACACTTGTTTTTATCGCTTCATGCAAACAAGGGCAAAAAACAGATGCCCCAATTAATGAAAATGAAATTACTTCGGCAGCCGATTCGCTTATTTATCCTGAAGAAAAACACTTTAAATCTTTAAGGCAGGTCACTTTTGGCGGTGATAACGCGGAAGCCTATTGGAGTTTTGATGACGCCCAATTGGTTTTTCAATCAAACTATGCTGAATGGGGGTTGGAATGCGACCAGATTTTCACCATGGATCGGGGTGCAATTTTTAAGGCCAACAAGCCCAAAATGGTCAGTACAGGTATGGGGCGCACCACCTGTTCCTATTTTATGCCCGATAACAAACATATTCTTTACGGATCAACACATTTAGATAAAGAGGCCTGCCCAGAAGTTCCATTGCGAAAAAATGGTAAATATGTATGGCCGGTATACGACTCTTTTGACATTTTTGTGGCCGATCTTGAAGGTAACATCGTTGACCAATTGACCAATGAACCAGGTTATGATGCCGAGGCCACTGTATCGCCAAAGGGCGATAAAATTGTATTTACTTCGGATCGTAGTGGCGATTTGGAATTGTACACCATGAATTTAGATGGGTCCGATGTAAAACAGATTACTGACGAGCTCGGTTACGACGGGGGCGCTTTCTTTTCGCCCGATGGCAGCAAGCTTATTTTTAGGGCTTCGCGGCCTAAAACACCAGAGGCCATTGCCGAGTACAAAGAACTATTGGCGCAAGGTTTGGTTCAACCAACCGAAATGGAACTGTTTATTTGTAATGCCGATGGTTCTGACTTGATACAACTTACTTTTTTGGGCAATGCCAATTGGTGTCCGTTCTTTCATCCTTCAGGAGAAAAAATATTATTTGCCAGTAATTTTGAAGCTGAACGGGGTTTTCCCTTCAATCTCTACCTAATTGATATTGATGGAAAGAATTTGGAGCGTGTAACCCATGGAGAGACCTTTGATGCCTTTCCGGTATTCTCGAATAATGGAAAGTTTTTGGCCTTTTCGAGCAATCGCAACAATGGAGGTACAAGAGATACCAATCTCTTTATTGCAGAATGGCAAGACTGATCAATTCTCCTCTATGGCAAGACGATCACGCTCTTTTTTATCGATGGCTCTTTGATTGTCCGTCAGTCTAAAGTTTCCAAAATTATAGGTGAACCCAACCCTTACGAACTGCGTTTCTGGAGCTGAAAAGAAAAAATTATCTTGATTCAAATAATCAGAAGTATAGGTGCCATTGGCCTTGCCCAAAAGGTCTTCGGCACTGACAGAAAGTATGGCTCTGTTATCCCAGAATGATTTGCGAAGGCCCAAAGTCAAATTGGTCGTTGGTGATTGAACAAAAGAGCCAAACAAATATTTTGAAAAATGACTAAAAGTAACTTCCCCGCTGAAAGTACCATCACCGGATAGGGTAAGATAATTGGCCAAATACACATAAAAGCCCTCTATACTATTTGTAAACTCATCATTGCCGCTTTCGACCGCCAAAAAGGTTTCATCTTCATGAAAAACAGACGTATAGGCATACAAAAACCATGGGGCCATTATACTTTTGCTGACCGTAAAATCAAGCCCGTATGATGTGCTTTTCAAGACATTTTGCTTTAGCTCCCTTAGGGTTTGCCTTTGATTGTCTTGAAAAATCAATCGGCTTATATAATTGCCGTTGTCACGATAATAAACATCAAAGAAATACTCACTGTTCAGGGTATAATTCAAGTTAAAATTATTGCTAAAATTGGGCTGTAACTGAGGGTTTCCCTCTTTAAAATCATTCTCATTGAAGAAAAAGCGAAAGGGGTTTAAGTCGTTATACCTAGGTCGTTCCACATTACGTCCATAATCAAAAGAGAAACTATGCTCGTCGCTTGGTGAATACAGTATATACAAGGATGGGAAAGGCTCAATAAATTCTTGAGTATTGGTTTGGTTTAAGGTAATCGAAGTGCCCTTGGCATCGGTCAATTCGCCTCTGACACCCAATTTTACCGACCATTTATCCCAATTTTTCACATAGCTGATGTAGGCGGCATACACTTTTTCATCATAAAGAAAATCGTCTGAAAAAGATGGGTCGACACTGTCGTCCGTACCTATAAAATTGGAATAATCTATACTGCTATCTGAGTTGACAGTCGACAGTTTCACTCCCGTTTCAATGGAAGCATCGCCCAAAGGCGATTGAAAATCCAATTGGCCCGTGATAATGTCTATGCTTTGAATGGCATCGGTTCTAAAACCAAAGTCACTAATAAAACTACCATTGGTGTCAAAGTAATTTGAGACAATATTCTGTCTAGAGTCATCATCATATCTGGTATAATGTCCATTGATCGATAAGCGGGCGCCCGGCTTTTTAAGTTTATGCACAAAAGAGACGTCAAAAGCCATGTTATCTGTGTTTTGTACCCCAGTATTGTTTGTAGTAAAGGTGGAATCCAATTGATTCTGGTTATTTCTAATTTCTCCATTAAGATTCCGCACCCAATCTTGATCTTGGTTAAAAACAAGGTTTGAGGTCAAATTCACTGCATTACGATCATCAAAATCATAGTCTAGTGTGGCGTTTACATTATGTGCATCTGAGTTCGAAACCTGTTCATCATTAGTAGCCCATCGAGATACAACCGCATTGTCAACATCAAAAAAAGTAATGCCTTTATCTACCTGCAAATTTGTCTTTTTAGGATTGTACGCGTAATTCGCAAAAAGATTTAATTTTTCAGTTTTGTAATAGTGGCTTGTGCCCAAATTGTATTTGGGATAGATACCTTGGGTATATGTGCCGTTGACACTTCCTTTGTAACCAGGGACAATGGCCTTGCTGGTAACTATGTTTAAAATTGGCCCTGATTCTGCATCATATCTTGCTGGCGGATTGGCAATTACCTCCACTGATTTTATATTCACCCCCGATAGGCTTTCCAAAAGCTCCTTTACTTCTTGTCCACTCAGTTGCACTTTACGGTCATTTAAATAAACCGTTGCATTTTGCCCTCTGATCTGCAATTGATCTTGATTGACAATTACCCCAGGAGTGTTCTTTAATATCTCCCATGAACTGCCTTGCGATACTACGGTATTCTCAACTTGAAAAACCAACCTGTCTGTCAATCTTTGCACAGTGGGCCTTCTGGCCGTCACCACAACTTCATCTAGGCTTTCAACCTCAGTGGGTATGATCAATGCCCCTAATTTTATGCTTTTGGTAATATCCAAAGCCAAGGGTTTGGAGCCCCTGCCCACATAACTGGCCTGCAAAAGATAGAGTTTGGGCTCCACACCTTCTAATACAAAATTGCCAAAATCATCGGCCGAAGTACCTTTTACAAAAGTGGAATCGGCTGAATTTAATAGCAGGATATTGGCGAAGGCAACCGCTTCATTTTGACTGTTGACCACTTTTCCTGATATTTCGAAGGTTTGGGCAGAAATAGTGGAAAATGCAAAAAGTGCCAAAAAAATGGCAAGCAGTAAGTTCTTCATTCAGTCTTTGGGTTCAATTTCAAAGCTAATATACTATTTTAAGCAGTTTGACCAATAACAACAAAAAGGAGGGTACAGCTTTACAAAAGAAGTATATTTGCAATTGCTTATGGGCGCTTGTCACCCTACCTAAGCATTTGTTATGAAAAACATCAGAAATTTTTGCATCATTGCCCATATAGATCATGGCAAAAGTACCTTGGCAGATAGGCTTTTGGACTTTACCGGTTCTGTAACCGAGCGTGAAAAACAAGACCAGCTGTTGGACAGCATGGATTTAGAGCGAGAGCGTGGCATTACTATAAAAAGCCATGCCATTCAAATGGAATATGTGTATGAGGGAGAGGCCTATATTTTAAATCTTATAGATACCCCGGGGCATGTCGACTTCTCCTATGAGGTTTCTAGGTCTATCGCAGCGTGTGAAGGCGCCCTATTGATTGTTGATGCCGCACAAAGTATTCAGGCACAAACCATTTCAAACTTGTATTTGGCCCTTGAAAATGACTTGGAAATCATTCCTGTCTTAAATAAAATTGATTTGCCCAGCGCCAACCCAGAGGAGGTAACCGATGATATTGTTGATTTGCTGGGTTGCAAACCAGATGAAGTTATACCGGCCAGTGCCAAAACCGGAGTTGGCATAGGCGAGATTTTAAAAGCGATTATTGAACGTGTTCCTGCACCAAAAGGCAACCCGGATGAATCGCTACAAGCATTGGTCTTTGATTCTGTTTATAACCCTTTTCGTGGAGTGGAAACCTATTTTAGGGTCATCAATGGAGAAATTAAAAAAGGCCAAAAAATAAAATTTGTAGCTACCGACAAAAGCTATTTCGCAGATGAAATAGGTACTTTAAAACTCACTCAACATCCTAAAAAAGTTATCTCGGCAGGTGATGTTGGCTATTTGATTACCGGCATTAAAGATGCTCGTGAAGTAAAAGTAGGTGATACCATTACTGATTCTGCCAACCCAACAAAAAACCCTATCGAAGGTTTCGAAGATGTAAAACCAATGGTCTTTGCCGGAATATATCCTGTAGATACCGAAGATTTTGAAGAGCTGCGGTCTTCCATGGAAAAATTGCAACTGAATGATGCCTCTTTGGTATTTACCCCAGAGAGCAGTGCGGCTTTAGGTTTTGGTTTCCGTTGCGGATTTTTAGGAATGCTCCATATGGAAATCATTCAGGAGCGTCTTGAACGGGAATTTGATATGACAGTCATCACTACCGTGCCCAATGTTAGTTACCATGCCTTTACCACAAAAGATACCGAGAAACCCGTTATTGTCAACAATCCATCCGACTTGCCCGATCCATCTACTTTAGATCGCGTTGAGGAGCCCTATATAAAAGCAACCATAATTACAAAATCGGACTTTGTGGGCAATGTGATGTCATTGTGTATTGATAAAAGAGGAACAATCACCAATCAAACCTATCTGACCACAGAGCGTGTGGAGTTGACTTTTGATATGCCATTGGCTGAAATTGTTTTTGATTTTTACGATAGGTTGAAAACGGTTTCCAAGGGGTATGCCTCTTTTGACTATACGCCCATTGGTCTGAGAACCTCTAAATTGGTCCGTGTAGATATTTTGTTGAACGCCCAGCCTGTTGATGCCCTGTCTGCCCTGGTTCATTTTGACAACGCACACCATATTGGTAAAAAAATGTGCGAAAAATTAAAAGAATTGATACCCCGTCAACAATTTGATATTCCCATACAGGCGGCCATTGGTTCTAAAATAATATCAAGGGAGACTATCAAAGCATTGCGTAAAGATGTTACGGCCAAATGTTACGGAGGTGATATTTCAAGAAAGCGCAAACTGTTGGAGAAACAGAAAAAGGGTAAAAAACGTATGCGTCAAGTAGGCAATGTCGAAATTCCACAACAAGCTTTTATGGCCGTTTTAAAACTCAACGACTAAGCCGGTTCATTTTCAACATCAAACACTTTGCCCAAGTAAACCAATTTGCTTCCTTCTTTAAAATCATTGAATTCTTTACTGAAGGATGAAATTATGATAAGGTCGTTTTGTTCGTCTTTTATAAATAATGGAATGATGTTATTGTCGGCCTTGGCAATTTCAATGAGGCCTTCATAGTGTTCCTTATCCTTAATATCAATCTCATTGATGGTCGCATATTTTCTTGCAGCATCCGTTAATTTTATATAATCATCCGTATGTGAAAACAAACCTTCTTCAGGATTGTTATCCGGGTCGTTCATTTCATCAGAATCCACCAGTCTAAAAGCTCCGTTTTCACCAAATTGTTTTTTGAACTTGCCAATGGCAAATTTGTTGATTTCAGAGTTGCCCGTCATGGCCATTAGATACCCCATATCATTGAGTTCAATGTTATCTGTCAATGAGTCAGAATAGATGTTTGCCGTCATGGCTTCCAATCCCAGTTTTTTGGCCTTATCAATATTGTTTTGATTATTATCTATCAAAACAACATGTCTATTGTTCTTTTTTAAATAATCACCGATAAGTCGTGATACCTTTGAGGCCCCAATAATTAGAATGCCCTCAGATTTGGTCAAGAAAACCCCAACTACTTTTGCAAATAAACGGGCCGTGGTAGCATTGAGCAGAACGGTGCCCAAAACAATCATGAAAACCAGAGGCGTAATATATTCAGCTCCAGGTTCGCCCCGAGCAATTAATTTTGATCCAAACAAAGAGGCTATTCCCGCTGCCACAATACCTCGAGGTCCAACCCAACCCACAAAAAGCTTTTCGTTCCATTTAAGGCCAGATCCCTGGGTACTTAATAAGACCCCCAAGGGCCTCACTATGAACACCACTACGGCAAAAAGCAGAACAGAATTCCAATTGGCAACCAGTTCTAGGTCGGCCACATTAATATTCGCGGCTAGCAGAATAAACAGTATTGAAATCAAAAGTACACTAAGTGATTCTTTGAAATAAAGAAGCTCTTTAATATTGGGCAAATTCATGTTGCCCATGACCATTCCCATGACCACTACTGCCAAAAGACCAGATTCATGTGCAAAAATATCTGACTCTACAAATACCAAAAGCACTACCGATAGTGAAACCACATTCATCAAATAATGCGGTATCCAATTCTTCTTAATGGCAAAACCAAGGGCGTGGGCAAATGTGAAGCCAAAGGTGGTGCCAAATAAAATAATCTTTCCAAATTCTATAAGCGCCGTTAGGGTATAACCGGTTCCCTCGCCTACACTAATGAACTCAAATACCAAAACCGCTACTAAAGCCCCAATGGGGTCGATAAGGATTCCCTCCCATTTTAATACAGCCGAAACATCTTTTTTGAGGGGAATATTTCTTAGAATTGGTGTGATGACCGTAGGGCCGGTTACTATGATCAGTGCGGCAAAGAGAAATGAAATTTGCCATGATAGATCAAAAAAATAGTGTGCCGCCAATCCGCCGCCAAAAAAGGTCACAATTGAACCCAATGTAATCAGTTTGGTGATCACGGGCCCCACAGTGGCAATCTCAGATCTTTTTAAGGTAAGGCCCCCTTCAAAAAGAATGATACTAATGGCCAAGGAAACAAAATAATATAGTCCATCGCCGGGAAACAACCCTTTGGTTCCATCCCAAATTGGTTCAATAATTTTACTTCCATCATCAGTATATAATGTAGAAATAGGCCCGACCAAGAGACCAATTAAAATCAATGGCAAAATTGCCGGCAACTTCAATCGCCAAGCTACCCACTGTGCAATAATTCCAAGAATAATTATCCCTGCTAGTTCTAACATGTTTTTTTTTGAAATTTAATGTTTTTATTCCAATGCCCCTTTGAATATGGAGATTTACGCCCAATAAAATTGTATGCTGGTTCAACATAGGTGCTTTTAAATGGTAACTACATGTTTTGCTTGTTGATCTAATTAATAAGTGCCTTCCATCGATCAAAATTTGGAACACCTTGCTCATTTTGCGCAGTATTTATGAAGATGCGATTTGTCTATCCTTTAATTTGATTTTGTTAAAAAACGACTAATAATATCATGTTTTTAAAGCAATTACACTTGTCTTTATTATTTTGCATGACTTTTTGCCCATTAATGAAGTTGTACCCTGTTGAAGCTGGTAATTTTAAATTGGATGGCGGAGCCATGTTCGGTGTAGTGCCAAAAACTCTTTGGAACAAAACCAATCCGGCAGATGCCAATAATTTAATTGATATCGCAGCTAGATGTCTTTTAATTGAAGATGGCGGGCGATTGATTCTTATTGATTCGGGCCTAGGTTCCAAACAATCTGAAAAATTCTTTGGTCATTATCACTTATGGGGGCCTCATCACCTTGATACCTCACTGGAAAAATTGGGCTTTCATCGCAATGACATTACCGATGTTTTTTTAACCCATTTGCATTTTGACCACTGCGGAGGTTGTATTCAATGGAACAACAATCGTACAGGTTACGAACCTGCATTCAAAAATGCCCACTTTTGGACCAACGAAGACCATTGGAAATGGGCCACACAGCCCAATGCAAGAGAAAAAGCCTCCTTTTTAAAAGAAAACTTATTGCCCATGCATGAAAGTGGTCAGCTTAAATTTGTGCCCCAAGGCAAAGCCCCGCTCTTAAAAGATTCGGAATTTGGTTTTGACATTCTTTTTGTTGATGGGCATACCGATAAGCAGATGCTGCCCGTAATCAAATATCAAGATAAAATTCTTGTTTTCTGCGCCGATCTTATACCAACGGTTGGTCATATTCCGCTGCCTTATGTTATGGGCTATGACACCAGGCCCCTTTTAACATTGAATGAAAAGGAGTCTTTTTTAAATGAGGCGGCCGCAAATAATTATATGCTATTTTTTGAACACGATGCCCACAATCAACTTTGCACTTTAAAAAACACAGAAAAAGGGGTGCGTTTAGACGAAATATTCACTTTTGATGAAATATTCAAATAACAATACAGTTACATTTCAACACATATTTATAAGTTTATGAATTCTATATCAAAGTCATTCTTAACACTACTTGCAAGTAGTGTTTTATTGGTTGGTTGTGGTGCAACAGCCTTAGTGTCAACGCCAGTTGAGAACATAGATACCGTTCCTTTGAAAATTACTGAATTGACGGAGGCCCAAAAGAAAGTTTGGGGCCACGCCGATTTAATTTCGGACACCATTCCAGGAATGAGTGTTGACCGGGCGTATAATGAACTTATAGGCAACAGAAAGGGGCAGACCGTTATTGTGGCGGTTTTGGATGCCGGAATGGACCTGGAACATGAAGATCTTGATGATGTATTGTGGGTCAATAAAGGTGAAAAAGCGGGCAATGGCAAAGATGATGATAAAAATGGCTATGTAGATGACATACACGGTTATAACTTTTTGGGAGAATCCTATAATGAACAGCTGGAATATGTTCGCATGCTACGGTTAAATGTAGGTACCCCTTCTGAAAAAGCCAAAGCCCAATCAAAATTGAACAAAGAGTACCCAGAGGCATTGCAAAACAAACAACAATACGAGCAAATTCTTCAGATGGTGAAAAATGCCGATGAGGCCGTAAAAAAAGAACTTGGAAAATCATCCTACACCCAAAAAGAACTGATGTCTATCAAACCCGACAACGAACAAATGCAGCAGCATATTTCCGTGCTGACGCAGATGTATCAATATGCCGATAGTATTGAAGAGGTGCTCTCAGAGCTTAATGAGGGAGTGGCTTACTTCACGGAACAGATCAATTACAATTTAAACAAAGACTTCAATGGCCGTGAAATAGTTGGAGATGATCCTTATGATTTTAATGACCGCGACTATGGCAACGGCAATCCCAAAAACAGGTCTGAAGATGAAAGCCACGGTACGCATGTCGCCGGTATTATAGCGGCAGAACGAAACAATGGCAAGGGCGTAAATGGAGTCGCAAAAAATGTAAAGTTGATGAGCATAAGAGCGGTGCCCAATGGTGATGAGTATGACAAAGATATTGCTCTAGGCATTCGATATGCCGCAGATAATGGTGCAAAAATCATTAACTGTAGTTTTGGTAAATCGTTTTCACCCAAAGCAGATTGGGTTTATGACGCCATAAAATATGCCGCTTCCAAAGACGTGCTCATTGTGCACGCTGCAGGTAATGATGGCGAAGATTTAGACAATATAAACAACCCCAATTTTCCTAACGATCAAATAAACAATGGTAAAGAGTTTGCCAACAACGTCATCACTGTGGGCGCGCTCTCACCTACTTATGGCTCAAGCATGGTGGCGGCTTTTTCCAATTATGGAAAAATAAACGTTGATGTATTTGCCCCAGGCGGTGAAATATACTCTACCATGCCAAACAACAATTATAAATTTCAAGGCGGGACTTCTATGGCGGCACCTGCCGTAGCAGGAATAGCGGCATTGATCAGGTCTTATTACCCCAGCCTTTCCGCCGCACAGGTCAAACAGATATTGATTCAATCGGGCTTGAGCTCCAAGGCATCGGTCATTCTTGCAGGAGACCCTTCGAATACACAACCATTCGGTAACATTTCTAAATCGGGCAAAATGGTAAATGCCTTTAATGCCTTACTTTTGGCAGACAACTTTTCAAAGGGTAAAATGACTTTGGACTATAATGCAGAATAATATGGGCAAATTGATTAAAGAAATTATGCTGGGGCTCTTCATCCTGTCCGCCCCAAATTTAAATGCACAAAACAATACTTCTTATTGGCAGCAGCATATTGACTATACCATGGAGGTCAACATGAATGTTGAGAATTATCAATATGATGGAACCCAAAAATTGGTATACACCAATAATTCGCCAGACACCCTCAATCGCGTATACTATCACTTGTATTACAATGCCTTTCAACCCAACAGTGAAATGGACGTTCGTTTAAAAAGTATACAAGATGGCGATGGAAGAATGTTGGATAACGGCAATAGCCGTATTGAAACACTTAAACCCAATGAAATAGGCTATTTGCACGTAAAATCTTTAGAACAAGATGGTGCCCCAGTAGTTTTTAATGAGGAAGAAACCATTTTGGTGGTCAATTTGGCAAAACCTATTCTTCCGGGCAGCAAAACCACTTTTACAATGAATTTCGAGGGTCAAGTGCCTGAGCAGATTAGGCGTTCGGGTAGAAATAGTAGCGAGGGTGTTGCCCTATCTATGAGTCAATGGTATCCCAAATTGGCAGAATATGACTTTGAAGGTTGGCATCCAAATCCATACATCGCGAGGGAATTTCATGGCGTTTGGGGCGATTTTGACGTAAAAATAACCATTGACAAAGATTATACTCTAGGCGGCACTGGCTATTTGCAAAACCCCAATGAAATTGGGCATGGTTATCAATCGCCCGGCACCAAAGTAAAAACAAAAGGCAAAACATTGACATGGCACTTTAAAGCGCCTATGGTCCATGATTTCATGTGGGCGGCAGACAATGAATATGTTCATGATGTTGTGCCCATGGAAAATGGCCCAACGCTACATTTTTTCTATAAAGACAGGTCGGAATTAAATGAAAACTGGAAAAACCTTCAGCCAAAAACAGTGGCCGCCATGGAGTTTTTTAACAAAAATATCGGCCCTTACCCGTATGAACAATATTCTGTGATACAGGGTGGGGATGGAGGCATGGAGTATGCCATGAGCACGCTGATTACGGGTGAAAGAAAATTTGGTAGTTTGGTGGGGGTAATGGTGCATGAAATGGCCCATTCTTGGTTTCAACATGTCTTGGCCACCAATGAGTCAAAGCATTCTTGGATGGACGAAGGTTTTACCTCGTTTATTAGCAGTCTTTGTATGAATGAAATTATGGGGCAGGGTAAGGAAAATCCTTTTGATGGATCTTACAGGGGCTATTATGCGCTTGTGGAATCTGGAAAGGAGCAGCCACAAACCACGCATGCCGATCGTTACGACTTGAATTTTGCATACGGTATTGCTGCCTATAGTAAAGGCTCTATCTTTTTGTCACAATTGGGGTATGTCATCGGACAAGATAAGTTGATGCAGACAATACGCCGGTATTACAATGATTTTAAATTCAAGCATCCCGTGCCCAATGATATCAAACGCACGGCTGAAAAAATTTCAAATATGGAGCTTGATTGGTATTTGACAGATTGGACGCAAACGACCAATACCATTGATTACGGAATCAAAGACGTGGTGGCCGAAGAAAACAAAACTAAAATTATACTTGAGCGCGTAGGGCTCATGCCCATGCCTTTGGATATCTTGGTCGTAGACAGTGATGGCAATCAAGAAACATTTTATGTGCCTTTGCGCATGATGCGTGGAGAAAAAGACAATCCCTACCCAGCCTTAAAAAGAACCGTAGTATCTGACTGGGCATGGGCCTATCCAACCTATGAATTGATTATTGATATGCCCAAGGAAAAAATTGCGGGTGTATCAATTGACCCTTCACAATTAATGGCAGATGTCAATAGAGAAAACAACACTTATCAAGCCCAATAAGATAATGCCTTAATATTTTACTTCCTCTGAGGGACAAGAGACTTTCTCAAGCGGATTTTTTACTCTTAACTATGGCCTTTTCTATTCCAAAGAATGAAAAATTAAAAAGTAAAAAGCAGATAGAGCGCCTTTTTGTTGACGGAAAATCAATATCCAACTATCCATTAAAACTCATTTATCAAAAAGTAGATTCCCTGGGGGAAAATGATAGTAAAGTGGCTTTTATCGTCCCTAAAAAAAATTTTGGTGGCGCTGTTCATCGCAATCGAATAAAAAGATTGTTACGAGAGGGGTATCGTCTTAATAAGCACCTTATTTTTAACAACATTGAGGGAAAATTTACGTTCGCGATTATATATATTGGAAAAGACATGCCCAATTACCAGATGATTAAAGAGAACATTCAGGGACTGTTCAATAAATTTATAAAAAAAACGACCCATGAAAAAATGGAATAAAAAAATATTGGTTCCCATTATTGCCCTTGTTTTTCTAGTGGTGGGCAGCAGCTTCAAAAACGATTTCTTTGAAATTGCAAAGCAAATAGAAATTTTTACAACCATGTTCAAAGAATTGAACATGAACTACGTAGATGAGACCAATCCTGCAGAATTGATGGATGCTGCCATCAAAAATATGCTGGCTGAACTTGATCCGTACACCAAGTTCATGAATGAGCAAGACGTTGAGGGTTATAAAATCAACAATACCGGAGAATACTCTGGTATAGGCGCCCTTGTTCGTTCATATGCCGATAAGTTGGTGGTGGTTGAACCCTATAAGGGCTACCCTGCCGACAAGGCCGGTTTAAAGGCGGGTGATGAAATCATTAAAATTGGAAATATAATGGTTGCAGACTTTGATGACAACGCCAGTGAACTGTTAAAGGGGGCCAATGATACCAGTGTAGATGTTACTTTTATAAGGCAGGGCCAAACAAAATCGGCAAGCATCAAACGAGAAGGTGTCGAGGTAGATGCCGTTCCCTTCTATAAAATGGCAGATGATAAAACGGGCTATATTGTACTTGCCAAATTCAACAGAAAGGCATCTTCACAAACAGAATCGGCAATAAAAGATTTGAAGGGCCAAGGTGCCGAGCGGTTAATTTTAGATTTAAGGGGCAACCCTGGCGGATTGTTGTCTGAAGCCATCAACGTTACCAATCTTTTCGTACCAAAAGGAGAATTGATTGTGACCACTAAATCCAAGGTTAAAAAATTCAATCAAGAATACCGAACCAAAAAGCAACCTCTGGATACTGAGATTCCTTTAGTGGTTTTAGTGAATGGCAGTAGTGCTTCTGCAAGTGAAATTGTTTCTGGCGGATTACAAGATTTAGATCGTGCAGTGGTGGTGGGCGCCCGAAGCTTTGGCAAAGGCTTGGTGCAAAGACCCATGAAATTGACGTATGGTACTCAGTTAAAGGTGACGATATCAAGATATTATACCCCTTCGGGCCGTTGTATACAGTCTTTGGATTATTGGAACCGAGACAATGAAGGAAATGCCGTAAGGAAAACCGAGTTCAATACGTTTAAGACCAAAAATGGCAGGTTGGTCGAAGACGGTGGTGGCGTAATGCCCGATGTTGAGATTGCCTCATCAAAATCCAACGCCCTCACGGATGCCGTTGAACAAAACAATTTAATATTTGATTTCGCGACCAATTTTTATTATTCCAAAAAATTTGATGCGGTTACTGATTTCAGATTGACCGAAAGTGATTATAGTGCATTCAAACAATTTGTGAGCCTTACCAATTTTGAATTCAAGACCACCGTTGAAAAAACGCTGGAAGAGGCCATAAATTCTGACAACAATCTCTTAGGTCCCAAGGTAAAACAAGAATATAAAAATTTACTGTTGGCCATAAACAATGAAAAAATAAAGGCCTTGGATACTTATGAGGTCGAAATCTCAAAAAAATTGAAAGACGAAATCATCAAACGATATTTTTACCGAGATGGTCTTTATGAATATAATTTGGGGCAAGATGATGCCATATTAACCGCCAAAGCCCTCTTGAACAACCCAACGAAGTATCGCAACATTCTTAAATAAGATTTAATTTCTCCCTATTTTTGGGCATGCAGCAACTTAAGGTTTGTGAACTTTTTGCCGGTGTCGGCGGTTTTCGATTGGGGCTCGAAAAAACAGGTGGCTTCAAAGTGGTATGGAGCAATCAATGGGAACCTTCGACGAAAATGCAGCATGCCTCCATGGTTTATGAAGCT
This sequence comes from Croceitalea sp., assembly GCA_013001145.1. Classification (GTDB taxonomy): domain Bacteria; phylum Bacteroidota; class Bacteroidia; order Flavobacteriales; family Flavobacteriaceae; genus Croceitalea. The sequence goes on along the minus strand of JABDND010000010.1, from coordinate 5,938 downwards.
CGCTTTGGGGCTAAAAACCACTCCAATGAAAACATCGAATTAGTGCCAACGAGTTCCATTCCTGATCACGATGTATTGGTCGGTGGGTTTCCTTGTCAAGACTATTCTGTGGCAACCACGCTTAAAAACTCAAAAGGGCTTATTGGTAAAAAGGGTGTTTTGTGGTGGTCCATACATCGTATTCTTGATGAAAAGAAAATAAAACCCAAATACCTGATTTTTGAAAATGTGGACCGGCTATTAAAATCTCCGATAAATCAACGTGGCAGGGACTTCGCGATTATGCTCAAGGGACTATCAGATTTGGGCTATGCCGTGGAGTGGCGGGTAATCAATGCTGCGGAATATGGTATGCCACAGCGTAGAAGACGCGTTTTTTTTGTAGGAGTGCATAAGTCTACCAATTTGTATCAAAAGATGGAGACAACAAATGCCAAAGAATGGATCAAATCTGTAGGGGTATTGGCAAAAGCCTTTCCTGTTTCAAAGCATGTGGATGTTCAATTACAGAATTTTATTTTGGATACTGACCTGGTTTCAATCTCTTCTCATTTTAACAAAAATGAAAAATTATCCCCCTTTGCCAATAGTGGTATCTGTTTCAATCAAGAGATAACCAGTTTTAAGACCATTCCCGAACATAAAGAACGGCCAGCCGTGCTTTCGGAGATTCTTCAAAATGGAGAAGTTGCCACATCCTTTTTTATATCGGATGAGGAGCTGCCCAAATGGGAATATTTAAAGGGTTCAAAAAAAGAGGTGCGAACCACCAAAGAAGGTTTTACTTATCACTATGGCGAGGGTTCGATGGTTTTTCCCGATGCCCTAGATCGACCTTCAAGAACTATCATTACTGGCGAAGGTGGAAAATCGCCTTCGCGCTTCAAACATGTAATACAAGATCAAAGGGGTTTGCGCAGGCTTACACCCATTGAGCTTGAACGATTGAACATGTTTCCAGACAATCACACCCAGCTTCAGGGCATCACCGACGCAAAAAGAGCCTTTTTTATGGGCAATGCTTTGGTGGTGGGCGTGGTGGAAAGGATTGCCAGGGCCCTCTTATCTAAAATTTAATATCAAACAAATATGAAAAGCTCCTTTGCATATGACCTTAAAAAGGAAGGGCAGCTTGCGAATTTTTTAGATGGGCAGTATCAAAAACACCTTAAATACTATTCATTCACGAGGGTCACAAATTTAAAGGAGCAATTAAAGGGCGTAGATTTGATATTGACCCACAAAAAAAGTAATGAGCGCTTTTTGGTTGATGAAAAAGCACAGTTGGATTATATTGATGAGGACTTACCCACTTTTGCATTTGAACTGTCTTATACTAAAAACGGTATTACTAAAGAGGGGTGGCTGTTTGACCCTCTTAAAAAAACAGATTTTTATGCCTTGATCACGGGCATCTATTTTGATGGGGGATCTGAATGTAGTTTCTGTAAAATAACCTTGGTCAATCGTAAAAAACTTCTCTTGCATTTGAAAAATATGGGTATTGATCAAGCTTATTTGCTACAACAGGCCAACTCCAATTTGCACGGTAAAACAACATTGCCATTGCTTAATTCAAAAAAGGAAGGCTATTTATATTACTCTTTGCGCAATAAGGCTGAAAAACCGTTGAATTTGATCCTAAAGTTGGAGTGGCTTATTAAAATAGGTGTAGCCAAACGATTAGTATAGTTTGGTCAAGTTGTTAATTGCCTGTTAATCAAACCCAAATATTTTGAATTGTCCCTGAAATTATTATCTTTTAAAGATGATAGAATCCGAAAAACAAGAAAACGCAGATATTTTAGAAAAATCAATTCATTATCTACAAACTCATGGGTTTGAGCACATAAAAGCTGATTTTGAAGGTTACGAGGTTCCAAAGTCATACTTAAAAAAGGGCAGTGAAATCAAGATTACGCCAGATATTGTGGCGATAAAAAACGGAAAAAAATATTTTTTTGAAATAAGCGTAAAATCTCAAAAATCACGATTATTGAAATCAAAATGGTTGTTTTTGGATACCATTAGCCGATTAAAGTCCGATCGGTTCAAAATCATTACTACACGCGGTCACTACAAATTCACTGACTCAATTTTAAATGAAATCAATTTGACCAACAAGAAACCAATTAAGATTTAAGTTTACAAAGCATTCTCACGTGTGGAATACCATCCTCAAGGTATTCTTCACCGGTGCTAACAAAACCCAAATCCTCATAAAACCTTATTAAATAAGACTGGGCCGACAATTCAATTGACGCGGCATTATAATATGATTGAATGTAATCTATAGAGGCATTCATAATTATTTTCCCATACCCATATTTGCGTTCTTCATTCTTGACCACTACCCTGCCAATAGAAGGATTTTTGAAATAATCCCCTGCCTTAAATATTCTTGTATAAGCAACTATCTTCCCATTCTTCTTGCCCAACACATGAATCGCTTTTTGATCTAACCCATCAAGGTCTTGGTAAACGCAATCTTGCTCTACAACAAAAACTTCGGTCCTCAGCTGTAATACTTGATACAATTCTTCAAGCTGAAATTCTTTGAAAGTTTTTATTTGTATTTCCATATTAATCCTGTACGATGACGTTCTTGCTATCACACTTACCAAACTCCGGTTGAATGTTCACATGGTTGATTCCAAATTTATGTAGCACTTGTTCTTCAATAGTGTTCAAGATAATATCGAATTCTGAAAGCTTAATATCCCTATTAAAATCAACATGCGCCTCTAAATGTATTTCATCTTCGTTAAGCTGCCAAATATGTACATGGTGCACATTTTTTATATGTTGAATTTGCCCAATGGAATCTACAATTTCTTGAACAGCGATGGATTTTGGGGTAAACAACATTAAAACTTTGGTCGATTCTTTTAAAAGATCATAACCCATATAAATCAAATAAAGCGCGATCAAAAGGGTTAGTAAGGGATCGATCCAGTAAAACTGATAAAATTTCATGAGCAAACCACCTATCAAAACCGCTACAGAGGCCATCATATCGGTCAATAAATGCAAATATGCGGAACGCATGTTCATATTGTTTTCAGCATCTTTCTTAATGAGTAAAACACTGAGTCCGTTTCCCAAGATGGCAAATAGGGATAACCATATTACCAAAGATGAGGTGATTTCTTGTGGATCAAAAAACCGTTCAATAGCCTCCTTAATAAGAAAAATGGCGACAACCATTAAGGTCGCGGCATTCACAAAAGCAGCGATGATCTCTGCACGCTTATATCCAAAGGTTTTGTTGGATGATGCTTTTTTTTTGGCCATTTTATTGGCACCATAACTTATGATCAATGAAAGTACATCACTAAAGTTATGAAGTGCATCTGAGAGCAATGAAAGACTACCGGAGATAAAACCACCAATGACCTGTGAAACTGTAATTAAAATGTTCAGTAAAATGGATATTCCCAGGTTTCGCCCTTTATTATCCGAATCTGGATGGTGGTGATGTGCGTGGTGGCCCATTAAAAAAGAATTATCTGCAGGGAATTTTCTCTATGCGCCTTTCGTGTCTACCGCCTTCAAATTCTGTATTTATGAAGGTTTCCACCATAGCAAGGGCTTGGGGCAATGCGATAAAACGTGCGGGCAGGCTCAAAATATTGGCATCATTATGTTGTCTGGCCAATTCGGTAATTTCTTTGTTCCAACATAGGGCGCCGCGTACTCCAGAATGTTTGTTGATGGTCATACTTGCACCGTTGCCGCTACCACAAACAACAATGCCTAAATCTACTTTTCCTTCTTCCACATCTTTGGCCACAGGATGCACGAAGTCGGGATAGTCCACACTATCGGTGCCATCGGTGCCATAATTGGTTACTTCAATCCCTTTCGATTTTAAAAATCCAACAATCGCCAATTTATACTCTGTTCCCGCATGGTCATTACCAATAGCTATCTTCACTTTTTATTGTGTTTGGTTTAGTTTTACAAAGGTACGATTCTTTTAAAATTGAACTGTTTATAAAAGGTATCAAGTTTACACAGTTTACTATCAATCAGTAAGTTAATAATAACCTACAAATGTTAAGTAATGGTCAATAACTACTAATGAATAAAATTTGTTTGCATAATTATTTTTAGCATTACAAACATTGTATTAGAATATCAATGCCTTTTTATGGTAAAACTATTTTTAAGAGTTAACCGATTATGGCGTATAATCAACAGAATTGAATAGGTTATTTATTAATAATTCATTGTTAACATCACTTATTAAACATGGTTTATAAAAATCATAATGTCTTGATTTTAAAAACTATCATTGAAGAATAAATTGTCAATAAAAAGGTTTATCTGTTCAGAGCAAACTATTTCCATAAAAGTTATCGTATATATCAACAAGCAATCATAGACATCATATTTTTTTAAAAATTTATAAAAAGAAATAGATGTTATATAATAGATGTTAATAAATGTTAGTTTTTTGCAAAGCCCATGGATTAAGAAAACTCCACGGATATTAATTTGTAATTTCCCAAAAATAAAATACTGAATGTCAAAAAATAAGAAGAGAGCCCGAAGTCAGAGAAAGAATGAGATCACCAAAGGCATATTCACAGTATTGGAAAACGAACCCAATAAAAGCTTCAATTATAAACAAATAGCCTCTAAATTAGATATTAGCGATACGCAAGGCCGGAATGAATTGATCAAAAAATTAGGTCAGTTAAAGCAGAAAGAACGTATTACAGAAGTTGAACAGGGCAAGTTCAAGAAAAATACCGTTGATCAAGAACTGTTGACTGGTAAATTAGATCTCACAACCAGTGGTAATGGTTATATTATCGTTGAAGGCCAAAACGAAGACATATTTGTACCCAATCACAAGCTCAATAGAGCGTTACATGGTGATACGGTTTCCATATCATTAAAACGGACTAAGAAAAAAGGTCGTCCAGAAGGTGCTGTGGTAGAGGTTTTGGAAAGAAAAAAGATCAAATATGTAGGTATTTTTGACAAGCAGAAAACCTTCGCCTTTGTAAGGCCTACAGATTCAAAAATGTATACTGATATTTTTGTGCCGCTTGAAAAAAGTATGAAGGCAAACGACGGCGACAAAGTTTTGGTGGAGCTGGGTCAATGGCCTTCAGATGCTGATTCACCTTACGGAAAGGTTATTGAAGTCTTGGGAAAACCAGGCGAACACAATACAGAAATACACGCCATTTTAGCGGAGTACGGTCTTCCCTATGAGTTTCCTTATGAAGTGGAACAGTTTGCAAATAGTATAGATACTTCTATAAAAAAAGAAGAAATTCTAAAACGGCGCGACATGCGTGAGGTACTCACTTTTACCATTGATCCAAAGGATGCCAAAGATTTTGACGATGCACTTTCTTTTCAAAATTTAGAAAATGGCAACTATGAAATAGGGGTGCATATAGCCGATGTATCACATTACGTAAAACCGAATACAATTCTCGAAGAAGAGGGTTATAACCGGGCCACCTCAGTTTATTTGGTTGATCGTGTTGTACCAATGTTGCCCGAGGTATTATCGAACAATGCCTGTTCGTTACGGCCCAATGAAGAAAAATATACATTTTCGGCCATTTTTGAAATAGATAAAAACGCTCAGGTCAAAAACCAATGGTTTGGAAGAACGGTCATTAATTCCAATGAACGTTTTGCATACGAAGAGGCCCAACACATCATTGAGACAAAACAGAATAAAATACCCGAAAACGTTTCCATTCGTAATGGTGCATATTACGTATCAAATGAAGTGGTAGAGGCCGTGCTCACTTTTAATGGTCTTGCCAAACAAATGAGAAGCAGAAGAATGGATAGGGGTTCTATTTCATTTGATAAAATAGAAGTCCGGTTCAATCTTGATGCCATGAATGAGCCTGAAAGTGGCTATTTTATAGAAGCATAAGACGCAAATATATTAATTTAGGTG
>JABDND010000008.1 GCA_013001145.1 Croceitalea sp. | reverse complement strand
CCTTCAAGAACTGGGATTGACCCTCAATGATGAAGAGGTAAAAAAGGTGACGGAACGGATTATTGAATTGGGCGATAAGAAAGAAAAGGTAACCAAAGAAGATCTGCCCTACATCATTTCCGATGTGTTGGACAGTAGTTCTTTTCAGCAGAAGGTCTTTATAAAATCGTATGTGCTCACCCATGCCAAGGGATTGAATCCGTCCACTACCCTTTCCATTGAAATTGAAGGAAAACTATATGAAGAGAGTGCGCAGGGCGATGGGCAATTTGATGCCTTCATGAATGCGCTAAAAAAGGTGTACGCCGATAGAAAATTACAATTGCCCAAACTGATTGATTATGCCGTGCGCATACCGCCAGGAAGTAATTCCGATGCCCTCTGCGAAACCATGATCACTTGGAAAACCACCAAAAATGATTTTATGACCACTGGACTTGATTCTGATCAGACGGTATCTGCAATCAAGGCAACAGAAAAAATGCTCAATTTAATATAATCACAACTCAAGAATTAGTAAATGAAAATGAACATCGCCCTATTGGCAGGAGACGGAATTGGCCCTGAAGTAATCGATCAAGCTGTAAAAGTAACCGATGCGATTGCCAAGAAATTTGGATATGATATTAAATGGACACCTGCCCTTACCGGAGCGGCTGCCATCGATGCCGTTGGCGAACCCTACCCAGATGCCACACATGATATCTGTGTTGCAGCCGATGCCGTGCTGTTTGGTGCCATTGGGCATCCGCGTTTTGACAATGACCCTTCGGCCAAAGTGCGACCCGAACAAGGTTTATTGAAAATGCGCCAAAAATTGGGGCTTTTTGCCAATGTGCGACCCACTTTTACTTTTCCGTCCCTCATTGATAAATCCCCCTTGAAAAGGGAACGTATTGAGGGCACCGATTTGGTTTTCTTTCGTGAACTCACCAGTGGTGTCTATTTTGGTGAACGCGGGCGCAAAGACAATGGCAATACCGCTTTTGACACCATGACCTATCAACGTTTTGAGATTCAACGCCTGGCCAAAAAAGGCTTCGAAGCTTCCATGTCCAGGGGTAAAAAATTGTGTTGCGTAGATAAAGCCAATGTTTTGGAGTCATCACGCTTATGGCGTGAAACCGTACAGGCCATGGAAAAAGACTATCCTGAAGTGGAAGTTTCCTATGAGTTTGTTGATGCCGTTGCTATGCGTTTGGTGCAATGGCCCAGTTCCTACGATGTGTTGATCACCGAAAATTTATTTGGTGATATATTGACCGATGAGGCCTCGGTTATTTCGGGATCTATGGGTTTGATGCCCTCAGCTTCTTTGGGGGAAAAGACCTCGCTATTTGAACCAATTCACGGCTCATACCCGCAAGCAGCCGGTAAAGATATTGCCAACCCTTTGGCGACCGTATTATCGGCAGCTATGATGTTTGAAACCGCTTTTGGATTGCAGCAAGAAGCCGATGCCATTCGTGCCGTGGTGAATAGATCTTTGGATGAAGGTGTGGTCACTGAAGACTTGGCCGATGGCGGCAAAAGCTATAAGACCAGCGAAGTAGGCGATTGGTTGGCTAAAAATGTATAAAAGTTCATAATTAAAAAGCCGCTGAAAATATTCAGCGGCTTTTTTTATTCTTTTTTGAGATTATCATAAAATATAATCCGTACTTAAAAAATTACTCACCTTGGCTTCCAATAATTGTTCAATGGTCTCATTATTGAGGTCATTGTCCTTAAAGGCCACAAAGGTTCTAATACTAAACGAACGCAAGGCATCATGCACGCTCAAGGTCGATTGTGCAGAATCCTTTCGACCTGTAAACGGATATACATCAGGCCCACGCTGGCAGGAACTGTTCAAATTTACACGGCACACCAAATTGGCCAAGGTGTCAATCAGTGGGGAGAGGGTATAAACGTCTTTCCCGAACAGACTTACCTGCTGCCCGTAGTTGGATTCGGCCATGTCATCCAAAGGCTGTTCAATATCACTAAATGAGATAACTGGAATAATAGGGCCAAACTGCTCTTCTTCATAGACCTTCATTTTTTTGGTCACGGGATAAATCACTGATGGCCAAATGAAATTCGGAGACCGCTCCCCTCCTTTTTTATTCATGACTTCGCCTCCTTTTTCACGGGCGTCGTCAATCAATTCTTGAATATAATCTGGCTTTCCAGGTTCAGGAAGTGGGGTTAGTGCTACGCCATCATCCCAAGGATTACCAAATTTTAGGGCGTCAACCGCTTTGGTAAATCGCTTTAAGAATTCATCCTTAATGGATTCATGCACATAGAGAATTTTTAATGCCGTGCAACGCTGGCCGTCGTATGACAAGGTGCCTGCAATACATTCCTTCACGGTCAAATCCAAATCGGCATCCGGTAAAATGATGGCTGGGTTTTTGGCTTCCAATCCCAATACCAAACGCAGGCGATTGCTTTTAGGGTGCTGGGCGATCAAAGCATTCGCCGAAGAACTATGACCTATCAATGCCAAGACATCAACTTTGCCAGTTTTCATAATAGGCCCTGCAATGGCCCTACCCCTGCCGAACAGAATATTAACAACACCTTTGGGGAAACTGCTTTGAAAAGCTTCCAACAAGGGAGCAATTAAAAGCACGCCATGTTTTGCTGGTTTAAATACTGCGGTATTGCCCATGATAATGGCGGGAATCAGCAGCGTAAAAGTTTCGTTTAATGGATAGTTGTAAGGACCCAAACACAAAACAACACCTAAAGGACCTCGACGAATATGTGCATAGACCCCATCATGTTTTTCAAATTTGGCCGAATCGCGGTCCAATTGTTTGTATTCTTCAATGGTGTCATTGATGTAATCAACGGTACGGTCAAACTCTTTGCGTGAGTCGGGCAATGATTTTCCAATTTCCCACATCAATAATTTTACAACCTCTTCGCGTTTTTC
>JABDND010000007.1 GCA_013001145.1 Croceitalea sp. | reverse complement strand
AAGAGGTGAAGCTGTCGGGGTTGTTGCTGCGCAGTCTATTGGAGAACCAGGTACACAGTTGACACTGCGTACTTTCCACGTTGGGGGTATTGCCGGGAACATTTCTGAAGATAGCAAACTTGAATCTAGATTCAATGGTATTGCAGAAATTGAAGATTTGAGAACAGTTGTAGGAGAGAGCGGAGACGGCGGTAAAGCCAACATCGTTATTTCCAGAACTTCCGAGATAAAAATCATTGATGAGAAAACCGGTATCACATTAAGTACCAATAACATCCCTTATGGTTCGCAGCTGTTCATAAAGAATGGGGCCAAAATCAAAAAAGGAGACGTTATTTGTCAATGGGATCCATATAACGGTGTAATCGTTTCTGAATTTACAGGTAAGATTGCATACGAGAATATTGAACAGGGAGTTACCTATCAAGTTGAAATTGATGAGCAAACCGGTTTCCAAGAAAAGGTTATCTCTGATTCAAGAAATAAGAAATTGATTCCAACTTTGTTGATTCAAGACGGTAAGGGTGAAACCCTGCGTTCGTACAATTTACCGGTAGGATCGCATATTATGGTCGACGATGGTGAAAAGATTAAAGAGGGTAAGACCCTGGTAAAAATACCACGTAAATCCGCTAAAGCAGGTGATATTACTGGTGGTTTGCCAAGGGTGACCGAATTGTTCGAAGCACGTAATCCATCAAACCCAGCGGTTGTATCAGAAATTGATGGTGTGGTTTCATTCGGTAAGATTAAAAGGGGTAATCGCGAGATTATCATTGAGTCTAAATTAGGTGAAATCAAAAAATACCTGGTCAAACTTTCAAATCAAATTTTGGTTCAAGAAAACGATTATGTGAGGGCGGGTATGCCATTATCTGATGGTTCCATTACACCCGAAGATATATTAGCAATTAAAGGGCCATCGGCTGTTCAGCAATATCTTGTGAATGAGGTACAAGAAGTATACCGTTTACAGGGTGTTAAAATCAACGATAAGCATTTTGAAGTTGTAGTTAGACAAATGATGCGTAAGGTTAGAATAGAGGATGCTGGTGACACTATTTTCTTGGAAAACCAATTGGTACACAAAGATGACTTCATTCAGGAGAATGACGAAATATTTGGCAAAAAGGTAGTTGAAGATATTGGCGAATCAGAAAATCTAAAGGCGGGTCAAATCATTTCGGCACGTGATCTTAGAGATGAGAATTCCCTCTTAAAGCGGGCAGATAAGACCTTGGTCTCGGCTAGGGATGCTGTTGCAGCAACTGCCACTCCTATTTTACAGGGTATTACAAGGGCATCTTTGCAGACCAAATCATTTATTTCTGCAGCTTCGTTCCAAGAAACTACCAAAGTACTCAACGAGGCCGCGGTAAGTGGTAAAGTAGATACTTTAGAAGGATTGAAGGAAAATGTAATTGTAGGACATAAAATTCCTGCAGGTACAGGTATGAGGGATTATGAAAACATCATCGTAGGTTCAAAAGAAGAATATGATGAAATAATGGCTCGTAAAGAAGAATTTAAATTCTAATTGAAACATGGCAGAAAAGGATAAAAAACAAAAGCAGATCAATATTGAACTTGATGAAAAAACAGCTGAAGGAACCTATTCCAATTTGGCTATTATAAATCATTCGGTCTCTGAGTTTGTTGTTGATTTTATCAGTATGATGCCTGGTGCACCTAAGGCCAAAGTAAAAAGCAGAATAGTATTGACGCCTCAACATGCCAAAAGGTTTTTGAAAGCGCTCAATGATAATGTCCATAGGTTTGAAAAGGCCCATGGTACGATTAAAGACTATGAGCAACCGCCCATACCTTTAAATTTTGGCCCTACGGGAGAAGCATAATAAAAAAAGCCCGACCATTTGGTCGGGCTTTTTTTATTTGAATTCGGAGGTAAAATGCAATTTTACCGAAGGATATTTTTGTTGTGTCATCTGTAGTGAGAACTGTGAATCGGCCAAAAAGACCAGCTGACCTTTCTTGTCCTTTGCCAAAAACTTCTGTTTGACCCTTTTGAACTCCTTGAATTCATCGCTGTTTTTCTCGGCTTCAACCCAACAGGCTTTATGTACAGGAAAATTTTCATAAGTACATTTTGCCCCATATTCGTGCTCTAACCGGTATTGTATGACTTCATATTGTAGTGCACCTACAGTGCCTATTACTTTTCTTCCGTTTAATTCCAAGGTAAAAAGTTGGGCTACCCCTTCGTCCATCAGTTGGTCTATACCCTTGTTCAACTGTTTGGTTTTCATCGGGTCAGCATTGTTGATGTACCTAAAATGCTCCGGCGAAAAACTTGGTATCCCTTTATAATGCAAAACCTCACCACTAGTCAAGGTGTCTCCAATTTTAAAATTTCCAGTATCATGTAGACCTACGATATCTCCAGGAAATGAGATATCGACTATCTCTTTTTTCTCAGCAAAAAACGCATTGGGACTAGAAAATTTCAGCTGCTTGTTGAGTCTAACGTGTAAATAGGGCTTGTTGCGCTCAAATGTCCCAGATACTATTTTTATGAACGCCAAACGGTCTCTGTGTTTGGGGTCCATATTGGCGTGTATCTTAAAAACAAAACCAGAAAATGCTTTTTCTTTGGCCTCAACCAAGCGTTCTTCTGATTTTTTGGGCCTCGGGGTGGGAGCAATTTCAATAAAACAATCCAATAATTCACGTACCCCAAAATTGTTCAATGCCGAACCAAAAAACACAGGCTGTTGTTCTCCCTTTAAATAAGATTCTTTATCAAACGGAGGATAAACCCCATTAACCAATTCCAAATTTTCACGAAGATCTTGTGAGGCTTTTTCGCCAATAATCTTTTCAAGTTCAGGATTGTCAATATCATCAAAGGCAATGGTATCTTCTATATTTTGTTTGCTATTACCACTAAAAAGATTAATGTTTTTTTCATAAAGATTGTAAATACCTTTAAAATCATACCCCATACCGATGGGAAAGCTCAGTGGAGCAACACTTAAGCCTAATTTTTGCTCCACCTCATCAAGCAAATCAAAGGCATCTTTGCCCTCGCGATCTAACTTATTGATAAAGACTATCATTGGTATACTTCGCATGCGACAAACTTCTACAAGTTTTTCGGTCTGTTCCTCCACCCCCTTGGCCACATCAATAACAACAATGACACTATCAACGGCAGTCAAAGTTCTAAAGGTGTCTTCGGCAAAGTCTTTGTGCCCAGGAGTATCTAAAATGTTTATTTTCTTCCCTTTGTAGTTGAATGCAAGCACAGATGTGGCCACCGAAATACCCCTTTGGCGCTCAATCTCCATAAAATCACTAGTGGCCGTTTTTTTTATTTTGTTGTTTTTTACAGCACCGGCTTCTTGTATGGCGCCTCCAAATAATAAGAGCTTTTCGGTTAAGGTGGTTTTACCTGCATCAGGGTGCGAAATAATGCCAAACGTTCTTCTTCGGGCTATTTCTTTTACAAAATCCATTCATCAATTTTGCGCAAAAATACATTAAAAAAACTGCTGATTATTCCTCTTTGGTTCTTACTCTTATCTGTTAATAAGAATAGGCTAAAAAATTTTATTTTAGGAGAAAGACTACAATAAACAAAGTATATTTCAACCCTTAAACCATGATTTTTTGGTTTTTAAACAAAAAAGTACTTTTTGTGTCTAAGTATGTCGTATTTTAAGATGTTGTTTTATACAATAAAAAGGCTTTGATATATCTAAGAAAGAACGGATTAGGTGTCAATCCTGTTTCTCTTTTTTAGGTGTACTTTAATGTGTAATGTTCGTCCCAATATCAACACATAACCTATTTGCCATGGTGATTAGTTGAATAAAACTATCATGTATGGATAATTTTTACCCTAAAATGAAGAATTCTATACCAGCAATTGGTATAGCCTTAGTGTGGGTTGCATTGTTGACAATGGGTTTTACAAACACCCCCGACTCTTTAAATATTACAGAAAAGCAACTAGCGCTAAAGGTCAAATCTACAACCAATGATTCCGATCACGATGGTATTCCTGATGCACAGGAAGACGCGAATAGTGATGGAGACCATGATCCAAGTACCTCTCCAACCGATACAGACCATGACGGTATTCCCAATTATTTGGATATAGACTCTGATAACGATGGAATTTTGGATGCAATTGAAAATCCTGCCAATTGTCAAAGTCCTCAAGGGCCTCCTCTGGGTATATTTTTAGTCGATAAAACATTTTACAGAAAGAATGATAAATGTGCCAAGTACAAAAAGAAGTGCGAGGAAGGAAATACCAAATATTGTGAAAAATATAATGCTTGTTTAGATAAGTATGGTGACGACGATGACGATGATGACCATGACGACGATGACTATGACGATGACGATGACGATGACCATGATGACGATGACGATGACAATGACGATGATGATGATAACGATGACGATGACGA
>JABDND010000026.1 GCA_013001145.1 Croceitalea sp. | reverse complement strand
ACTTTGTCGCACAATTGCGTAAGTTGGGCAATCACACTTTTAATGGCTTCAAAATCTTCAGGTACCTCAACGCCCATCACATATTTAATGTAGACAAATAGCTGCTGCTCAATTTGATTGGCTTCACTCAAAAAGGCAAAGTAAATACGCTTGATGGCCAAATGGTTTTTTTGGGTAATACCGTTCCATACCAATTTCGCTATTTCCAAATTGGTGACCACGTATTCTTGCTGGGTGAACAATTCATTATCGGCCTTAGCGCTTTTTTGAATGATGGGCTGCATCGCTTTAGCATCAAAGGCGCGATAAACCAGCGTTAAAAACCCATTAAAGCTTCCGTCGTATACATATGTTTTTGAAGTTGCCATGACCATTGATTTAGTAATTACTCCAAAAATATGGAAATATTCCTAAATATGGAAATATTCCAATATTATTTTGGAATTATTCCATAATTGTTATATTTGAAGAACCAATCCTTGAATATGGAGAACGACATAACCCTTAAACGATTTACTGATGTACGCCGCGAATTGGGCCACACACAAGCAGAATTTGCAACCTTGTTGGGCGTTTCAAATACCACGGCCGATATTGAACGTGGTAGGACCAAATTATCTGGTAGAGTAGTGGCAGAACTGTTGAAGCAGTTCAACATTAACCCGTTATGGTTGTTCGGTGAAAGTGAAGAACAATTTTTGGATACGGCCAAGACCAGTGTCATACCCAAGGTGGTCACGGTAGATAGTTCAGATAATGACAATATGGTATTGGTAAACGCCAAAGCCGCTGCAGGCTATCCTCAAAATATTGCCGATACAAGTTGGTATGAACAACTTCCTGCTTTTGATTTACCCATACCAGAATTTAGAAATGCCACCTATAGGGGTTTCCAGGTTGAGGGGGATAGTATGCTGCCTAATTTGCACCCGGGGGAATGGGTGTTGGCAAGAGCCATTGAGCATATAGATCATGTGAACGCCAATAAAATGTACGTGGTGGTCTTACAAGATTCCGTTATGGTTAAGAAAATTGAAAAGCGGCCCAATTCAAATAATATCACCTTGGTTTCCCTTAACGAAACCTATCCTCCCTATGATATCAAGCCGTATCAAATTCAAGAGATTTGGGAAGTGAGCAGCAAACTTACCTTCAATGTTGACGCCACAACCGAACGCGGCCTATTGCGACAGTTGCAAGAATCGATGGACGAATTAAAACGACAGGTAGGGCAGGTCAAAAATTAGTTGGTTTTACTTATATTTATTTTTAAACCAATCAACTTGATATGAAAAGACTACTGATTTCAGTATGCCTCTTTATTTTATATGCCCCATTAAACGCCCGAGAAACCAGCGATACCCTTGTGGTAGCCTATGCCCCCGCACCTCCCTTTATTGTTCAAGAAGATGGCCTTTTGGAAGGGATAAATATTTGGTTATGGAACCGAGTGGCGCAAGATTTGGACTTGGAATACCAGCTGGTGCAAATGCCTTTTTCGGGCATGCTGGATTCATTGAGGTCGGGAAGAATAGACGTATGCATCAATCCCTTGACCATATCTGGAAGCCGCAGTAAGGAAATGGAATTTACCCATTCATTTTTTGCGTCGCATTCTACGATTGCCGTTGCCCAAGAGTCATCCATGCAAAAAATAAAGCTGTTTTTCAGTTCCTTTTTTCATGTTAATTTTTTGAGGGGCTTTTTATTGCTGCTCGTGATCTTGTTGTTCTTTGGTAGTTTGACCTGGTTTTTTGAGCGCAAGGCCAATCCTGAACATTTTCGTCAAGGCCATAAGGGTATTTGGGATGGTCTTTGGTGGTCTATGGTTACCTTGTCTACCGTAGGTTATGGTGATAAGGCTCCCAAGACCAGAATGGGAAAAATCGCGGCCATAGGATTAATGCTTAGTGGATTATTGTTCGTATCGGGTTTAACGGCCAGTATTGCATCTAGTCTTACCGTAAATCAATTGAACAATGAAAGCAGTGATTTCAATGCTTTTAAAGAACGAAAGGTCGGAACAGTGCAAAGCTCTGAAGCCAGTGACTTTTTAAGGACACATTTTTTTAAAAAAGTAACCGAATATCCAAGTGTGCCACCCGGCTTGAACGACTTAAAGAAAAGGAAAATAGACGCCTTTATATACGATGAGCCTATTCTGCAATATCGCATCAAAAAAGACTCAACCCTAACTGACTTGGAAGTGCTGCCCATTAAATTCGATGTGCAGTTTTATGCCTTCGGCATTAAAAAAGACAATGTTGAATTGGAACAAATGATTTCACAACGTATACTTGAGATAATGGAAACACAAGAATGGCAAGTGGTACTCAGTGAATTTGGCCTATCGGAACTTTAATTATAGGCCCGAACATCACCCATACTCAGGGTTAGTGGCCCCAGAGCATGTGATTTCGGCAAAAAGGCACCACTTTCGGTGACCAGCCAGTCATCCCAACTGGCCTCTATACCGCCCACAGGAATGATTTTGACCCACATTTTGAAGCCGTTGGGAAATCCGTCGTTGTTTAATAACCACAGGTAACTGTCACCTGGGGTGCTGCCACCACTTGTGTAGGTTACCAATAGCGATTGTGAGCCATCTTTGTTCGTGAAAATACTTCGTTGGGTGCCTTTATCAAAGACTTTGAAAGGGGCCACCAGCCAAAATGAGTCATTGTTGAAATTAGCGATTGCTTTTGCGACCATTTTGCTTTTGTCTTCGCCCTTTATGGCCTGCCCAGATACAACTACCTTGCTTTTCGTTGGGTCTGGCAAATTCAATTGCACCACGATATCACTCCATCGAACGTCTACCTGGCCCATCATTTTGTCCCACTTATATTGATTGGCTCCATTGCGATATGTCCATTCCAAATAACGTGTTTTCTTATAGGCTTCATAGTTTAAGG
>JABDND010000202.1 GCA_013001145.1 Croceitalea sp. | reverse complement strand
GAAGAAAGCCCGTAAGAAATTCCAGTTCTCCAAACGATAAAAATGGCTGTTCCCTGCCCAGCTCAAACGCAGGACCAAGTTCATTGATAGTCTTATAATAAGACACCCTGCTCTTCCTCATCCTTTTTGGCGCAAATGTCAGAATCGGAAGCTGGAGAGCATTTAGTTTAGCATCTAAATGCAGGAGGCTGGCTTTGGCCTACCACTCTTGCATTGCTAATGAATTAAGAACGTAAACTAATTTTAAAATGGCGAAAAAAGCTGAAGTAAAAGACCTCTTGGAGGCAGGCGTCCATTTCGGACACCTTACCAGAAAATGGAATCCCAATATGGCTCCCTACATCTACATGGAGCGTAACGGAATCCACGTAATCAATCTTTACAAAACTGTAGCAAAATTGGACGAGGCCAACGAGGCGCTCAAAAAAATCGCGGCTTCTGGTCGCAAAATTCTTTTTGTAGCTACTAAAAAACAGGCTAAAGACATTGTTGCCGAAAAAGTGGCCAATGTTAATATGCCTTATATCACTGAAAGGTGGCCAGGCGGAATGTTGACCAATTTTGTGACCATCAGAAAAGCTGTTAAAAAAATGGCTTCCATCGATCGGATGAAAAAAGATGGCACTTTCAATACCCTTTCTAAAAAAGAACGTCTTCAAGTAGACCGATTAAGAGCGAAATTGGAAAAAAACCTTGGTTCTATTTCTGAAATGACCCGTTTACCTGGAGCATTGTTCATTGTAGATACCATGCGCGAGCACATTGCAGTTAAAGAAGCTCAAAAATTGAACATTCCAATTTTTGCAATGGTAGACACCAATTCCGATCCACGACCAATTGATTATATCATTCCTTCCAATGATGATGCTGGTAAATCCATTGAAGTTATCATGGCATCTGTTACATCGGCTGTAGCAGAAGGGTTGGCAGAACGTAAAGCAGATAAGCAATCCAATGGAGACGAAGATGCCAAACCTGCAAAGACCAAAGCTAAAAAGGCTGTTGAAGATGCAGCACCTGCTGTAAAGGAAGAGAAAAAAGTAGAGCAAAAAGCAGAGAAGAAAGAGAAGAAGGTAGAGAAAAAGGCGGAACCGAAACCTGAGAAGAAGAAAACCAAGGCCAAAGCTGATGACCTCACCAAAATAGAAGGTGTTGGTCCAAAAGCGGCCGAAGCACTTGTAAATGCAGGCCTTGATACCTACGCTTCTTTAGCTTCCAGCGACGCTGATAAAATCAAAACTATTTTAACCGAGGCCAGTCCTCGCTTAGCACACCTTGATCCCACTTCTTGGCCCAAGCAGTCAAAAATGGCCGCCGATGGAAATTGGGACGAATTAAAAGAATGGCAAGACAACGCCAAAGGTGGAGTCGAAGCATCGGAAGAAGAATAACATTCAAAAAATTACGGGATCCCAATAAGGTGTTTTCCCCATTATAAATTTAAAAATGATACAAATGGCAAAAATTACAGCCGCTGAAGTAAATAAATTAAGAAAAACCACAGGAGCTGGAATGATGGACTGCAAAAACGCCTTGGTTGAAGCAGAAGGTGATTTTGAGAAAGCTATTGAAATACTTCGTAAAAAAGGTCAAAAAGTAGCTGCCAAAAGAGCAGATAGAGACTCATCTGAAGGTGCTGCAATCGCAAAGGTGAATGATACGAACACCAACGGTGTTATCATTTCATTGAACTGTGAAACTGATTTTGTGGCCAAAAACGAAAGTTTTGTAACCTTAGCCAACGAATTGGCCGACCTAGCCCTTGGCTTCGATTCTAAAGATGCATTCTTGGCAGGTAGCTTCAATGGTATGACCGTAGCAGATAAGTTGACTGAACAAACTGGGGTTATCGGTGAAAAGATTGAAATTGGAAGTTTCGCCAAATTGAGTGCCCCTTTTGTAGGTTCATACATTCATGCAGGAAATAAAATTGCCACTTTGGTTGGACTATCTGCCGCTGTTGATGGTGCAGAGACCGCCGCCAAAGATGTAGCCATGCAAGCTGCCGCGATGAATCCAGTAGCTTTAAATGAAGAAGGAGTTGACCAATCGGTGATCGACAAGGAAATTGAAATTGCCAAAGACCAGTTGCGTCAAGAAGGCAAGCCAGAAGCTATGCTCGATAATATCGCAAAAGGTAAACTAAAACGTTTCTTCAAAGACAACACTTTGGTAAACCAAGATTTCATCAAAGACAGTAAGCAGAGCGTTGCACAATATGTAAAATCTGTAAATTCAAATTTAGAAGTAACTGGCTTTGAAAGAGTAGCATTGGGATAAGTTGCCCCAAAACATATTAAAAAAGCCCCGACAGTGTCGGGGCTTTTTTGTTCTACCATTTGCCGAAAATCTATCAAAACGCGAAAATTATTTTGATTATTTTTGTTGCGACTTCAAAAACAGCAGATGCAATACAAAAGAATTCTCTTAAAACTAAGTGGTGAGGCCTTAATGGGCGAACAACAGTATGGTATAGATGCCAAACGCCTAAAAGAATATGCCGAAGACATTAAAGCTGTTATTGCCAAAGGTGTTGAAATTGCCATAGTCATTGGCGGTGGCAACATTTTTAGAGGGTTAAAAGGAGCAAGTGAAGGCATGGACCGCGTTCAAGGCGACCATATGGGTATGCTGGCCACTGTCATCAATGGTTTGGCCTTGCAAAGTGCGCTCGAAATTGCGGGTGTTGAAACACGTTTGCAATCTGCTATCAAAATCAATGAAGTTGCCGAACCATTTATTCGGCGAAGAGCCATTCGCCACCTGGAAAAAGGGCGTGTCGTCATTTTTGGTGGCGGTACGGGCAATCCTTATTTTACAACTGATTCAGCAGCGGTATTGAGAGCCATTGAAATTAAGGCCGATGTTATTTTGAAAGGAACCCGGGTGGACGGCATTTATACATCCGATCCCGAAAAGGACAAATCTGCCACAAAATTTGATAAAATTACCTTCAGTGACGTATTGAACAAAGGCCTTAAGGTAATGGACACCACTGCATTTACACTTAGCCAAGAGAATGAGTTGCCCATTGTGGTATTTGACATGAACACTCGTGGCAATCTTATGAAATTGGTCATGGGTGAAAACATTGGAACCGTAGTTAATAATTAAATAATGGCACAATAGTTGATCTTTCAAACAAAAAACTATAAGCATGAATGAAGAAATAACCTTTATAATGGATTCCGCCAAAGAAAGTATGGATGGCGCGTTGGCACATCTAGAAAAGGCATTTGTTAAAATACGTGCGGGCAAAGCCAGTCCCGCCATGCTTTCTACTGTAATGGTAGAATATTATGGCTCGCAGACCCCACTTTCACAAGTGGCCAATATCAACACCCCAGATGCGAGAACCATATCTGTTCAACCATGGGAAAAGCAGTTGATAGGAGAAATCGAAAAAGCCATAATGAATTCCAATTTGGGCTTCAACCCCATGAACAATGGTGAAATGGTCATCATCAATGTACCCCCTTTGACCGAAGAACGCAGACGTGATTTGGTAAAGCAGGCCAAGGCCGAAGGTGAAGATGCCAAAGTAAGTATTAGAAGTGCGCGACAAGACGCCAATAAAGAATTAAAGAAATTGGACATCTCAGAAGACTGGTTGGCCAATGCAGAGCTCGATGTACAAGAATTGACCGACAGCTATAGCAAAAAAGTAGATACTGCCCTAATCGCTAAAGAGGCTGAAATCATGAAGGTTTAACAAAAAGGCCTTCTTTTCCAAGTTCGTATATTATTTAGGTACACTACCAATCATTTTCTACCTTTGCCACCAATTATAAAGGCATGGTAAAAAAGCTTACGCAAGGGTTTTGGGCTGCTACGGCAAGAATCATCCTTAGAAATAGAATTCTCATCCTTGTACTAATAATCGGGGTAACGGTACTTCTTGGTCTGCAATGGAAGAATATGCGTTTTTCCAATACCGAGGCCAACGTATTACCCGATGACCATCCTGAAACTGTCCAATATAACGCGTTTGTAAACCTATTTGGGCAAGAAGACAATGCCATTGTACTGGCCGTGAGGGACAGCTTACTTTTTTTGCCGGAAAATTTTAACCGTTGGAACAAACTAAGTAAACAATTTGAAGCCATCCCCGAAATAGACTTTGTCATATCAACCGACAACCTGAAAGAGTTGGTGAAAGACAAAGAAAAAGAAGAGTTCGTTTTAAGGCCATTGATTACAGAAACCCCCGAGACCAAAGAAGCGGTACAAGCCATCAAAAACCAGCTGTTCAACAATATGCCTTTTTATGAAAACCTCATTTTCAAAAAAGAAAGTGGAACGGTACGAACCGTTATTTACATGGACAAAGACATTTTGAACACCTCGGTCCGAAATGAATTTATACTAATTGACCTTGAAAATTTAGTCGAGAATTTTGAAGAAGAAACAGGGCTCGATGTAAGAGTTTCCGGCATGCCCTATATTAGAACTTGGAATTCAAAAATCATCATTGATGAAATTGGCAATTTCATACTGGCCGCACTGCTGGTCACCTCCATCATCTTTTTCTTCTTTTTCAGAAGTTTTAGAGCCACCTTCATTTCAATGTGTGTTGTTATCATTGGTGTTATGTGGGCCTTTGGGGTACTTGGCCTCTTCAAGTATGAAATAACCATTTTAACCGCATTGATTCCGCCCTTGATTATTGTCATTGGTATCCCCAATTGTATTTTCTTAATCAACAAATACCAGCAAGAGGTAAAAAAACATGGCAATCAAGCCCTGTCATTGCAAAGGGTCATTTCAAAAATTGGGAATGCCACTTTAATGACCAACGTAACCACTGCGTCGGGTTTTGCCACCTTCATTATTTTGGATAGTGATTTGCTCAAGGAGTTCGGTATAGTGGCCTCGATCAATATTCTCTGTATTTTCCTCTTGTCCTTATTGATCATTCCCATTGTATATAGTTTTATGCCCGTGCCCCAAGACAAGCATTTGAAACATTTGAACAAAAAATGGATCGATCTCTTTGTGAGTTGGATGGAACGTATGGTTCGTCATCATCGCATAGGGGTCTATATTACTTCTGTCATTGTTTTGGTGATGAGCATCATTGGGATCTATCAAATCAAGATTACTGGCAGTCGTATTGAAGATCTACCGAAAGACGCTAAATTCTTCCAAGATATTCGATTTTTTGAAGAAGAATTTGATGGAATAATGCCCGTAGAAGTTGTTGTTGACAGTAAACAGAAGAACGGGATTTTAAAACCAGCGACATTACGTAGAATGAATGAATTGGGCGATGAAATCAATGAAACCCCTGAACTTTCAAAACCGGTTTCTGTGGTTAATTTGGTCAAATACTCCAAACAAGCTTTTTATAATGGCATTCCTAAATATTACCAACTGCCCACCTCACAAGAAAACACTTTCATTATGGATGTGGCACGTAAATCTTCTGAAAATGGAAACTTATTGGAAAGTTTTGTTGACAGCACAGGCCAGACAGCGCGTATAACCACCTTTATGCGCGATGTCAAAACCCAACGTATGGAAGAAATTGAGCAAGATCTACTAGTATCAATTTCTAAAATTTTCCCTAGTGAGCGTTATAACGTTTACATGACTGGCAAGGCACTTTTATTTCTAAAGGGCACAAAATATTTAGTAAAGAATTTGTTGATTTCATTGGCGCTTGCCATTGGTCTTATTTCATTGTTCATGGCCTATTTGTTCAGGTCTTTTAGAATGATCATCATCTCACTGGTTCCCAACTTATTGCCCTTGGTCATAACAGCAGGGCTAATGGGCTATTTAGGGGTTCCTATCAAACCCTCCACCATACTGGTATTTAGTATTGCTTTTGGCATTTCCGTAGATGATACCATCCACTTTTTGGCCAAATACCGTCAAGAATTGATTGCCAATAAATGGCAGATTAAAAAATCAGTATATAACGCCCTTAGGGAAACAGGTGTAAGCATGTTCTATACTTCCATTGTTTTGTTCTTTGGGTTTTCTGTATTCATCATCTCCAGTTTTGGTGGTACCCAGGCTTTGGGAGGTTTAGTCTCTGCCACCCTATTATTTGCCATGTTGGCCAATCTCATTTTGTTGCCTTCCCTCCTTTTGTCGCTTGAAAGGAGTATTGCCAATAAAACGGTACTTAAAAAACCACAGATAGACATATTACCTACGGATGATGAAAATTCGAATTTGAAGTAAGTATTTATACCTCTATTTTTTGAGCAAAAACCTATCTTTGCTGCCTATTCAGAAGATTGCACAATGGCACGAACTAGCGTTAAAGAATTATTGGGCCTTGATCCCAAATTACAGGAAATTGAAATTGATGGCTGGGTTAAGACTTTTAGGAGCAATAGGTTTATTGCCCTAAACGATGGCTCAACCTTGAACAATATTCAATGTGTTGTAAACTTTGAAGACTTTGACGAAAATATAATCAAATCCATTTCATCGGGGGCTGCGATAAAAGTAAAAGGTACTTTGGTCGAAAGCCAGGGGCGCGGACAGTCTGTTGAAATTCAGGTGACCGACTTGTTCATTCATGGAACTGCAGATCCCGAAACTTATCCTATTCAACCTAAAAAGCATTCTTTCGAGTTCTTACGTGAAAAAGCTCATCTGCGTGTACGTACGAATACTTTTGCAGCCGTTATGCGATTGCGATCAGCGTTGGCATACGCCGTACATACATACTTTCAAAAAAATGGCTTCTATTACATGCATGCGCCGATCATTACTGGTTCTGATGCTGAAGGGGCTGGTGAAATGTTTCGCGTTACTACATTGGACCCTAAAAACCCTCCCTTGAATGATGAGGGTGAAGTCAACTATAAAGAAGACTTTTTTGGCAAAGAAACCAATCTAACGGTTTCGGGCCAATTGGAGGCCGAGGCTTATGCCATGGGATTGGGCAAGGTGTATACCTTTGGTCCTACTTTCAGGGCCGAAAATTCAAACACCTCACGTCACCTGGCCGAATTTTGGATGATAGAACCAGAAATGGCCTTTTATGATCTTGACGATAATATGGATTTGGCCGAAGATTTCATTAAAGATGTACTACAATATATCCTTGACAATTGTCAAGATGACCTTAAGTTTCTTGAACAGCGCCTCTTGGATGAAGAAAAAGTAAAGCCTCAAGCAGAACGCAGTGCAATGGCTTTAATCGAGAAATTAAAATTTGTTGTTGACAACAACTTTAAACGGGTATCATATACGGAAGCTATCGAAATTTTAAAAAATAGCAAACCCAACAAGAAGAAGAAATTTGAATATCCCATCAATGAATGGGGCACCGATTTACAAAGTGAACACGAACGGTTTTTGGTAGAAAAACATTTTAAGTGTCCCGTAATTCTTTTTGATTATCCCGCCAAAATCAAGGCTTTTTACATGAGATTGAATGAAGATGGCAAAACGGTTAGGGCCATGGATGTCCTTTTTCCTGGAATAGGAGAAATTGTTGGTGGATCTCAGCGAGAAGAACGTTTGGAAGTATTAAAACAAAAGATGACCGAATTGAGCATTGAAGAAGAGGAACTTTGGTGGTATCTTGACTTAAGAAAGTTTGGAACAGCTGTTCACAGCGGCTTTGGATTGGGTTTTGAGCGTTTGGTACAATTCGCGACGGGTATGGGCAATATTCGAGATGTTATTCCTTTTCCCAGAACACCACAAAACGCTGCTTTTTAAATTGATTTCTTTAACTTTATTGATAAGGATGATATAAACCTTATGCTAAAACAACACTTACAGTTTAAGCTTTCTCAAAAGCTTTCACCTCAACAGATACAGTTGATGAAATTGATTCAATTGCCAACCCAGGCTTTTGAACAGCGCCTTAAACAAGAACTTGAAGAAAATCCCGCTTTGGAGAGTGGGAAAGCTGAAAATGAGACCGTAGAAGACACTTTTGAAGAATCATATGACGACTCCACTGATAGTGAGACCATTGGTGCCGAAGATATCAACATCGACGACTATTTAAGTGATGATGAAATACCTGATTATCGCACACAAACAAGCAATTATAGTGCCGATGATGACGAAAAAAGCATTCCTTATGCGGCGGGGGTCTCCTTTAATCAATACCTTTTGAATCAGCTCAACACTGTTTATTTAACCGATGATCAATGGGCAATTGCAGAATTTTTGGTAGGCAGTGTTGATGAAAGTGGCTATATAAGAAGGCCACTTGCAGATATCTTGGATGATTTAGCGTTCACGCAAAACATTTATACTGATGAAGAAACTATAAAACAAGTATTGAAAATAGTACAAGAGCTTGATCCGCCAGGAGTTGCCGCAAGAACTTTGGATGAATGTCTGATTATTCAACTTAAGCGCAAAGAACAAACACCTGCCGTTCAATTGGCCATTGCCATACTAGAAAAATCATTTGATCATTTTACCAAAAAACACTACACCAAACTACAACAAAAACACAATATCACTGAAGATGGCTTAAAAAATGCCATTGGAGAAATTGAAAAATTGAATCCGAAACCTGGTGGTTCCTATGCCGGCAATAATCGTATTATTGAACATGTGGTACCTGATTTTTCAATCAAGATCATTGATGGTGAACTAGATCTTACTTTGAACGGGCGTAACGCTCCTGAACTTCATGTTTCAAAAGATTACAGTAACATGCTCCAAGGCTATAAAGACGCCAAGGAAAAATCAAAATCACAGAAAGATACGGTCATGTTCATTAAACAAAAACTGGATGCGGCCAAATGGTTTATTGATGCCATAAAACAACGTCAACAAACCTTATTCATTACCATGAATACAATTATGCAATATCAAAGGGAATACTTTTTGACCGGAGACGAACGTAAGTTGCGGCCCATGATTTTAAAAGATATTGCCGATCAAATAAACATGGATGTATCAACAGTCTCAAGGGTTGCCAATAGCAAATATGTGGATACCCCTTATGGGACAAAATTGATCAAAGAATTCTTTTCTGAATCCATGAAAAATGAACAAGGTGAAGATGTTTCTACACGAGAAATAAAAAAAATACTTGAAACGGTCATTGGTGAAGAAACCAAGAAAAAACCTCTGACCGATGATAAATTAGCCAAAATACTCAAGGAAAAAGGCTACCCCATTGCTCGCCGAACTGTGGCCAAATATCGTGAACAGCTTGGCATTCCGGTAGCAAGGCTAAGAAAACAAATCTGATGCGTTTTCTACTTAACTCCATTTCCTACATTTTTCATCCTTTGTTTATTCCTATTGGGGGCACTTTGGCCTATTTTTTCATTACACCAAAGTTTAGTTCACTGGAGATTCAAAGTGGCAATATTCTTCCTATTTTCATTTTGACAGTAATCATCCCCATAATTTTCTTTTTTATTTTAAAAAATTTAGGCCTGATCAGCTCAATTTTCGCCCCTGATATTAAAGAACGGCGTTATCCATTATATGTAAGCATCATCATTTATATGATGATATTATACAAAGTAATACCTCAAAACTTCATATTGGAGCTTTATTATTATTTTGTGGGGCTTGTGGTGGCTTCAGTTACCATTCTACTGTTACTATTTGCAAAAATCAAAGCTAGTATCCATTTGATGGGCATGGGCAGTCTGCTTATGTTCCTATTGGCCTTGAGCATTCATTTTGAAATCAATATCACCTTTGCAATAGCTGTATTTACTATCTGTACTGGTTTGGTGGCAACTTCGCGACTTTTTATGCAAGCGCATTCAAAAGCAGAACTCATTGTAGGCTTTTTGGTTGGGTTTTGTTCGCAATTACTTTTGCTCAAGTATTGGTTATAAAATGTAAAAAATCACACCAATTCTAATGGGCCTCACTTGAATGGAATCTTCGTTTAACCTAGCAGAATCATTAAGCAAAGGGGTTAAGCTGTAGTATAGGTGAATATTGAAGGTATTATATCCAAAATTGAGTGTAATACCATATTGCCAATTATTGATGTCTTGGTTGGTAAAACTGGAATTTACAGTATCTGAGACTACTTTTGACCGTTGCGAAAATAGATACTCAAAACTAAGGCCCGAGTAAAGTCTCCAGAACTTATAATCTTCAGCATTTGAGGTTCTCCATCTAATTTCAAAGGGAAATTCAACTCCGTGTGTTTCGAATTTGCTCCGTTTTAAATCTCCAGCCTCCAACAGCTCATAGTTGATACCATCAGTTGTCTCGGTAGCAACAATATTACTGTAATAGGAATTTGTGCTATATCCAACACCAAATCCAATGCCAAAATTACGTTGTGCATTGAATGGAATGTCTTTGATGACACCAAATTTTAAATTATAGGACAAGTTTCTTAGAATTACACCGGTAGGTCTTTTATCTAAAAAGTTATAAGCAACACCCGCGTAAATTTGATCTTCTAAGTATTTCGATGTGATGGATGTATCTTGCGCATATAAAAGGGAACCACTGCAACTTATCAAAATCCAAACAAGTAAATTCTTATTCATATTTAAAACTAAAAAAAACGCCCCATCCATGGAGCGTTTTTATTTTGATAATTAAATTGTAAACTGCTTATTGAAGGTTATTAAATGCATTACCCTCATAAGTGGTATAATTTACCTTAAGTGCATTTACTTTTCTCAGCTCTGACTTAATATCTGAAATAAGACCCATATTGGCATTCTTATCAACTTTTAGCGCTGTAGTCAATACATTCTGAAGCTCTTGTGGCTTTTTGGCCCTTTCCATCAAAATATACGAACCTACTTCATTGACACTGGCAAATTTATCATTTAATTGAATCCTTGTTTCTGTACCGTACGTTCCTTGATATTCTCTAGTTGGCTTACCGGCAAAAATATATATGACCCGATCCTTCTTCTCCAACTTTTTAACTTCACTTGCATTGGGCAATACATTTTCAACCATTATTGAGCTATCCTTCATAACAGTTACTGTCATAAAGAAGAACAACAACATAAAAACGATATCAGGCAGTGAGGCCGTTGAAACAGCCGGTAAATCACCATCTTTTTTCTTAGCAAACTTTGCCATCCAATTAATATTTTTTAGTTACTTGAGGTTTCTGCCTCTGATAGTTTTTGCGGGAAGAGGTCTTGAATTCTCTTAACCTTATCCTTAAGTTCATCCCTAACACTACTTGGTGTTTCAGGATTCAAATACTCTGCTTCCATATCTACAAAAGAACGTCCGAACAAGCGTTGTGCTTCACGATTACGCAAATCGTTGTAAGCGCCAACCAACTCATTTTGAACGGTGATATAAGTACCATACTTGGTCTCTCTATCATTCTTCAATGAAATGATAGCTTTTGTAGGGTTGTCAGAAGAACTTGCGTTTTTCTTTCCTTTACAATAAGTGCATGTTCCATCGCCACCATTATCCAAGAAAGCTATCGCAGCCTCTCTTAAGTCTTTGATATCCATCAAGGTCTCATCAGCAAGCAATTGACCATTTTTATTGATGTTCACAGTAAAAATGTTCTTTTGCTTAATAATTACATCTGTATCTGGCGGCTCCATTGGAGGTAACATTCTGTCCAATCCGGCATCTGTTTCTATGGTAGTGGTTACCAAGAAAAAAATCAATAGCAAGAAAGCTATGTCTGCCATGGATCCGGCGTTTACTTCTGGTGCTCCTTTTCTTCTAGGCATAATTATTAGATTTTATCTCGTAAATAGTTTTTTAACCCCTGGCACAACCATCAATACTACGGCAACAATCACCATACCAAAGAATACGTTTAACATCATACCTATGGTTTTAACAGTGCTAACAGTAGGTTGAATTTCCCTACCATCAAATACATCTACTACTGCCTGTGCTTCATCACCGCTGGATAGTGCATAGCCTATAATGAAAAGAACGGCCAATGCCCCAATTGCGAAGAATGCCTTTTTCAAACCACCGGGAGTGGTCAACATTTTTTTAAGTCCATAAAAAATAGCTAAGGCGGCGGCGGCAATCAACAGAATCCATGTCAATAAAAACATAAGATCAATTGAGCCGCTATTGATCGCATCTGGATCGTCACCTGACGGCATAAAGAAAAAACTTAATACTGCCCCAACGACCCCAATAACTATTAATACAATCTTTAATATTTTTTGCATGATTCGATAGTTTTAATTGTTATCAATTACTTTTTATGGGCTGCCAACATATCAATCAATGAGATTGATGAGTCTTCCATATCATTTACGATACTATCGATTTTAGCAATAATGTAGTTGTAAAAAATTTGAAGGATAATCGCAGTAATCAAACCAAATACAGTTGTCAATAATGCCACCTGAATGTCACCTGCAATAAGAGATGCACTCAAGTTACCTACAGCTGCAATTTTTTGGAAGGCTTGAATCATACCAATAACCGTTCCCATGAACCCAAGCATGGGAGCAATCGCAATAAATAATGACAACCAAGAAACGTTCTTCTCCAATTGACCCATTTGAACACCACCATAAGCAACAACGGCTTTTTCAGCAGAATCCAATCCTTCACCCATTCTATCAAGGCCTTGATAGAAAATAGAGGCAACAGGACCTTTTGTGTTTCTGCAAACTTCTTTTGCCGCTTCGACACCACCTGAGGCCAAGGCATCTTCAACTTGCTGCTTTAGTTTTGCAGAATTGGTACTTGCCATATTCAAATAAATGATTCTTTCGATAGCAACGGCCAAACCTAAAATCAAACATAACAAAACGATACCCATAAATGCTGGTCCACCTTGTATGAATTGTTCCTTTAAAACTTGGGTAAAACCTTTGCTCGCTTCAGCCGCGGCCTCGTCTTGCAAGATAGCAGCGGAAGTTGTAGTCGTACCTAAAATAAACATTCCGGCAGTAGCCAGAGTAAGGGATATTTTTTTCATCGTGTTCAAACTTAAATTTAGTTAGTTAATAATGTTAAAGATATAAAAATTTCGCAATTAAAAAATTAAATAGGTAGCAGAGAGGAAGGGATTCGAACCCTCGATACACTTTTGGTGTATACACACTTTCCAGGCGTGCGCCTTCGACCACTCGGCCACCTCTCTATACCTGATTTCAAGAGGGTCAAGAAACGAAAAAATAATTACTAAATAAAATTTGAATCCCAAATTTTTTAGGCCATTTCACCCCTAAGCGATGTTTCAAATATCGTTTTAAACGCCTTGTTGGAAACCTGGCTCCCCAGCATGTACAT
>JABDND010000191.1 GCA_013001145.1 Croceitalea sp. | reverse complement strand
ACCGTTTTTTTCACCTTCCATGGCGATGACATTTTGAATCAATGGTTCTCGGGTAGCATCTAAAAATTTGATGAATTCTTTCAATCCTTCGTCAGAGTAGAACGTTTCCGATATGTATTCACCTTTTTCATCTTTATTGCGAAGATCGGTAAGGCTTATGGTCACTCCTTTGTTCAAATAAGAAAGCTCACGCATTCTATTTGACAAAGTTTCGTAATTGTATTCAACGGTTTGTGAGAAAATTTGTGGGTCTGGCTTAAAGGTAACCGTAGTACCTGTATTCTTACTTTCTCCAACACTTTTTACAGGATAAAGTGATTTTCCCCTTTCGTATTCTTGTTCCCATATTTTACCTTCTCTTTCAACAGTTGCCTTTAATTGCATTGAAAGAGCGTTGACCACAGAAACACCTACACCGTGCAGACCACCTGATACTTTGTAAGAATCTTTGTCAAATTTACCCCCGGCGCCAATTTTGGTCATGACCACTTCCAAGGCCGAAACGCCTTCCTTTTTATGAAGGCCTACAGGGATACCCCTTCCATTATCTTTGGTGGTTATTGAATTATCTTCATTAATGATTACTTCAATAGTGTCACAATGGCCACCCATAGCTTCATCAATAGAGTTGTCGACAACCTCATATACTAAATGATGAAGGCCTCTTACCCCTACATCACCAATGTACATTGAAGGTCTCATACGAACATGTTCCATACCTTCAAGGGCCTGGATACTATCTGCAGAATATTGGTTTTTTTTAGCTTCCTCGCTCATAGTTTTTTACTAAATTATTTTGCAATTTTCAAATCTTACAAATATAACCAATACCCAATGAAATAAAGGGTTTGGGCTGCTTTGCAATGTTCAAGTTATTAACAATGGGATGTGGAAAATTATATCCAATTAAATTGGTTTTCTTTAAAGGAATACAAAGCAAAGAAGCACCTCTAGCGAGGTGCTTCTCATTGACTAATTAAAATGAAAAAAATTGTTTTCAAAAACTAAAGTGAAAACGGAAATTATTTTACATATGCATCTGCGTGAACGTTGGCAACTGCCCTTCCTGAAGGATCGTTCATGTTCTTAAATGCCGCATCCCATTCCAGGGCTATTTTGGTACTACAAGCAACTGATGGTTCTTGTGGCACGCTTAAAGCAGCTGCATCTGATGGAAAATGTTCTTCAAAAATGGAACGGTAATAATATTCTTCTTTGGAAGTAGGCGTCTGAATTGGAAATTTGAAATGGGCATTTCTCAATTTTTCATCGCTCACCTCTTCAGCAACCAACTCTTTTAATGTATCGATCCAACTATAGCCTACCCCATCTGAAAATTGCTCCTTTTGGCGCCAAGCCACGCTATGGGGCAAATAAGACTCAAATGCTTTACGTACCACCCATTTTTCCATTCGTTCGCCATTGATCATTTTGTCTTTTGGGTTAATACGCATGGCGACATCCATGAACTCCTTATCCAAAAAAGGAACTCGGCCCTCAATGCCCCAAGCAGCCAATGATTTATTGGCGCGCAAACAATCGTACATATGGAGTTTGTCTAACTTGCGAACTGTTTCTTCGTGAAATTCTTTAGGGCTTGGTGCTTTGTGGAAATAAAGATATCCTCCAAAAAGTTCATCAGCGCCTTCACCTGACAATACCATTTTTATGCCCATTGATTTAATTACACGTGCCATTAAATACATGGGTGTTGAGGCCCTTATGGTGGTAATGTCATAGGTTTCCAGATTGTAGATAACATCTTTTATGGCATCTAAACCTTCTTGAATGGTAAACTTGATTTCATGGTGAACGGTGCCAATATGGTCGGCCACCAACTGGGCCGCAGCCAAATCTGGTGAACCTTCCAAGCCCACCGAGAAGGAGTGTAATTGGGGCCACCAAGCATCTTTGGTATCACCCGATTCTATTCGTTTTTGTGAATATTTTTTGGCAATGGCCGAGGTCACTGACGAATCCAAACCACCTGAAAGCAGTACGCCATAAGGCACATCGGACATCAATTGTCTGTGAACAGCAGCTTCCAATGCATTTTTAACTTCTTCGATGCTGGTTTCGTTCTCTTTTACGGCCTCATACTCCATCCAGTCCCTTTTATACCAGCGAACAAATTCACCTGTGGAACTATGTAAATAATGGCCAGGGGGAAATAGTTCTATTTTGGTGCAGGTTCCTTCTAGGGCCTTAAGCTCTGAAGCGACATAAAATGTGCCATGTTGATCCCATCCCATATATAATGGAATGATACCCATATGATCACGGGCAATAAAATATTCATCTTTATCATTATCGTAAATGGCAAAGCCAAAAATACCGTTGAGTTCATCAAGAAAGCTTACCCCTTTCTCTTGATACAAGGCTAAAATGACCTCACAGTCCGATTGGGTTTTGAAGGCGTACTTACCCTCAAATTGCCCCCTAAGTTCCCTATGGTTATATATTTCGCCGTTGGCGGCCAATATTAATTGGCCATTGGCACTTATTAAAGGTTGTTTACCTGAAGCTGGATCCACAATGGCCAATCGCTCATGGGCCAAAATAGCCTTTTCATCGGCATATATACCGCTCCAATCTGGCCCGCGATGCCTTACTTTTTTTGACATCTCCAATAGTTGTGGCCGCAATACCTCGGTACTTTCTTTTACATCAAACGCACAAACAATTCCGCACATAATATTTTAGTATAACAATTATGGAACAAAAATGAATTAAATATTATGCAAATGAAACAGTATATTGATTATTAGTTTCTATTTGCAACTTTTTAAATGATAATAAAGTAAATATGAAATCTATTGGATAAATTTACATTAAGTATTGATTATTCTGAAAGTTGTTCAAAATTTAACGACTCTTTAAAAATTTTGCCAATTATATCTGGGTACATTTGGAATCAACTAAAATTTTAAAAATGAGAAAATTAGTATTACCTGTATTATTTACACTTGCCATGGTGTTTTCGACTGACGCCACAGCCCAAAAATTTAGTGGTTTAGACAAAAGCCCTGCCGATATTGCTGCTTTTCCAAGCAGCTATCAAGTACCGGATAAAGTAGTTCGTGTTATTTATGGCCGACCACAATTAAAGGGTCGTTCCATGTCCGATTTGGCTCCTGCTGGCAAAGTATGGAGAACCGGTGCCAATGAAGCTCCAGAAATCACCTTTTATAAAGATGTTACTTTTGGCGGTGAAGCTGTTAAAGCAGGCACCTATTCTTTGTTCACTATTCCCGGTAAAGGTGAATGGACCGTTATCTTAAACAAAAATCTAAACCAATGGGGGGCTTACTCCTATGATGAGGCAGCAGATGTTGTAAGGGTTTCGTCAGCTACCAGCACTGATGGCGAAAGTTTGGAAGCATTTTCTATGGCCTTTAAAGAAGTTGATGGTGGAACCCATTTGATTATGGGATGGGATACTACGCGAGTAGCTACGCCGATCATGTTCTAAAAAGGAATACATATTTAACTTGAAGAAGGCCCAAGGTTAATCCCTTGGGCCTTTTTGTTTTACCAAGGCAAATACAATTACTTGACCTTCGCTCCCCCTAAAAATACCTGTTCGGCTTTTACATTGGGTATCTCTTGAGTGGGTACAGTCATAATATCATCACTTAAAATCACAAAATCCGCCATTTTACCCACTTCAATACTTCCCTTATCGTTTTCTTCAAAATTGGAATAAGCGGCCCAGATGGTCATTCCTTTTAGCGTTTCTTCCCTCGATAGTGCATCCTTCATTTGAAAGCCGCCCTCAGGATACTGCTCCAGATCTTGACGTGCTACAGCGGCATAAAAGGTTAGAAAAGGACTAACATGTTCTACGGGGAAATCGGTGCCCAAGGCCACAATACCTGCCTTATTTAAAAGTGTTTTGAAGGCATAGGCCCCTTGAAGGCGTTCCTCACCCAATCTATCTCCCGCCCAATACATATCACTCGTGGCGTGCGTTGGCTGTACCGAAGGAATGATCCCATTTTTAAAATAATCAAAATCACTTTTTGAAATTACTTGGGCGTGTTCTACTTTCCATCTACGATCTTCTTTTCCCAAAAGCGCATTTTGATAGGCTCTCAGGACTGCGATATTGGCAGAATCTCCAATGGCATGAGTATTCATTTGATAGTCAGAATTAGCAATTCGCATGGCTAACTGTTCAATTTCGGTAACTGGTGTAACCATCGCCCCAAAATGACCCACTTTGTCGGAATAAGGTGCCCTTAATGAAGCACCACGAGATCCCAACGCACCATCGCCATATACTTTAACCGAGCGAACATTGAGTTTATCTGTTTTGACAATTCCCTTAGCAAGATAATAGTCCAAATTTTCGACATTGTTACTGATCATGGCGTAAACCCTAATTTTCAAATCATCGGTTTGTTGCAAACTATCGATCAATTCAATAGTGCCTTTGTTCAATCCGGCATCATTGAC
>JABDND010000186.1 GCA_013001145.1 Croceitalea sp. | reverse complement strand
ACATCTTCTTTCATTGTTTTTGCGGTCAAGAAAATAATTGGCACATTTTCATTCTTTTCTCTAATTTCCTTAGCCAAGGTAAATCCGTCCTTATAGGGCATCATTACATCAAGAATACAAACATCATAGTTGTCTTTCTTGAATTTTTCAAAGCCTTCCATACCATTCTTTGCCAGAACAACATCAAAATCGTTCATCTGCAAATAGTCTTTTAGAACAATCCCAAAGTTAGGATCGTCCTCTACCAATAATATTTTCTTGTTTTCAGTTTCCATATGTTTTTAAATTAACGGCAATTTTATATAGAAGGTACTTCCTTTACCTTTTTCACTTTCTACATAAACTTCGCCTTGATGATCATCTATTATTTTTTTTACGTAGGCCAAACCTAGTCCATGGCCTTTAACGTTATGTAAATTACCGGTGTGCTCACGGTAAAATTTTTCAAATACTTTTTTTAGAACCGCTTTGCTCATGCCTGCACCTTGGTCTTGAACCTTAATGATTATAAAATTCTTGGCCACCTCTGTAAATACATCTATTTTGGGCGACTCTGGTGAATATTTCACCGCATTATCCAAAATATTGACAATTACATTGGTAAAGTGCATTTCATTGGCCAGCACTTCTGAACGTTCCGCATCTAAGTGAGCCTTTACGTAACCTCCTCTATCTTCTACTATCAATTCAACATGCGCAATGGCATCGGTGATAATGTCATGTGTATCTACCCTATCCTTACTGATATCCAATTGGTTTTTTTCCAATTTCGAGATACGCAGTACATTTTCAACTTGTGCGTGCATACGTTTGTTCTCATCACGAATCATACCCAAATACCGCAACACCTTTTCTTTATCTTCAATGGACTTTGGATTACGAATGGCCTCTACAGCCAGATTGATGGTCGCAATCGGTGTTTTAAATTCATGTGTCATATTATTGATAAAATCAGATTTTATCTCTGAAATCTGTTTTTGTTGAATCAATTGATATATGGCACTCGAATAGGCTACAACAATGACCAATGTAAATAGCAATGATAAAATGGCCATTGTCATGATACTGCTCAATAGAAACTTCTTCTTCTTGGGAAAAGTCAATAAAAGTGAAAAATTGGTCTGGCCCTCACTATCCCTAAAAATTGGGGTCGTGTACATGGTATTGTCGGTAAACTTAAAAAGCCGTGACTTTACTTTTGTAGGCAATCCTCTACTGTAAACGCCATATTCGTAATCTATGTTGATTCCGCGGTTTTCAAGTTCACGATTTAGAAGCAATTCCAACTCTTGTTTGCTCACTCGCTCATGAATTGGCACGCTTTTGGCGGCTTCCATAAAAACGTCATCAAAAGCGGCTTTCTCCATGGCCGATAAGCCACCTATTTTCTCCATTTTTTTGATGGGCGTCAAATTGTACCTTTTACCATCCAACCCATAATCTTCTTTAAATATGGTCGTTGTGCGTTTGCTGGTATAATTCCTAATTGTGGTGGTGTCATCAACACCACTGTCAAAGAACATGGATGAAATGTCATAGCCCTCTTCCAATATTCCATGGGAATAGAACTTCATTTCATCAGAATTCAAGTCGCGGTCAACAAAGAAAATATTCTTGAACTGTGAAGATTTTGGCTGGCCCACACTATCTACAAGTTGAGCCAAACGGTCTGCATAGTCTTTACGTTCCCTGCTCTCTATTCTTTCGGCAACCTTATCCAATACATCTTCAACCGCATTCGAAAATTGCTCCTGCTTATCATTTACCGATTTCTGAATCCAAAAAACTTGAACAGAAATTATACCGATAAGTGAGAGGCTCATCAAAATGACGAGAAGAACAAAACGCTTCTTGTTCATTGAAGTAAAATTAGAAATTTAACATACAGCCCTTTAGGCGTTTAACCAAACCTTAACACAAATGTTAAAATTTTAGTCCATTGATACCAGTTTCATCAACTCTTCGTGTACTTCAATGACTTTTTTCTGTGTTGTTGCCATCATTTTATTATCAATAACATAGTCGGCCAAAGGAATTTTTTGCTCATCGTTGAGTTGATTTTTAATTCTGGCGAGAACCTTTTCATAGGCAACTTTATCGCGAGTGACCACTCTTTCTATTCTTTCGTTTTGGGGTGCGGTCACCAAAATGACTTTGTCATACTTATCTTGCATTTGATTTTCATAGATCAATGCCGTTTCTTGAATTACGTAAGGAGATTTTTGTTTTTTGCTCCAATTGAGGAAATCTTTTTTTACTGCCGGATGTACTAGAGAGTTGAGCTTTTTTAGCTGCTTTTCATCATTGAATACTTTCTCTGCCAAATACGATTTATTCA
Organism: Croceitalea sp.; assembly: GCA_013001145.1. Taxonomy (GTDB): domain Bacteria; phylum Bacteroidota; class Bacteroidia; order Flavobacteriales; family Flavobacteriaceae; genus Croceitalea. The sequence goes on along the minus strand of JABDND010000186.1, from coordinate 10,334 downwards.
AATTTTTATTTTGGTACGAATCTTTGCCAAAAGCGGTAATGATTGCCTCACGTAATTCTTTGGAAATGACCATTAGCTTTTTGGCCCGCTTGTCAGAATCATAGACCGGCACGCCCAATTTCTTGAACATTTTGGCAACAGTACTTTTACCACTGCCTATACCTCCTGTTAAGCCAACAATCATAATTTTTCTAAAACAAAGTCAATTTGATTGCCCAATAATCGTACCGTATATACCGAATCTGGCGAATGTTGCAGTTGTAGGTTCAATTTGTTGTTGCCTTGATCTGCCGAATTATAGTCGGCAACAACTTCAAAGGCATTGGCGGTCAATTGTTTTAATACTTCAACCCTTGCTTTGCACACTAAAGTAACTGAATTGGGAAACATGCGCACTCGATACCCCTCGGGAACATTGTTGGCCGTGATAGGCACTTGAAATTCTTTTTCAGAGAAACGCGACACCTTGCCAGATACCTTAACCGTAGTATTCATTATAATGGTATTCTCTAAATTATCGGGTATCGCAATACCCAAAGTGCTTGAAAAATCTTCGGTGAGTTCATTCAGCACCAAAGGAACTGTTTTAATACTCGTAATGGAATTGATTTCGTTGGCAGGCCCTTTGAGCAAAACTTGATGGGGTTCAATGGTCAGATTACCATCCAATATATGATTCTGGGCCAAATTCAATGTTATATTCGCCTCAACCGGAATTTCTTTGGTCTTAACAACATATAGATCAACAAAAAACCGATTTTTATCCACCTCCAACAAAGAAACACTTTTCGAAAGTTGCTTTTCGATTTGTTGCTTGGCATTATTGGCCGTAATAAAATATTTGCCATTAAGGTGTTCCACTTCCCTCAAGTCAATATTGACTTCTTTTCTACCTATGCCATAATTCAAAAATTGAAAACCACTGGCACGCAGTTTAATATTGATACGGTCCATGCTATTTTCGGCCAGTAACAAGGAGTCTGGCAACTGAACGTAATTCATTTCAAAAACAGCCCTGGTTTCGTAAGTCTCTGACAGTTTACTAATACTCCAAGCAAAAATTGAACAAATTAAAAAGACCAAAAACACCTTGACTTTACGCTTATTCAATCCTTTTACAATGTTAGCTAGCATAGGCTATGATTTGGTGAAGAACAATTTAGGAAACAACTTTTCTGGCTCATCATTGCTAAAGTTAAGCAAGAGTGTTGACTTTAAAAAGCCCCAACCATAACCAATAAATTGTATGAGAACTGCAAATAAGGCCAAAATGGCCACATTAAGTTGTCTGTTTTTCCATATGGCCTCTATAAACACCAAGCCAAAATAAATTCCAAATATGGTTATTGGCCAGTGAACACCTGCTGTAGACCATAATATCGAGAGCGCAAAGCCCAACACGAACAGAGAGGGAAACCAATAGGTTAGTTTTGCCGTTTTCGGGTGCCATTTATTAAGAATGGGTCGCACCATACCAAATTTGTTGACCTGAATAAAAAATTTATTCCAATTTATTCTGCGCTTATGATAAACAAAGGCGTTGGCAAACAAGCGGGTTTCATAACCAGCCTTCCATATTCGAAAAGTTAAATCAGGATCCTCCCCTGGGTGGATGTTGCCAAAGCCATTTGTTGCATTAAATGCTTCTTTAGATAGACCCATGTTGAAACTACGGGGCTGAAATTTGTCTATGGCCTTTTTACCACCTCGTATACCACCAGTGGTCAAAACAGATGTCATGGCATAATTTATGGCCTTTTGTACGGTGGTGAATGATTTATGGGCAGCGTCTGGACCACCAAAACAATGAACAAACTTGTGGCGGAGTTCTTTTTCAACTTCATTTAAATATTGCATCGGAAGAATACAATCAGAATCCAAAAGAATAAAATAATCACCTTTTGCGTGCTGCATGCCGTAATTGCGCGAATCACCCGGTCCTGTATTTGGCTTTTGAAAATATGAAATTTGTAATTGGCCTTCAAAATCGGTAATTACCCCCTCAGCACTCTTCGTGGAACCATCTTCAACGATGACCACTTCAAAAGTGTTGTCATAGTCTTGTGCGATAAAACTTTGCAATAATTCCTGAATCTCTTCAGGCCGATTGTAGACAGGAATGATAAACGAATAATTTAGATTGCCCATGGCTATAAATACGAAAGCCACCCCAAAACAGGATGGCTTTACATGTCATTTTTTGATGTTATTTGGTAAACTCATCTATTACTTCTTGACTTACCCCGGTATTTGAAAAACCACCATCATGAAACAAGTTCTGCATGGTTACTTTTTTGGTCAAATCTGAAAATAAAGAAACGGTATAATCTGCACAATCGGCAGCCGTGGCATTACCCAAAGGCGACATTTTTTCGGCATAGCTAATGAAACCATCAAAACCTTTAACACCTTGCCCTGCGGTGGTTGGCGTTGGAGATTGTGAAATCGTGTTCACACGAACTTTTTTCTCTTTACCAAAGAAATATCCAAAACTACGAGCCACAGATTCCAAATAGGCTTTATTGTCTGCCATATCATTATAATCGGGGAATGTACGCTGCGCAGCCATATATGTCAATGCTACAATACTGCCCCATTCGTTCATGGCATCGGCTTTATATAAGGCCTGCATTACCTTATGGAAAGACAATGCAGAAACATCCCATCCTTTCGTGGTAAAATCATACTTTTCATCGGTATAGGCGCGGCCTTTACGAACATTGACCGACATGCCGATGGAATGTAATACAAAATCCAATTTACCGCCCAGAATCTCCGTTGATTTGGCAACCAAATTCGCCAAATCTTCTTCACTGGTGGCATCAGCGGGTATGATTTCAGAGCCCGTCTTTTCAGCAAGGGCATTTATTTGTCCCATACGCATGGCAATGGGGGCATTGGTCAAAACAAATTTACCACCCTCTTCATGCACCCGTTCAGCTGTTTTCCACGCGATTGAATTTTCATCCAATGCGCCAAATATGATTCCTCTTTTTCCTTTTAATAAATTATAAGCCATGTATCGTTTATTGATGGTTACATTAACAAAGATATCTAATTTTTAACCCTTTTTACTGTAAAAGTTGTTTGGCATGGGCCAAGGCTGAATCGGATATGGCTTTGCCCCCGAGCATCTCGGCCAGTTCATTCACACGTTCGACCTCACTAAGCAATTTGATGCCCGTTCTAGTGGTATTGGCCACTTCTTCTTTAAAAACCTTGAATTGTTGTTCTCCCTTTGAAGCCACTTGCGGTAAATGGGTAATTGAAAACACCTGCATGCTTTGGCTCATGCCCTGCATAATATCGCCCATTTTATTTGAAATTTCACCAGATACACCAGTATCAATTTCGTCAAATATCAAAGTGGGCAATTGTTCGTATTGTGCTAAAATCGATTTTATGGTAAGCATGATCCTCGATAGCTCACCACCTGAGGCGACCTTTTTCAAAGGCCCATAATCAGAACCCTTATTGGCAGAAAACAGAAAGGTCAGTTCATCTTTACCGTTGGGCTTGAAGGCGGAAGAAGGGGTAACTGCTATGTTGAAACTTGCCGAGGGCATGCCCAATAAATTCAGTCGCGCCAGCAAAAGTTCTTTTAATTTCGGGATGGCTGTATTTCGGTTTTTGCGAATTTCTGCTGCTATGGCATTTAATTCAATTTCCCGTTTTTCAACTTCTTCCTTTTTCGCTGCGATTTTTGATTCAATATTTATGGAAACATCAACTTTCTCTGTGAGTTGCTCCCTTATTTGAATTAATTCTTCAATTGTTGTGGCCTGGTGCTTTTTAAACAGGTTGTGCAGTAGTTGTAATTGCCCGTTCACGGCTTCCAAACGAATTGGGTCCGCTTCTGTCCCATCTTGTAACCGCTCCAATTCTGTGGCCAAATCGGACATTTCAATGGCAATGGACTGAACCCTCGCATTCATAGAAACATATTGCTTGCCAAAGCCCTCAAGTTTTCTAGTGGCCTGTTGCAACGAGGCCAAATTTTCCAGAAGACCAATCTGTTCTTGGTTAAGCAATTGGTGGGATTGCGATAACAGTTCCATGATGGTTTCAACGTTGCTCAATTGCTCATACTCTTCTTCTAAAGTTTCTTGGATACCCGTTTTTAATGGGGCTGCTTCCAATTCTTGCAACAAAAAACTATTATAGTCCAGTTCTTTGGAAGCATTTATCTGATATTCGACCAGTTCTGCCAAGGTTTTCGAAGCTTCTTTGTATTCTGACAAGTGGGCTGCAAACTTCGCCAATAAGGTTGCATTGTTTGCCAAGGCATCCACCACTTTAAATTGAAATTCATTTTCGGTCAAGCGAAGGGTTTGGTGCTGCGAATGGATATCGACCAATTGTTCGCCCAAATTTGAAAGTATATCGAGTGTAACGGGCGAATCATTGATAAAGGCCCTTGATTTACCACTGGGCAAAATTTCACGTCTAATGATAGTGGGTTCTTCATAATCCAGGTCGTTCGCTTCAAAAAAAGGCTGTAATTGATAATTTTGTATGGCAAATACCCCTTCGATTACACATTTTTGTTCTTTATGCTTCAACGAAGATAAGTCGGCCCGCTTGCCCAGTACTAAAGACAAGGCACCCAATAAAATGGATTTACCTGCTCCGGTTTCACCCGTAATGGTGGTAAAACCTTGCCCAAACGATACATTTAAATCGTCTATGAGCGCATAATTCTTTATGGAAAGTTGGGTGAGCAATGCTATATCAATTAGAATAGCAAAGATAATAGGTTAACTGAATAATTCTATTAGTAAGTTATCTGATTCCAAGTGCTGGAATAAAAAGGAGCTACCTTGTTCAAACTCTCTTTGAGTTTGATGATGTCAACCTTGGGGCCGTCCGAAAAGATATTCTGAATTTCCTCTGCCTTGGCGTCGAAAAAAGTCTGTATTAAAAAGGCGTTGGGGCGACGCTTGATCAAGGTTTCAAACAAACGCAGACTGCCAGCAATCACCTGTTTGCCCGTACTGTTATTATCGGCCAAAATATCCAATCCCTTTCGATGGTAATTGTACATGGCAATACGGTATTCCCTGAAGGTATTCGAGAGCAAATTGTCGACCAGCTCAAAACGCGTTCGTTCTCCCGATTCTTGGGCCCATCCGCTAAAATTACTTCCTTGAGCTTGAGTGACTATATTCTGCGCCTTCCTAAAGTAATCATCACCGCCCTGCAACGAAAAGGTATCGGCATCCAAACCTAAAATCACATATACGTAATAAGAGAGCACAGCCACTAAGTTGGAATCAAAAGCGTTTGGGTTGTACACCAAAGGCTCAAACTCTTGATATTGAAAATTAAAGGCGTTGTCCTTATAATTGAATACTGACGTTTCATAGGAAGTATTGAAAACCGGTCTGGAAGATTGTATTTGAATATTGGCGTCAAAACGGTCCGATTCATAACCGGTCACTGTAATGAACATACGCGCATTGACCCGCTCATTCTCAGCATACACCCTATCGGTCCATTTGTTCTTGTTCACAAAATCGTTGAGTGCACGTTCCAAGGTTTTGAAGATTTGTTGATTGGTCTGCCCTACTTGGTCAGAATTTACGGTGATAGTACAATTGAGCTCTTGGCCCAAGCCAATGATGGTGCCCATCAAAAATATAACCGCAATTAAAAACCTATGCATGGATTCTGGAGATAATTTCTTTCCAAATGTCTGAAGCTACTTCAGCCTTGGTCTTTACTTCAAACGCTTTAACGATCAAATTCTTGTCTATAAAGGTGATTTTATTGGTGGTGGCACCAAAACCTGCGCCAGCATCTTGTAATGAGTTCATTACAATGGCGTCCAAATGCTTTCGCTCCAACTTGGTTTTTGCATTTTCAAGTTCATTTTCAGTTTCCAATGCAAAGCCAACCAAATATTGCTTTTGCTTCTTTTCACCCATTGAAAGCAGAATGTCTTTGGTGCGTACCAATTCAAGTTTCATATCGTCCTCTGGCTGTTTCTTAATTTTTTGCTTCGCAACATTCTTTGGTTTATAATCGGCAACAGCTGCGGCGCTAATGGCGATATCAACAGTTTCATAATACTGATGGACTGCTCCATACATTTCTTCAGCAGTCGTTACACGAATCACTTCGATATTATGCTCTTCGAGAGAAAGGTTTGTTGGCCCTGAAATGAGCACCACCTGTGCTCCCAATTCGGCCGCTCTCTTAGCCAAGGCAAAACCCATGGTGCCCGATGATTGATTGCCCAAAAAACGGACCGGGTCCAATGCCTCATGGGTTGGACCGGCGGTTACCAGTACTTTTTTGCCAGATAAAGGCAAGCCAGTGGCAAGGTGGTTTTGTAAAAAAGCCATAATATTTTCGGGTTCGGCCATACGCCCTTCTCCACTGAGGCCACTGGCCAATTCGCCCGATTCTGCCGGAATCATGACATTGCCAAAAGACTGTAGTTTCTCCAATGAAGCTTTGGTAGAAGGGTGTTGATACATGTCCAAATCCATAGCTGGAGCAAAATATACGGGGCATTTTGCCGATAAATAAGTGGCCAAAAGCAAATTATCGCAGGTACCATTGGCCATTTTTGACAAGGTATTGGCGGTTGCGGGAGCGATAAGCATCAAATCGGCCCACAGACCCATTTCTACATGATTGTTCCATGAAAGGCTTCCATCTTTCTTATTGACAAAATCCATCAAAACGGGATTTTTTGATAAGGTGGAAAGCGTAAGTGGAGAAACAAAAGAGCTGGCACTTTGGGTCATTACAATTTTGACCTTGGCACCAGCTTTTATCAATAACCGTACTAGAAAGGTAGTTTTATAAGCAGCAATCCCCCCGGTAATGCCCAAAAGGATATTTTTTCCGCTTAACATCTATGCGTCTTTCTCAGTATTTCTGTAGTAAATTTTATCTTCCAACCACTCTTGCACCGCAAGTGCATGTGGCTTAGGCAGTTTTTCATAGAATTTTGAGACCTCAATCTGTTCTTTGTTCTCAAATACTTCTTCTAAACTATCGCTATATGTGGCAAACTCTTCCAGTTTTTCCAATAACTCCTTTTTGATTTCAGAATTAATTTGGATGGCTCTTTTTGAGGCTATTGAAATAGCTTCATAAATGTTATCGGTTTTTTCGTCAAACTCATTTTTGTCAACGGTAACCGTAGTCACTGGAGCATTGGTGTTCTTCAAATCGTTCATAGTGGTATAAGCTAAATTTATTTGGATAAAGCTTGCGCTTTATTTAATTCTTTTTGAATGGTTTCAAAATAACCGTTTGCCTTTTTGGCATATTCCGTCTCAGGGTATGATTTCATCAATGCCCTATAATAAGTTAAAGCCGTTTCATAGCGTTCGGCCTTGCGATCCAATGTACTGTTTTCCGCTAAATTCATGGCGGCTTTCATTCTATAGAAATAGGCATCTTCGCGATAAATGGAACCAGGATTGTCTGCGATAAAATTTTCAAAGGCGGCGATGGCCGATACCAAAATTGGATAATTAAACTCCCCCAACTTTTCAAATTGCTTGGCAATCTCTATTTCCTTTTTTTGCTTTTTTGCGGTAAGCTCTTGTGCCATTGTATTGGCCTCATCAAAAAACTCCGATTCTGGATAGGTATTGATAAAGGTTTGAAGTTTGTTCAACGCCTTATCTGTATCCGTCTGATCCAAAGAATATTTTGGGGAAAGTTCATAATAACTTTTAGCCCCTAAGAATATTGCTTCTTGAATTTTATCACTGTTCGGATATGACTTCATGAAGCGCTCAAATTGATAACCAGACAGATAATAATCGCCAGATTTAAAATAGGAATCGGCAAAGAAGTACATAACCCGCTCTCCTTGTGGCTTACCTACATATTTGGGGGCTATTTGTTCAAACAACCGTTTCGCACGCTTGTAATCCCCATCATTATAAAACCTTTCGGCCAACTCATATTTGGCTTTAATGTCTTCATTTTTAAGCACTTTCTGATACTCATTACACGAAACAAGTAGAACAAATGCAAATAAGAAGACTACGAGATATGGCTTCATTTTTAAAAACATTTTGCAAAATTAGTGAAAATCAATGGATTTTAAGCTACTATTTGACGCCAAAATTAAGGCAGTTAGCCTATGGTAGGACCAGTTTTGGGCAAATTTTAACGCCCTATGCCAATACAACATCTGTTGTATTCAGAAATTGCGTGATTTTCTTTTTTAACTTTGGTGTGGCTTCTACCAACGGCAATCTTACCTGGGCGGTTATAAGTCCCAATTCTGCCAATAAGGCTTTGATTCCGGCAGGATTCCCTTCTTCAAAAATTAAATGCATGCCATCCAAAAGACTCTTGTGAATCTCATAGGCAGGTTCTGATTCGCCTTTAAGAGCTAGGTTCACCATTTTTGAAAAGCCATTTGGCGTACCTTGCCCCAAAACCGAAATAACTCCCGAACCACCTGCCAAAACCGTTGATAAGGCGGTAAAGTCATCACCAGAAATCATATGAAAATCTTTGGGTTTATCGCGCAATATTTGGTCAATCTGCACCATATCGGCGGACGCTTCTTTAATGGCTACAATATTTTCAAAATCATTGGCCAGTCGCAGCGTGGTCGCAGGCAGCATATTGCTTCCGGTTCGTGATGGAACGTTGTAAAGGATGATCGGTAATGGTGAAATCTTGGCAATTGCTTTAAAATGTTGGTAGATACCTTCTTGAGTTGGCTTGTTGTAATATGGTGACACCGATAAAATTGCTTCAAAATCCATAAAATCCATGGCCTTGATTTCTTCAATTACAGCCATCGTATTGTTGCCGCCAACACCCACTACCAAAGGTAATCTGCCAGCATTGACAAGGGAGATGGTCTGCATGATCAATCGCTTTTCAAATTGGGTAAGCGTTACGGCCTCAGCTGTAGTACCCAAGGCGACCAGATAATCAATACCGCCCTTGATACAATGTTCAACTACACGTTCCAATGCCTTTATATCTATTTTGCCATTGGTATCGAAAGGTGTTACCAACGCCACTCCTGTACCCATTAATTGTTCCATTACGCTATTTCTTTTAAAACCTTTAAATATTTCTTCAATTCATTTTTGAAAGTCTGAAAATCACTCATTGGACTATTGAATATCAAATCGTTCACTTTGGCATCAACTCCTGAAAAACCCACTTTTAATCGAGCATTGGCCCTGGCCGACAATAGCTTTAAAAGCAAGCGGTCTTCATTAAAATAATTGATCAATAAATCATATTCCCTTCCGACAAATTCTGATACATGCCCGTTTTCAATGGTTCCGTTCCATCCTAATTCTTTATCGGTAAAAAATTGAATGGAAAAAGGTGTGTTTTTATCATTATCTCTTTTGTATCCAATAATCTGTATGGCATTTGGCGCCAGTGAAAAATCTTTTAGCAACTCGTAAAAAACCTCAGCATTGCTAAAATTGTCCATATCAACAATACAACCAATTGAGGTAATGCCTTTTTTGCGGTCTGAAGGATTTTTTGAGTTGCCCAGTTCGTCCTCTAAATATTTAAGGGCCGACTTTACCTTAAAGCGCTCCTGTATTGCCTTGAACACCATATTTTATATTACATTTTTACAAATGTACTTAATATCCCTTCATGCCGATGCAAAGATAAATTATCCTAATTGTTAAAAAATAAACATTTTGTTACAATTAAAACTATTGATTTTGGTAATTTATAACGAAAATGACCATTTCTTCAAATTCCTCTTTAAATGTTAAACTTGAATACGGTTTATTGGCCTGACGATACCAATAGCCCGCATTGAATTTGTCGCCTTCCTTGCGGTGCAAATAGGCGTGAATCCAATTCCCGATTTCATTGGTCAGCTCCTGTGCTATTTTGTGGGATTCCTTCCAATTGGCGTTTGCATCCCACCATAAGGATTGCAGCTCCAAGGGCCAACTGGGCGGCGGATTTTCCATGGCCAATGTGCCCATAAATTCTTCAAATGTTTTTGGAAAACTCATTCTTAACAATTCATCCAGCGTATTCAACAATTGGGTGAACCTACCTTGATTATCGGCGGTTAAAGCAATAAATTAAGGTTTTAAATTTTTATTTCTATGAATTTAGAACACTTTTTTACAGATGGGATAGGCATTGTTCATTTTACCTTTTCAATGTTGGCCCTATTTTTTGGAAGTTGGGTGCTTTATGGAACTAAAGGCACTAAAAATCATAAACGCATGGGTTACTTTTATGCTATCGCCATGCTAATAGTGGTTGGCACATCTTTTATGATGTACAATCTTTTTGGAAGTTTTGGTATTTTTCATGTTTTCGCACTTATCAGTGGGCTTACCCTTTTAGGT
>JABDND010000180.1 GCA_013001145.1 Croceitalea sp. | reverse complement strand
CGCATTGTCGGGTTTTTTTATGCAGCTTGTCGAATAATCGACTGTGACAAAAACAAAGTTAACATACTTGCGTTTACAATTGGAAGTTACGACGTCTTATGATTTGGTTGCTCATCGCCCGTTATCTATACCTTCGGTTTGTTAAAAATCAAAGTGATTCTCTTCTTAAAGGGAGAAATCTTCTATAAAAGCAAAATACCCCAAGTTTTTCAAATTAAATGAAATACCTGAGGTACTTGTAATCAAATAAACACTATTACACTATGATCCGCACATAAGACAGTCATCGTCTGCCTGGCCTTCTTTGGCCCGTGCAATCATCTCTTTCATCTCTGCCTCGCTCATAGGTTGTATGTCAACCTCTTGTTGTTTGACAGGAACAGGATTTTTCTTTACAGCTTCAGCACCTGAAGTATTACCTACTGTTGCTTCTACCGCTACGAGTTCTTCTTCAGCTTCAGGCAATACCTCTTTCTTGGTGTTGTCCAAGGTAAATTTAATGGCATCTACAGCAGCTTTGGTTCTTAGGTAGTACATGCCCGTTTTAAGTCCGCTTTTCCATGCGTAAAAATGCATTGAAGTTAGCTTACCGTAATTGGCATTCTCCATGAATAGATTCAAAGATTGGCTTTGATCGATAAAATACCCGCGGTGTCGGCTCATATCTATAATATCTTTCATACTAAGCTCCCATACTGTCTTGTACAACTCTTTAATTTCTTCAGGTATGCTCTCTATATGTTGAATAGAGCCATTGGCTCTCATCAAATCTTGCTTTAAATTTTCATTCCAAAGTCCCAATGACACCAAATCTTCCAATAAATGCTTATTGACCACAATAAATTCTCCAGATAGCACCCTACGGGTGTAAATGTTACTGGTGTACGGCTCAAAGCATTCATTATTGCCTAAGATTTGTGATGTTGATGCGGTTGGCATGGGCGCCACGAGCAATGAATTTCTTACACCATTCTTTTTAACCTCTTTGCGCAATTTTGCCCAATCCCAGCGACCTGACAGTTCTTCATCTTTAATACCCCAAAGATTATGTTGAAATTCACCTTTTGAAATGGGCGATCCCTCATAGGAAGAATAGGTTCCATCTATTTTAGCCTCTTCCATTGAAGCCGTTACCGCTCCATAATACAGGGTTTCAAAAATATCTTGGTTTAATTTTTTGGCCTCGTCACTTGTAAAAGGCAATCTTAGCATGATAAAGGCATCTGCCAGCCCCTGCACCCCCAGCCCAATCGGTCTATGCCTCATGTTTGAGTTTTCGGCCTCTTTAACAGGATAATAATTTCGATCTATGACGCGATTCAAATTTTTGGTGACCCTTTTGGTTACTTTGAACAATTCTTTGTGATCAAACTGACCATTTTTAATGAACATGGGCAGCGCAATAGAGGCCAAATTGCATACGGCCACTTCATCTGGAGAAGTATATTCCAAAATTTCGGTGCAAAGATTTGAGGACCGAATGGTGCCCAAGTTCTTTTGATTGCTCTTTCTATTGGCCGCATCCTTATAAAGCATATATGGAGTACCGGTCTCTATTTGCGATTCGAGAATCTTCTCCCACAATTCCCTGGCCCTAACCGTTTTTCTACCCTTGCTTTCAGCCTCGTATTTCAGATATAATTCTTCAAAGGCCTCACTATGGTTGGTGAACAATCCAGGGCACTCATTAGGACACATTAGAGTCCAATCTGCATCCGCTTCCACCCTTTTCATAAACAAATCTGGAATCCACATCGCATAGAACAAATCACGTGCGCGCATTTCTTCTTTCCCATGATTTTTCTTCAAGTCTAGAAAATCATAAATATCGGCATGCCATGGCTCTACATAAATAGCAAAACTTCCTTTTCGTTTACCACCACCTTGATCTACATAACGAGCCGTATCATTAAAAACCCTTAACATGGGCACTATGCCATTAGAAGTGCCATTGGTGCCGGCGATATAGGATCCTGTGGCCCTAATATTATGGATAGACAGGCCTATGCCTCCTGCTGATTGTGATATTTTGGCAGTTTGCTTTAACGTATCATAGATACCATCAATACTATCGTCTTTCATGGCCAACAAAAAGCACGATGACATTTGAGGCTTGGGCGTACCCGAATTGAATAGCGTTGGTGTGGCATGCGTAAAGTATTTCTTCGACATCAATTCATAGGTCTCAACGGCCGACTCAAGATCATTAAGGTGTATTCCTACAGCGACCCGCATCAACATATGCTGTGGCCGCTCTGCAATTTTGCCGTTGATTTTTAAAAGGTACGAACGCTCCAAGGTTTTGAAACCAAAATAGTCGTAACCAAAATCGCGGTTATAAATAATGGTGCTATCCAACATATCGGCATTCTCCGTTATTACCTTCATAACGTCATCTGCAATAAGCGGGGCCTTTTTACCCGTTCTAGGATTGACATATTCATGCAGATCACGCATGGTTTCAGTGAACGATTTTTTCGTGTTTTTATGTAGGTTTGAAACAGAAACTCGTGCAGCTAATTTTGCATAATCAGGATGCGTGGTTGTCATAGTTGCCGCTATTTCGGCCGCTAAATTATCCAATTCTGAAGTGGTTACCCCATCGTACAATCCTTCAATCACCCGCATGGCCACCTTTACTGGATCTACCAGTTCATTGAGGCCGTAGCATAATTTGCGCACTCGAGCCGTAATTTTGTCGAACATCATCGGCTCTTTTCTTCCATCTCTTTTTACTACATACATTTTCTAAAATATTTATTATGATTAATTAAACAGGCGCTTTCAAGAATGTTAAAATATTAACATTTAAATGCAACGGGCAAAAAAACCTTGCTGGCACAAGGTTTTTGGTATTACAAATTAAAAATCAGCGTCAAAGCTTATTTTTTGGGCATCGGTATCTTTTTCTTTGTTAAGAACCCCTGCTTTTTGATATTCAGAGACACGCTTTTCAAAGAAATTGGTTTTTCCTTGCAATGAAATCATATCCATAAAATCAAACGGATTGGTTGCGTTGTATACTTTTTCGCACTCCAATTCTACCAACAATCTATCGGTCACAAATTCAAGATATTGGGTCATCAATTTAGAATTCATTCCAATAAGGCTTGCCGGCAATGACTCGGTAATGAACTCGCGTTCTATATTTAGGGCATCAACGATTATTTCGGTAATGCGTTTTTTGGGCACCTTGTTTACCAAGTGCTTGTTGTGCAAATGCACGGCATAGTCGCAATGCATGCCTTCATCACGAGAAATCAATTCATTGGAAAAGGTAAGCCCTGGCATAAGCCCTCTTTTCTTCAACCAAAAAATTGAACAAAATGCTCCAGAGAAGAAGATGCCCTCAACAGCTGCAAAAGCGATTAAGCGTTCTGCAAAACTTGGAGAATCAATCCATTTTAAAGCCCAATCCGCCTTTTTCTTGATGGCAGGAAAATTTTCAATGGCCTTGAACAGTATGTTTTTTTCCTTTTCGTCCTTTACATAGGTATCGATGAGCAATGAATAGGTTTCAGAATGGATGTTCTCCATCATTATCTGAAACCCATAAAAGAATTTTGCTTCTGAATACTGTACTTCATTTACAAAATTCTCTGCCAAGTTTTCGTTCACAATACCATCAGAAGCTGCAAAAAATGCCAAAATGTGTTTGATAAAATAGCGTTCGTCATCATTGAGCTTATTGTTCCAATCGGCAGGATCTTGGTGCAGGTCAATTTCTTCCGCAGTCCAAAAACAGGCTTCACATTTTTTGTACCATTCCCAAAGATCATGATGTTGAATAGGAAAAATTACAAATCGGTCTTCGTTTTCTTGCAAAATGGGCTCAATGGCAGCGGACATAATTCTTGTATTTATAAGTTTAATTAAAGAGTTTGAAAATTACCTTGCGGTAGGGACTAGCAAAGATTGAAAATTGTTGCCGAACTCTAAAGGTCATTTACGTTATTCCATCCCAAAGTTTTTAACACGGACTGTTGAAATGTAGGTTGGCAAGTGATGTTTAGTAGGTTTTGAATGAAGGGCAATTATTATGGTAATTGGAGCAAAAAAATGTCTCAATAAAAAAGACCAAAAAGTATATTATTACATACTTCTTGGTCTTTAATCACTTTGTTTATTCGCCAAACCGTACGGCCAGTCCAATACGGATAAAGATATGCACAGGTAGTTCCCCCGAAACCTATAACATTGGCCTTAATTTGTCTTGGACATGACTGTTGTCATTCATACATTGATTCTGCATGATGGTTGGCCGTACGCTGTTAGGCAAATAATATATTTTTTTATCCTCTACTTATGTATTATTTCTGAAACTTCTTCTTTATCCACATGGTCTCCCCCTTCAAGTGCCACGGCAAAAAACAGAGCACATAGAAGTATCACAAACAAAATCACGCTTTTTCTCATCTTAAGTGGGTTGGTTGAGTAAAAAATTGATTTATGCAACTATGAAGATACTATGGCAATTGCCATTGGTAGAATTGGTTTGTATAATTGGTAGGAAATCATGTATAAATGGGGTGGCTTAAATCATACCAATATGATCTAAGGTAAAAATTTCACCGAAAGCCCAGTTTTTAACTCCTATTTGCTGGCATAGATGAGCTATATATATTCAAAACTAATCCATCAATACATATTTATGTGTCCTTATTCCAATTAAATGCTAAATTTACTTGTTATGGAAATAAAAGATATTACATGTTGCAAGCGGTCTTAGTTGACGATGAAAGAAAAGCCTTGGAAAGCCTTAGTTGGGAGTTGCGCAATTTAAGTGATGAAATAAAAATTGTCGCCGCTTTCACTGATGCCCATGAGGCACTAGACTATCTTGAAAGCAACCCTCCCGATTGTCTTTTTTTAGATATTGAAATGCCCGTTATGGATGGTTTTCAATTCATTAAAAATATAAAAGACCAAAATTTTCCTGTGGTCATTACCACGGCTTACAATCAATATGCCCTCAAAGCACTTAAGAATGAGGCCATTGATTATTTATTAAAGCCCATTGATAGTGATGATTTGAGTGAAACCATTGAAAAAATCAAAAGGTTCAATGCAAGAAATGCAACTGCTGAAAAATTGGAACATTTGCTACTTAACTTCAATGCCAAATCCATAGATCGTAAAATCACCATCCATACCGATGGCAAGCTTTTGTTTTTAGAAAGTGATGAGATATTATTTGTTGAATCGGATGGCAACTACAGCACCCTATATTTGGTTGACGGGCAAAAAATATTATTGACAAAAAAACTGAAGCAGGTTCATGGATTGCTTCCAAATGAGATGTTCTTTAGAATTCATAATTCATTTGTTGTGAATTTGAGTAAAATCAAAGAATATTTAAAAACAGATGGTTATGTTGTACTCAAATCAAACCATAGAGTACCTGTATCACGTCAAAAGAAATCGGACTTTCTCGATTTACTGTAAGCTATTCAAATAATTTAGGTGAAATTCATGACCTTTCATACCATACCCTATAAAGCAAAATGGCAATTAATTTTGTTGATTGGTCTCTTTCTATTGTTTCAATCGGCTACACAAAGTCAGACTATATCGACCAATTTTAAAAACTCCATTCAAGAAATATTACAAAAGAGAACCAAAGACCAAAGTGAGCTTGAAGATGCTATAAAACCCGCCTTACAAGATACCGTTCTGTTGCGTTATTTCTTGAACAATGCAAAAAAGAGCGATTATAATTTTGGAGAAGCTTATGCCTTGATTCAATTGGGTTCCATTTATTTTGAGCGATCTATGTTTGAAAAGGCTATTTTTCTATATAATGAAGCTTTAGAGGTCGCAGAACTTATCGAAGACACCACTTTAAAAGTGCATTGTTTAAACAAACTTGGTGCGGCCTATCAAAAGACCGAAGCCATACAATCTGCTATTGACCATATACAGCAAGCGCTTGAAATTGCTGGAGCGATAGAAAATCCTTCTAAAGCAATTCAGAAGGAAATCAACCGCTCATTAAACAATATGGGGTCGGTCTACAATACTTTGGGCCAATGGGATTTTGCTATCTCCAAATACGATGAGGCCATAAAAAACGAGATGGCTTTAAACAATTATTTGGGGCTTGCAAAAAATCATCAAGACAAGGGGGAGAGTTTGGAAGCTCAAGGAAATTTGAAAGAGGCATTGATAAGTTATAATACCGCCTTGGCATACAATGCTGAAATACAGTCACCAGAAATTCATGTAAAATCCAATTTGGGCATTGCACATATCTATGTTCATCAAAGCAAATTTGAAGACGCCTCGGTAATATTCAAAAAAATACTTGATCCAGCTCTAAAACTGGGCAATATGGAATTGCTTTCTGAGCTTTATATCAATATGGGATGGGATTATATTGAATTGGGCCAATTTGACTCTGCCAATGACTATCTTATAAAAGGTGCAGAGCTCGCCCAAACCTATAACCTACCAATTGAAATGGAGGAGGCCTATATTTTCTTATCCGACCTAAATGCGGCCGAAGGTGATTTTAAAAATGCCTTGGGCAATTACAAGGAAGCAAGGACTATTGAAAGGCGCTCTTTGAATGACCGAAACAGGCGCTATATGGCCGATTTGATTTCCAGAGCCGAAACAGAAAACAAGAATAGGCAAATTGCCGAACTGGCCAAGGAAAATGAGATGGTAAAATCTAGATTGCGTAAAAACCAAACTACAATATTGGTCAGCGTGTTGGTATTGGGGTTGATCATCGCATTCTTTTATTTA
Source organism: Croceitalea sp. (assembly GCA_013001145.1). Classification (GTDB taxonomy): domain Bacteria; phylum Bacteroidota; class Bacteroidia; order Flavobacteriales; family Flavobacteriaceae; genus Croceitalea. The sequence goes on along the minus strand of JABDND010000180.1, from coordinate 2,918 downwards.
ATGAACCGCCAGTCGCAATCAAATTATGAAAAAAGGGTGCTGTCTATGGAACAGCATATGTTGCGCAGTCAAATGAACCCCCATTTTTTGTTCAATTCGTTGAATTCAATCAAACTGTACATCATCAATAACGATAAAAAAAATGCAGTTCATTATTTAAATAAATTCTCCAAATTGGTGCGTCGCATTCTAGAAGGGTCTTCCCTTAAAGAAGCCCCTTTGGCCGATGAACTTGAAACAATCGAACTTTATCTCAATATTGAGAATATTCGGTTTTCAGACGATATTAAATACAACATCACCGTTGATTCCAATATCAATGTCAACAAAGTCAAAATACCCTCTTTAATGTTGCAGCCTTTCCTTGAAAATGCCATTTGGCACGGTCTTTCGTCAAAAGAAGGACCCAAGAACATTTGGGTCACCGTAAAGAAAAAAGACAATATGCACATTGTGATCAGTATCGAAGATAATGGTGTGGGCCGAATGGCCTCGGCACAGATAAAGGAAAATAGGGTGCTTCAAAGAAAATCTGTTGGTATTGATATTACCAAAGAACGCATTGCCAATTTTGCCCAGAACTACCAATTTGACCACAGTGTGGAAATCATTGATTTATTTGACGAGCAAGGCATGCCCAAAGGGACCAAAGTAGTGTTGGAAATCCCTACGGTTTAGAATGTTCTTTGGCTACCACTTCTAGTTCCGTGTACCATTTTTTGCCAAATTTTCTTATCAGGGCATCTTTGACAAATTGATATATGGGAACTTTAAGTTCTTGCCCTAGGCTACATGCGGGGTCACAAATTTCCCATTTGTGATAATTGACCGCGGTAAACTCACTATACTCACGTATACGAACAGGATATAAATGGCACGAAACTGGCTTTTTCCATTTGGTTGCCCCTTGATTATAAGCTTCTTCAAGACCACATTTGGCTATGCCATTATTGGCATATACAACATAGGCACACTCACTTTTATTGACCAAAGGTGTTTCCCACTCCCCGTCTTCGCCTTTAACAAAAGCACCTTGAGTTTCTATGGCTTCAATGCCTTCTTTTCTTAAAAAGGGTTTTACCCTGTGATAAATATCTACCAAGACCTGAGTTTCTGAATCTTCCAATGGCGCACCAGATTGGCCATCAACACAACAGGCTCCTTTGCATGCATTTAAATTACAAACAAAATCATGCTCTATGATCTCTTCAGAAATAAGGGTTTTTCCTATTTGAAACATATAGATATTTAGAGCTTTCAAAGTTACGGTTTCACAACTTAACAATTATATTGAAAATAGTATTGTGGCCATAATCGTCAATATTATCTTTGTGTATCCGGTACTCTAATCATTTTATAAAAAAAGTGGTCTATTGGGCAAAAGTGGCTTGAGTGTATCACGAAAAGTTTTTGGAGTTATTTTAGTTGCCAAAGCGGTCAATTTTTTTGCCCCAAACGCAAAACAACTGTTTAACTGATTTAAAAAGATATTGTCATGAACAAAACCCTTGTTGCCATTTTGGTCTTATTGGCTTTGGCCTTGGTTGCCTATAATAGTACCTTATTGGACTTTGATAATCTATTTGAAGGTGATAGTTTAATTGCCTGTATAGGTATATTGGCCTCATTGTGTGCAATAGTACTTTTATTGATTTTTGTGACCTCAAAAAAAATCGAGAAAAAATTGAAGAACAATTAATTTATTGCTTTTAAAAGCATTTCTTCGGTTTGCTCCAATGCCGCGGTATCCAATTCAAGTACTTTTTGAATCATGGCATCATTGCCGGCCTTTATTTGGTAGGCCAGATTCGGAGAATAAAGTTGCTCGGCCATTTGAGCCTTTAAAAACACTTTTATCATTTCTTCATTTCCATAAAAATCGAGTTTAAGATTTTTATTCAACAAATAGTCAACAAAGCGTTCAAAAATGATATCATCGACCCTATAGTCCTCTAAAAATTCTTTCATAGGGTAATTGGCAAATCGATTGCGGTCCTGCTCTAAAAATTGAAAGACGAAATCAGACAAAAATCCAGCCGAATCCAAACTTTCAATTCGTTCTTCATCCAAGGTGCCTATGGGTATAAATACATCGGGAATAATCCCTCCACCACCATAGACCACTTTCCCTTTGGGTGTCGTGAATTTTAGTGAATCCGCTACTTTAATACTATCCACAGATTCCATTTCACCCGAGCTATAGCGATTCATGAATTTTTGGTAATAGTCATCATGACCCATGTCATATGCCTTTTGTATGGAACGACCAGTAGGTGTAAAATAGCGTGAGACCGTTAAACGTACTGCCGACCCGTCGCCCAAATCCATTTCACGTTGTACCAATCCTTTACCAAAAGAACGACGACCAACAATGGTTCCTACATCATTGTCTTGTAAGGCTCCAGCTATAATTTCACTTGCCGATGCCGACCTTTCATTGATCAATACATAAACTGGTTTATCTTCGAAACTCCCTTTTTTCGTCGCGAACGATTTTTTGATTTTTCCATTTTTGTTCTTCGTAAAGAGGATGAGTTTACCGTCTTCCAAGAATTCATCGGCCAATTTTTCCGCTATACCCAAATAACCCCCAGGGTTATCACGCAAATCAAGGACCAATTTGTTGGCACCCTTTGATTCAAGAAATCGCAATGCAACTTTAAATTCGCTGTAGGTTGATTCGGCAAAACGGTTGATTTTCACATAACCGAGGTCATTTGAAAGCATAAAATTTGCCTCTACACTTTTTATGGGCACGACATCACGCCGAATCACCACATCAAAACTCTTGTTTTCAGATTTACGGAACACTTTTAAATCGACCGAAGTACCGCTTTTACCTTTTAATTTGTCGATAAGCACCGAATTTGATAGTCTTTTGCTAAAAAGCGTGTCATTATTGGCCATCAATATCTTGT
>JABDND010000155.1 GCA_013001145.1 Croceitalea sp. | reverse complement strand
TTAAATATTGAAAAACGGTATCTGTGGAAATGTTTTCTCTTGGGTAAATATTGACCAAGGCCCCGTTGTTGGTGGCCAAAAACAAACTGTCGTTGGCGATATCTTCCAATGCGATAAAGTTGGTGGTTTCCAAGGTCGCCATACCATGATCGGACACAATCAGCATATTAACGGGCAACCCGGTTGCTGCCACTCCTTCGAACAGAACACCCAATTGTTCATCCAAGTTCATTAGGGCTTTTTCTAACAAGGCATCATTATCGGGTGAAAACCGATGGCCCACATCGTCCATATCTGAGAAGTACATGGTGATCATGTGTGGTCTTTTTTTTGCGGGCATAGCAAGCCAGTCCAATACTTGGGTAACACGGGTTTCATTTTTGGTGGCTCCATCGTATTTAAAGTAATAGGTAGGGTGCATGCCCTGAATATTGGCTTCTGAACCCACGAAAAAATAACTGGCAGTAACCATACCAGCTTTCGCGGCTTGTACCCATATGGGAGATCCTCCATAAAAAGTGCCGTCTTCAACCATTTCGCGGTTGCCAATACTGTATTTGAGTTTTTTTTGGGTGCTGTAGAATGAATTGCCCAAGAGACCGTGATTATCTGGGTACATGCCTGTAGCAATGGTATAATGGTTGGGAAATGTCTTTGAAGGAAACGATGGTATCAGCGATTCGGCCTTTACGCCCATATCAATAAAATTGCTTAAGTGGGGTGGCTTGTACTTTTCTACATAATCCCACCGAAAACCATCAAGCGAGATTAGGATCACATAAGGTTTGTCAAGTGCGGCCTTTGAGTTTTTTGTGGGTGATGCCGTCCCAATGCTTCTTCCAGCGGAACAAGATACTAGGGTAAGGCCAATGATGAGCAGTAGCCCTTTAATGAAATCTCTCTTTTTCATAGAATTACTAATTGTCACCCTTTGTTCTATTCGATTTATTTGAATTTGACGAAAAAATTTGGTCATTGGTTAAGCCCTTTAATTAAGTGATACGAAAATTCGATAATCTCATTATAGTTGTCCTTACTTATTTTCTCGTCAATACCGTGAAAACGTGTCATGCTTGAAGGGCTAATGCGAACTGGATAAAAGCGATACACATCATCTGAAATTTTGTAAAAATAGCGGGCATCGGTACCGCCACCAACCAAACCAGGGACGACCACGCTATTGGGGAACATGTTGCGTATGGTTTTTTCCAAGGTTTTGAAGGCTTCAGAATCAATACTGGAAACTGGAGAGGGATTGGTTAAAAAGCCGACCGGTTCCACTTTGATCTTATTTGAAATAACATTTTCAATATGCTGCTTTGTAGATTCAATGGTCTCACCAGGTAGAATACGAAAGTTGATGGTGGCTTCGGCCACTGTTGGAATCACATTATTCTTAATCCCGCCATCAATTATGGTAGGTGCAGTGGTGGTATGTGAATTTAAGGCTTTTAATATGGGCTTTTTGAATAGCCAAGGATTGGCAAAAGCCATTTTTTTGAAAAAGGGTAGTTCTGCGCCCATATATTCCAGTTGATAGTCAACTGGCTTGACCAATTTGTATGGTAGTTGATTGTTCTCAAGATCTACTATGGCTTGTGCAAGCATACCTATGGTATTTTCACGTGGTGGCTGTGAGCTGTGCCCTCCAGTGGTCTCTACGATTAGCCTAAACGAGGCAAAACCCTTTTCTGCAAGGTTGACCATGGCGACTGGACTATCGACCCCAGGCACCAAATCTTCGGCTATAAACCCGCCTTCATCCAAGGTCATGGCGGCATGTACCCCCTTTGCATTTAAATGTTCTGCAATTGCCGCGGCACCTTTTGCACCCCCAACTTCTTCGTCATGACCAAATGCGAGGTACATGGTGCGTGTTGGTTGGAACGATTCTTCGAGCAGTTTTTCCACAACTTCCAGTAAACCGATTAAGGTACCTTTATCGTCCATAGTACCACGGCCTATAATATGCGTGTCGGTTATTTTTCCTTCAAAAGGGCCAGCTTCCCAATCACCCAATGTAGGTTCGTCAACAGGAACGACATCTTGGTGTGACATGAGGATTATCGGTTTTTTTGAAGCGTCGGAACCTTCCCATTTGTAAAGTAAACTGTAGTCGTTTATTTTTTCCAGCGATAGGTAGGTATGTGTCAATGGAAATGTTTCTTTGAGAAACCTGTGAAATCCAAAAAATGCGGTAGAATCTGGTATGGCATCTTCACTAAAAGAAATCGTTGGGTACTGTATGGCCTTCGAAAGATTTTGGTATGCATCACTTGGAATGGTAATTTTTTCCAAAGTCTCAGAGGCAACTTGTTTAGAGCCCAAACGCATGGTATTGAAGACTAAAACAGCTACGATGATTAAAATTATGATACCAATTAATTTTAAAATACTCTTCATGGTTATTGATGGTTTGTAATTTAGCTTATGTTAGTTTTATAGAGAATTTAATCATATACGGTTGCTTTTCAACTTCAATGAGGGGAAGGGTTTAAAAGATAAGACTGAAGAATTTATTCATTGAAGATACTGCGCTATTTTTTTAATTCCAGTTGTATTAATTCTATGATTCTATTCGTGTCCGTAATCAAATTTTCTAGCTTTTCAATTGCGTCTTTGTTGATCCAATAGTGTACAGCAGCATTGTTTATGTACTCTGTTTTTTCTTTTCTTAAATGACGGGCTAATTCTAATTGATCTTGTTCTCCAAATAAGAAAGCTGACGCAGGTTCAAATCTCATGATACTATTGTTGTAGGTAAATGGTGCATCATTGGGTAGTGCCCATTCCGTACCAATTCTTATCCATTCTGCAACTTGTTTGTGTTTTGCGTAATGTTTCACTAGTTCATCGCGCAAGTCAGCGTTACGAATATCCTTTAAATTACCAGTGCTTGAAAGGTCATCAAAAGTTGAAGTTGAAGAAGAGAAAATAGGATAAATACTTCCATAGCCAAAAAAATCGTTGGCAGCAGTAATAAGTTCTCGTTCGCTAGTTTCATTGGCGTTTAATGCTCTTGACAGGCCTTCTATGGTTTCAATTCCTTTTTCTAAATCGGAAATATTACCGCTGAAAGTGTTTATGTCTTCTCTGTTTTCAGAAAGCAGTCTCTTTAGATAGAGATTTTCTTGCTTCGCAGATTTTCGGTTTTCATTCCAATTATTGATCTGAAGCGCAATGAGAATACCAATGACAACGAGAATTATTTCGCCAATGGCATATTTTAGGTACTTGGTCGTTTTTCCTTTTTCAATGAGGTTGTATCGTATTTTTCGGAAGAATTTAATCATCGAGCTTTTGGAATCTATATTGGTTATCAGTTAAATTCAAAATCACTCGGTAATTACCCGCTTCAGGGATATTTATATCTCTACCATCGTGTACGGCTTTGCCTTCAGGGAATACCTCTTGGCCTCTTACGCCCCAATTTTGCGCCCAACTATCCCTACATCTAAATTTTACGCGACCTACTTTTAATTGCAGCGTTACTTCCCATATATTTTCAATCTCATCTGTCAATATCATTGGCGTGGATTTGGCACCAACATCATCAAATCCATCTATCGAGGTCCCTATAATACCAACATCTTTATAAATTACTTTAACTTCTGGATAGTAATCTTTGATCATTTCCCGGATGGACAAACCATCCGTATGCCTATTAAGTGCATCATAATTATTATACACTTTTGTTGTTCTCACAGACCTCAATACGGTTCTTAATTTTTTGGAGTGTAACATCTCCTTCAGTTTCTTGAAATCTTCGTCACTATAATAGCTTTGGTCGGAATCGTCCCAGCCTGTTTGCCCATCTTGAAAGTGAACTTTAGGATGTGCAATATCCGCTGCCTGAAGCATTTCCTTTAGGCTGTTGTCTACCTTATCGGTATAATTAGTTATCCTATTTATATAGTTAAGTACTTCTTTGGCCAGTTCTTTTTGTTGTTGGTCTTTAGGATTGTAGGTCAGGTCTTCAAGGTAATAAGCGGATTCTGATGAATGTGCTTCAACATCATAAGTCAGGCTAAACAAGATGTAAGGCAGATTTTCTTCTTGATAATTATCAGGAAAATCCAGTAAAGAATCAATTTCTTTAGCATCGAACTCAAAATTTTTGGACTGCCTGAAAAACGCTTCAGAATCATATTTTATGGTTGTGTATAACTGCTCTAATGTTGCTTTGAACTGTAATTCTTGCTGGCGTTTTTGGTTCCAGTTTTGCAATTGTAAGGCCATGAAAATACCAATCATGATGAGAAGGACTTCACCAATGGCGTATTTTAGGTATTTTCCTGTTTTTCCAGTTTTCATGAGGTTGAATCGTATTTTTCTAAAGAACTTAATCATAGTGTTATGCTTTTTTTACCCACCCCTTAATCCCCTCCGAGGAGGGGAGGTCACTGCGGGTGTATGTTCCCTTTTGGGAGGGGAAGTTTAGCAGTATTCGTGGAAAAAATTTAATCATGGCTTTGATTTGTCAATTAACTTGATCAAACTATCAATTGCTATTGATTTTTCTTGATAGAGTTCGTTCAAAATCTTGGTATTACCATAAATCTGGGCCATATAATTGGTCATAACATGATCGCTGAGAAATTCATCACGTTTATCAT
>JABDND010000128.1 GCA_013001145.1 Croceitalea sp. | reverse complement strand
TCACTATTTTCTTTGATCGGTTCTTATATACCTCAACAGCCGTTTCAATAGCCTTGAATATGCGTTGTTTATTAAGTACAGAGATGAACAAAATAGGTACATCAACAAAGGGTTCCATCGCCTCTTTAATCTTTCTTTCATAATCACGAACCGAATTGGTTTCCTTTTCGACCAAATCCCATTTGTTTACCAAAATCACAATGCCCTTGTTATTTCGTTGTGCCAACCAAAAAATATTCTGTACCTGCCCATCAAACCCACGGGTGGCATCCAATATCAAAATACAAACATCACAATGCTCAATGGCCCTTACAGAACGCATGACGGAATAAAACTCCAGGTCTTCCCTGACCTTGGCTTTTCGTCGAACTCCAGCAGTGTCAACCAAATTGAACTCAAATCCAAATCGGTTATACTTTGTGTCAATACTGTCACGGGTAGTGCCCGCGATATCGGTCACTATATAGCGCTCTTCACCGATCAAAGCGTTGATAAAAGAAGATTTACCTGCATTGGGTCTGCCAACCACGGCAAAACGGGGCAATTCATCTTTATCTTCAATGGTTTCTGGAAGTACTTTGACCAAGGCATCCAACAATTCTCCGGTACCACTACCATTAATGCTTGACAAGGTGTAGTATTCACCTAGGCCAAGGGCATAAAATTCAACAGCGTCTGCTTCCCGTTGGGCATTATCTACTTTGTTTACGGCCAAAAAGATTGGTTTTTCAACGCGCCTCAATAACTTGGCCACATCTTCATCCATACCCGTCACACCCGCTTCGACATCGACCATAAAAATGATGGCGTCGGCCTCATCAATGGCCAATTCCACTTGTTTATCAATCTCCTTTTCAAAAATATCGTCACTTCCCTTCACATAACCGCCGGTATCAATTACCGAAAATTCCTTTCCGTTCCAATCGCTTTTTCCATAATGGCGATCGCGGGTTACACCACTCACAGCGTCAACTATGGCCTCTCGCCGTTCAATCAATCGATTGAAGAGGGTAGATTTTCCCACATTAGGTCTTCCAACAATGGCTACAATAGCGCCCATGAGCTTTAATTTTCGGCAAAAGTACCATTAATTCTGAACAAAAATTGATACCTTTTTTCCTCGAAGCTTTAAATGGCATGAGCGACTTTACCAATGAAATCGTATTACGGCCCCGTTTTGAACTATCGGCACCCCATGATATTGAAAAATTGAACGACATATTTGATGGGGCGGCCAAAGAACCCTTTAGGGTTAAACGTATTGATGAGCATATTTATATTCGCTTTAACCCAGCAGCAACCAACTTTTGGTCCCCTCAGCTACATTTGGAACTCACCTCTTTTGAAAAAGGTATCACTAAAATTCATGGACTTTTTGGCCCCAACCCAACGTTGTGGACATTCTTTATGTTTCTTCACTTTGGGGTAGGCACCCTTTTCGTTATTTTGGGCATTTTCGCATATTCAAAACATTCTCTTGGGCATGATGTGACCCCTTGGATTGTGGGAATGGTATTCTTGGTGATTCTTTGGTTTACCCTATATGCATTTGGCAGGTTGGGCAAAAGCAAAGGCAAAGGACAAATGGACCAAATAAAAAGCTATATGAACGAACTGTTGAGCGATTTAGAAGTAAAGGTTCATTGAATTAAGTTAAAGTAATTCTACTTGTTATAGCCAAACCGTTTTAATTGATTTGTATTGCTTCTCCAATTTTTGTTGACCTTAACAAAAAGTTCTATATGCACCTGTTTGGCAAAAAACTTTTCGAGGTCTTTACGGGCCTCTACCCCTACCCGTTTTAAAGCACTGCCTTTATGACCTATTATAATTCCTTTTTGTGTATCGCGCTCTACCATAATCACTGATCGAATCCTGATAATGTCTTCATCTTCAAAAAATTCTTCGGTCTCCACTTCAACGGCATATGGAATTTCTTTTTTGTAATGCATCAAAATTTTTTCTCGAATGGTCTCATTCACAAAAAAGCGTTCAGGTTTATCAGTCAATTGATCTTTAGGATAATAGGGTGGTGCTTCCGGAAGCAGTTCCACAATACGTTCAAATACTTCCTTAACATTGAAATTTTGAAGTGCAGAAATTGGGTGGATTTCAGCATTGGGCAAAAGTTCTTGCCAATACTGTACCTGGGCCTCAAGCACAGTCTGCTCAGATGTGTCAATTTTATTGAGCAAGAGCAAAACGGGTATAGCGCTGTTCTTTATTTTATTGAAAAAGGCTTCGTCCTTCAGTCCTTTTTCGCCTATTTCAACCATGTATAGTAAAACATCGGCATCTTCAAAAGCCGATTTTACAAAATCCATCATCGCCGTTTGCATTTCATAGGCCGGTTTGATGATGCCTGGCGTATCCGACAAGATCATCTGAAAATCATCACCGTTGACAATACCCAAAATACGATGCCTTGTCGTTTGTGCCTTTGAAGTGATAATGGAGAGTTTTTCACCTACAAAAGCGTTCATCAAAGTTGATTTACCCACATTGGGATTACCGATGATATTTACAAAACCTGCCTTATGCTTTTTCATGCTTCAATTTTGAAAAATATTTTTTTGATGCCTTATTGACCTTAGGCGCCAAATACAATACAGCTATCATATTGGGTATTACCATAAGGGCATAGGCCAAATCAATTAAATTGATGACTAAATCTACCGAAGCAACCGCAGCAAATATTATTGTTGCCACAAAATACCAATTATAATACCGGCCTATTTTGGCATTGGTTAAAAAAGAAAGGCATTTGACCCCGTAATACGAGTAAGTAAATAATGTTGACAATGCAAACGCTGCAACAATGACCATCAAGAGCACATCACCATAGCCAAAAAGTGATTTTTTAAAGGCGATGAGCGTCATTATGATACCATTACTTTCAGCTTCCAAATAAGCTCCACTCAAAATAATGACCACAGCGGTGAGCGTACATACAATGATAGTGTCAATAAAAGGGCCCAACATGGCCACCAATCCCTCTTTTATAGGTTCATTAGTCTTAGATTGACCATGATACATTGGGGCACTACCCAAGCCTGCCTCATTGGAGAACATGGCCCTCCGTACCCCAAGAATAACCAATCCCCAAAAGCCACCTTTGACCATAGTGTTAAAATCAAAGGCTTCTGTAATGATCAATTTTAGCGCAGGTAGTATTTCGGCTGCATTGGTCGTCATAACCACCATTACGGCCAAAAAGTAAACCAAGACCATAAATGGCACTATGGCTGTGGCAACTTTAGCTATTTTATTGAGCCCTCCAAAAATGACGAAAGAGGTGATTAAAGCCAAGGTCACCCCTATAATGAGTTTCCAATTAAAATCACCCAAAAGGGCGATGCTCTCATTGGGATTGACCACATTCATAAAGGTCTGGGTAAATTGGTTGGCCGTAAAAACACCTAAAAAACCAAAAAGCCCGGCAACACAGAAAAAAACAGCCAAGGGTTTGGCTTTAGAGCCAATACCTTTGGTCATATAAAACATGGGGCCTCCTTGTAACTTACCTTCGGAATCTGTGCCACGAAACATTATGGCCAAGCTGCAGGAGTAAAATTTAATACCCATGCCTATCAAAGCGGTCATCCATATCCAGAATACGACGCCAGGCCCACCCATGTAAATGGCTATGGCAACTCCTGAAATATTGCCTAGACCCACGGTAGCGGCCACAGCCGAAGAAAGGGCCTGCAAATGGCTTACATCGCCTGGAGCATCTTTGTCGTCATATTTACCAGAAGTAATCGCAATGGCATGGCCAAAATATCGATAGGGTATGAACTTTGAATAAAAAGCCAAAAAAAGGCCTCCCCCTATTAATAGAATGAGCATGGCCCATTCTGTATAAGGGAGCATAGCAGATAAAAAGTCGTTGATAGCATCCATGCGGTCGAAGTTATGCAATTCAAATGAAAGGTTAATGTATTTGGAAATAATAGGAAAACAGTCGTATATTTGCCGTCCATATCGCGGGGTAGAGCAGTAGGTAGCTCGTCGGGCTCATAACCCGAAGGTCGCTGGTTCGAGTCCAGTCCCCGCTACAAAGAAAGCCATCAACGAAAGTTGGTGGTTTTTTTCTTTTCGAGCAAATCGAACTCGTTTGGTATTGCTAAGAAAGAAAAACCAGGCCTTGCAAAGCAAGGTAGTTGCGTTTCTATGTAAAGCCATACCCTAGGCCCTTTCCGTAGTACAACGGAGGAAAGAATCCAGTCCCGGCTACAAAGAAAGCCTTCAACTAAAGTTGGTGGCATTTTCTTTATGGGTATACCTGGCATTCTTGGGTTTTGGGTCTATTATACGCTTCATCCAGTTATTGTCTAACTAAAAGGAATAGGCTACCTTACCCTTATGAAGGTCGTATTTATCGTCAACAACAAGAACAATCGCTTGGCCAAAGTGCTTCCTAAGCTAAAAGAATATTGCCAACAAAAGTATTTGGACAACGTACAATTCTATTCTACCGAGGGGAAGAAGCACGCGATAATATTGGCCAAACAAGCCACTGAAAATGGCTGTGATTATTTAATTGCAGTTGGGGGAGATGGCACCTTGAATGAGGTTGTCAACGGCATATTTAGAAGTAATAAGGCGGCCATGGAATATCCAATATTAGGACTACTGCCCTTTGGTTCGGCCAATGATTTTGCGAGGACCGCCAATGTTACCAATTCCATTGAAGAATTGATGCATTTGATTCAATCCAATATCATTCAAAAAATAGATGTTGGACAAATAACATTGCAACAGACCCAAGAAACCCGCTTTTTTATGAATATCGCCGGGCTTGGGCTTGGTCCGGAAGTGGTTCAAAGTTTAGAACAATCATCAAGCGTATTGGGACCCGGTTTTAATTATTTCAAACACATTATAAAAAGTTTTTTCAGTTATACAAAGAAAGCGGTAAGCTGTAAAAGTGATACGTGGTATTGGCATGGCAAGTTGCTGCAAATGGCCGTGGCCAATGGAAAATTCTTTGGTAATGCCATCAATATCGCACCAGATGCCCAGCTCTCCGATGGTCAATTTCAGGTTACTATTTTTGGGGATTTAAGCATTTGGGACTACCTGAAAAACTTGGGCAACTTAAAAAAAGGGCTGAAAATTATAAATTCGCAGGTAAGTTACCATCATGCAAAAGAGCTGATACTTGACGGTAGTGAACCTTGCGGCATAGAAGCTGATGGAGAATATGTTGGCCTTACGCCAGCATCAATTAAAATTTTACCTAAAGCCATTCGATTTTTGATGCCAACCTAGATCACGAATGTTTTAAGAATTGCCCAATCATGAATTACTTGCAATTTGTGATTCAAGAATGCAAAACTTAAATTTTTTAAAATTCCACTTTTATTTTTTTTCACGATGTATTACATTCGTCAAACCACCTCTGATTTTATTTTACAAACCCTCCATTTTTTGAGGTACCATACAACGTATTATATTATTCAATATCGCATGAAACAGATGTATACAGTGCTGTTCTGCTCCTTACTTTTACTTGGGTGCAAAACAAAGATCAAAAACGAAACTAATTCAATTACAGAACCCAAAGGAGTTGAAAATGTGGCCTATCAATGGGGGCAAATGGCTTTGACAGCGACCGCTAACGATACAGAGCGTTTTAAACCTCGACCTACGATAACATCAAGATATTTGGGCCTCATATTTGTTTCTGTCTTCGATGCTTGGTCTCGATATGACGAAAAGGCCGTACCCGTATATCTTAAAGAAGTAGCGAGAAGACCCTTAGAAGACCGCACACTCAAGAACAAAGAAATAGCCATAAGCTATGCCGCATTTAGATCCATGAACGAGTATTACTTTTCCGATAAAGAACTTTTTTCGAAATTCATGCTCGATTTGGGGCTGGACCCCAATAACGAATCATTAGATCCTTCAACGCCTGAGGGCATTGGCAATTTGGCCGCCAAAGCCGTCATAGAGGCAAGAAAAAACGATGGGGCCAATCAATATGGTGAGGAAAAGGGGTCCAATGGAGAACCCTATTTTAATTACGTAGGCTATGAACCCATCAATTCAGCCGATAAAAATGTAGATGCCAACCGCTGGCAGCCCAAATATTTTTCAGATGGTAAAGGAGGAACTTATGCTCCTGGATGTCTCACCCCTTTTTGGGACAAAGTGCAACCCATTGCCCTAAAATCCGGCGATCAGTTTAGACCAGGTCCACCTCCCATGATAGGTTCTGAACAGTTGGCCGAGGAAGTTCAAGAAGTTATTGAAATGCAAGGTAATTTAACCGATTACCAAAAAGCCCTTGTAGAGTTCATGAGGGATGGACCCCAGTCGGTTCAACAAGCAGGGCATTGGTTAAAATTTGCCCAAGATGTTTCAAGAAGGGATGAACATACTTTGGACCAAGATGTGAAAATGTACTTTTACAACCAGGTGGTAGCCATGGATGCCTTTATTGCATCATGGGACTCAAAAATGTTTTACGATTATGCACGCCCCTATGCTCTGGTCCATGAATATTACGATAAACAAAAGATTAAAGCCTGGGGTGGTGAAGGCAAGGGTATGATTGAGATGGACGGCAGTCAATGGCGACCATACTCACCAGAAACCTTTTTATGCCCTCCTTTTCCGAGCTATGTTTCGGGTCACAGTACTATCAGTGGTGGTTGTGGCGAAGCTCTTAAATTGTGGACGGGCAGTGATAATTTTGGTTCTGAAGTAACATTGGTGGCAGGAGCCATGACCGAACCTAATCATTTGGGCGATACGGTAACGTTAAAATTTCCAACCTTTACCGAAACAGCAGAAATGGCAGGTATCTCTAGGGTTTTGGGTGGCTACCATATTCAAGCTGATAATGTTGCTGGATTGGAATTGGGAAGAAATGTTGCCAGAGAAGTATGGAAGTTCTACCAGAAGCATTTGGGGGAAGAAGAAAATACACCTTAGGTATAACGAACCATCGTAACAACAAAAGCTTTGGCTTCGAATAAACCCCCTAAAGAAGTTGGGCAATGTTTGTATTCTATGATTTCAACTTCTACCTTGTCATATAAACGGTTTGCCAAGACCCAGTAACTTATATGACCAATGCACTTACCATAAAAAAAACACCCTTTGGGCGAATGCCCAATAATGACCGTGTAGACCGCTATACCTTAATCAACCAAAACGGAATGGAGGTTTCGATACTCAATTATGGTGGTATCATTACTTCATTGAATGTGCCCGATAAGAATGGTAATTCTGAAAATGTAGTTTTAGGTTTTAACACTTTAAACGAGTATATAAAACATAGCCCATACTTTGGTGCCATTATTGGAAGGTTCTGTAACCGAATTGCCAATGGGACATTTCAACTAGACGGAAAGCACTATTTTTTAAACACCAATAATGGAGAAAATCACCTTCACGGCGGTTTAAAAGGCTTTGACAAGGTCGTTTGGGAAGCAACCACCAAAGTGGATGAAGCATCGGCATCGCTTATATTGACTTATATGAGCCCTCATATGGAAGAAGGCTATCCAGGCAATCTAATGACGACCGTCACCTATAGATTGACAAATAAAAATGCTCTTGAGGTTCATTATCAAGCGACAACCGATAAACCTACGGTTATCAACCTGACACAGCATTCTTACTTTAATCTAAGTGGTGATTTTACCAATACAATATTGGACCATCATGTACAAATACAGGCCGATGAATTTTTGCCCATATATGATGAACTGATTCCCATCGGGAATTTGGCAACGGTTTCAAATACACCTTTTGATTTTAGGGATTTCACTTCCATCAGAAATGCTATTGACAGCCAACATGAACAACTGCAAAGAGGGTCTGGTTATGACCATTGTTGGGTCATAAGAAAATCGGATGGCTCCCAACAATTAATAGCAAGCGTAATTGAGCCAGTAAGCGGCAGAAAGTTAGATGTGCTTTCAGATCAGCCTGGTGTACAATTTTATACGGGCAATGGTTTGGATGGTGATTTTTTACCGAGAACGGCTTTTTGCTTAGAAACACAACACTTTCCAGATTCACCAAATAAAATCCATTTTCCAAGTACTGTCCTTAAGCCCAAAGAGGTATTTGAATCAACTACCGTTTTTGATTTCTCAATAATTTAAATTAAAAAAAGTCATTGATAATAGCCATAATACCATTATAGGAAATGATGCAGGCAAAAACAAATGATAACGCAAGCACCACTTTGATTCAAAGGCTTGTATGATGAAGCTGTTTCATTTTAGGCGTACTGATCAAAAGAAAGATACCGACAATGACCAAAGGCAAGACAAAAACATTGAATACTTGTGATAAAATTTGCATTTCAATAGGGTTGGCACAAAAGAAAAAAAAGAAGTGAAGTAGCTACTGTTCTAAATTATTGGCTTCAAAACCAATCAATTCGTTGTTTTCAAACTGCGGGTGTATTTCAATAGGATTGCAACATACTTCACAATCCTCCACGTAAGTTTGATCTCGCACAGAACTATCCAACAACATCGAGATTTCTTCCCAGCAAAAGGGGCATTGAAAAAAATGTTCGAACATGATTATAAGGCGACATTCAAAAGTTGGCCAGTAAGTTGCAATAACTGTAGTTCTGCCAATTTAGCATTGTACTTGGCCAAGTTCTTATTGGTCTTGGCATTCAATAGATTTATCTGTGCCTGCCTGAGCTCAACTGAGGTTATTTGACCCAATTTATAACGTTCATTGGAACGATCATAATTATTGGTTGCCGTGGTCACATTTTGCTGTTGCAACTCAAATACTTTAAGTCGATTGTAAAAATCACCCCGTGCATTCGCAATATCTCGCCTTATTTCAAGCTTTATCTGCTCTTGAAAGGTTTCTTGGGTGTCCAATTGAATTTTGGCATTCTTCACTTGTGTAATTCCACCACCACCGTCAAACAGGTTCCAGCTTAAGTTCACTCCGGCAGAGAATCCGGTTGAAGTACTAGAGGCGAGGAAGTTGGTGGCGGGAAAATTTCCCTCGTTCCAACCGTAGGCCCCTGTCAACCCAATTGTGGGTAAAAAAACGGATTTTACGGCCTTAAGACCATAATCATTGATCAAGATATTTTTTTCTGCCTGTAACATTCGAACATTGTTTTGTTCTCCTGTTACCAGATATTCTTCCAAATTGATGGGATCAGTAAATACTACGGTAGTATCAACTTGAAAGGTCAATTGTAATTCGCGATTTAATAAAAGATTTAAATCGCGTTGTGTGTTTTTCAAGCTTTGACGTTCGTTCATCAAATTGATGCTGTCATTTACCAAATCAACTTCTGCGTTCAGCACATCAAGTTTGTTCGTTTGTCCATATTCAAAGCTATACTGTGCCCGCGTAAGCCTATCTTGCGTATTGGCATAAGTTTCTTTTAGAACGCCAATATTCTCGGTGAGCCTGGCCACTTCAAAATATACCGTGAACAATTGCAACATGGTGGTTTCTATAGTTTCTCGGGCTTGTAGTTCGCTAAGGTTGTACTCTTCTTTAAGTCGCTTGTAATCATACCATCTTCCCAATCCATCAAACAGCGTATAATTTAGGTTCAATGAGGCATTATATCTATTGGTTTCAGCTCCATCAACTGTTCTCACAGTACCGTCTTGAAATGTGGCCTCTTGGTCATTGATGTCATAAGAAACGCCACTGTTGGCGGTTAAAGCCGGCAAAAACCTTGAATTCAAAACACTTTGATTGTTCTCTGATATTTTAAGATTGTTCTTGGCAATAATGATTCCGAAATTATTCTCAAGTGCCATTTGAACGGCTTCATCTTTTGATAAGAGTGCTTCTTGAGCAACCGTGGTCCCTATAGCAGATAAAATCGCAACTGCCAGCATTAAATGACGAATATGCATCATAAGATTTCTTCTAGTTCCTTTTGATTTTTGTCATCGAACTTAGAATCAGCATCGTGACCATTTAATGGGGTATGCGAATCTCTCTTGTTCATCCATGCCTCTTCATGTTGTTCTTTTATTGCTCTTTCCACTTCTTCTTTACTTACTTTGTTTCCAGTTTTCAGCCATTTGGATGCCACCTTCACATTGTTGCTGAATGATAGAAACAAAGGCAACATCAGCAATGTCAATACGGTTGCAAAACCTATTCCGTAGGCTATTGAAATGGCCATTGGTTTTAAAAACTGCGCTTGTCTGCTTTTTTCGAGTAAAAGAGGCGCTAGGCCGGCAATAGTGGTAATGGAGGTTAGAAAGATAGCCCTAAAACGCGAACGACCCGCCTCATATAAGGCATCGTCAAAGCCCATGCCCGACCTAAGATTACCATTGAACTTACCTATTAGTACCAAACCGTCATTGACCATAATACCAATAAGGGCAATGATGCCCAACATGGAAAGAATATTAATTGGAAATCCATGGATCCAATGCCCCCAGGCTACAGCCGTTAAACTAAATGGCACCAATAAGAGAAGCAATAGCGGCTGACTAAAACTTCTAAAGGTGAAGGCAATGGTGATATAAATCAATGCCAAGACCGTGAGGCCCACTGCATTTAAAGAATCCATTAACTTGTTGCGCTCACGGTTTTGTCCTTCATAAGAGGCGGTCACCGTAGGATATCTGGATTGTATGTCGGGCATGACCTCATCTTTGATCCAAGCCAGAATATCTGGGGCACTTGTAGTTTCGGCATCTTTCAAGTCTGAACTTATGCGTATTTCACGTTGGCCTTCTAAATGATTAATGGCTACATCGCCCCTGGCAATACTATAAGTGGCAATTTCTTTCAAGGGCACGCGTGCCCCTGTGGGTGTAGCAATGCGCATTTCATCCAAATCTGTAATGGATGACCGGTTCTCCCTATCATAGCGCACCCATACCCTAATCTCATCCTGGCCGCGTTGAAATCGTTGTGCTTGTACACCAAAAAACCCCGCTCTTACCTGATTCATCACCGATCTTAGGTCAAGGCCCAACAAATAAGCATTTTCCTTTAGTTCCAGCTGAATTTCTTTAATTCCGGCTGGGTCATTGTCTGCGACATCTTTCAAAAGATCATTTTCCAACATGGCCGATTTAAGCTCTTCTTTTGCAGCCTTCAATTCCCCAATATTATTGCCAAGCAGGGAGACTGAGACCGGGTCACCCCCAAAATTACCTCCAGAACCATATATTAAACTTTCAACGCCTATCACGGGGCCCACCAATTCGCGCAATCTATTGGTGACCAAATCTGAACGGATTGCATCTGGACGTTCTTCCCCGGGCAATAAATTGATGACCAAGGTTGCCGCGGAGGAGCCGGGACCTACATTTTTGATCATATTTTCAAATAGCACCTTATCTGTTCCCGCTAAATAAGTTTCGGTAAGTTCTTGATTGACTATGGCCGCTTTTTCTTCAATAAGACTAATTATGGAGTCGGTCACTTTTTCATTCGTGCCATTGGGCATTAATAACTCAACTGCAATACGATCACTGGCAATTCGTGGAAAGAAAGCTGTTCGAATAATACCACCGCCCACGGAGCCCAAAGTCAAGACAAGGGCCATTATGAAAAACGCAAAAGTGAGCAGTTTATACTTTAAAGTAAAATTAAGTGCAGGGCTATAGAGTTTATCTCGCATCCAACCCATGATACGATCGCCCAATTTATTAATGTCACGGAGTTTTGAAAAAACTTTTGCTATTCCCTTTTTGGGCTTGTCACTCTGCTTTTGCAATGCCTTTGAATGAGCCAAATGAGCTGGCAATATGATCAATGCCTCAACAAGTGATACTACCAATGTCAATATTACAATGACCGAGACTTCCCCAAAGAAATCACCAATGCGACCATCAAGGAAAAGAAATATTGAAAAAGCCAATATGGTGGTAATGATAGCCGAAACTATAGGGGGAATCACCTCCATGGTACCATCAACTGCGGCCTGTATGGGACTCTTTCCCTTTTCATAATGTTGATAAATATTTTCTGCAATCACAATTCCATCATCCACCAGAATACCGATGACGATGATCATCCCAAAAAGTGAAAGCACATTAATGGTCACATTGAACAGGGGTGCAAAAACAAACATGCCCAAAAAAGCAATGGGCAAACCAAATGCCACCCAAAAAGCCAAACGTGTATTCAAGAACAAAGAAAGGAACAGGAGTACTAATATCATACCCATTATGGCATTCTCCGTTAATAACTGAGTACGTTGATTTAAGGTAATGGAAAGGTCGTTGACCACATTCAATTGAACATTATTATTTTTTTGATTGAAATCTTCAATATAGTCCTTCACTTTATCCGCACTACCTATCAAATCTTCGGTATTGGTGCTGGTAATGGTGACATTGACCGCCAAATCGCCATTATAATATGATGTGTTGGGGGTTTCCGAAAAACGATCCCTCAATTGTGCTACATCTTTTAAACGAACTGTTCTACCCGAAGCATCACCCCTTACAATGATATTTGATAGTTCATCACCATAATATGACCGGTTGTTGGCTCGTATTAGATATTCTTCGGCATCTGTTTTAATATTACCACCGGTCACCAAAATATTCGCATTGGAAACCGCCAGGGCAACCTCGTTGAATGATACGTTGTAAGCCAATAGGCTATTTTCGTCGACGGCAATTTCAATTTCTTCTTGCGGATACCCTGAAATTGAAATTTGTGATATCCCATCAATGGCCCTAAGGTCATTTTCAATTTGTCTCCCTATTTGTTTTAAGGTGGCCAAACTAATGGCATCACCACTTACAGCGAAACTTATGGTTTGTCTTACTGCATCCAGTTTTGAAACGACCAAAGGCTCCATACCTGTGGGAAAAGTGGGCACGCGATCAACGGCATTTTTAACTTCGAGCAACATGAAATCTATGTCTTGCCCTTTCTCAATTTCGACATTTATGGATCCTGAATTTTCCCGGGAAGTGGACGTTACCCGATCGACACCTTGCAATCCTTTTAGGTTATCTTCTATTTTGAGCACTATCCCTTCTTCTATTTCTTGGGGTGATGCCCCGGGATAGGTGATGTTAATTAAAACGTTCTTTGATTCTGTTAAGGGGAAAAAGGAAGATTTCAATGATAGCGCCCCTACAACTCCAAAAATCAGGAATGCAATGACGATGACATTTACCGCTACATGGTATTTAATAAAATACTCTATTACTTTTCTCATTCTGTAGTTCTTTGCGGTTGCTCTTGACCGTAAACCTTGACCAACATACCTGCATAAGCACCTACCAATGGTTTAGAGACAATTGTTTCGCCATCGGGAACATTCTTTAAGACAACCTTCTTATCTGTAAAATACACCGGGTGCACATCAATAACATCCAACACTGAATCACGAACGACATAAATTTGTTTGTTGTCCGTTAACAATGAGCGGTCAATTTCAATGGCCATTTCTTCATTTTTGGCATTTAGACTGGCTTCAAGATATTGACCTTCCTTAAGATTCTCTCCTTTGACCTCAATAAAAGCGGTAACGGTCTGTGATGCTTGATCCACTCTACCATTTATTCGCACTACCGTACCCTCATATTCTTGAGTTTTGTTTAGGTTGGTCAACTTAACTTTTTCGCCTTCTTTTAAAAAATCGGCATAGGTCTTACTTATTGCCACTTCCAATTCATAGATACCGGTCTTAATAAATTCACCTAACTTTTGACCTGCACGCACCAAGGTCCCCTCGGTGACCAACGTTTCGGTAAGCACTCCTGTGAAAGGTGCCGAAATGGTATATTTAGAAAGGCGCTGTTCCAAGTTTTTTACATTGTAATAGCTACTATAAATACCCCTTCCGGTGATAAAATATTTTTCTTTTTCGGATGTTATTTCTGGTAGGGGCGGTGTCGTTTTCTCTAGGTCGAAACCTGCCAAATAATTCTGCCATTTTGGAAAATGCTCGGGATAATCCAATTGAAGATCCGGCATAATGGAAGTAATTAAATTATAAAGGTTGCTTTTGGCCGATTGTACACTCGCATAATACTCAGATGCATCGATACGAATCAAGGTTTGGCCAGCCGTATAAGCCTGACCTGTTTTGAACAATTTACTACCTGTTCTAAAGACCCCTTGAACCTCTGCATAAAGCTCCACTCTATTTTTGGCGACCAAGTTGCCATTGGCAGGAATGATAATGGGTACCTGACCGTTTTTAACGGTATCAACAAATACTGTTTTGATGACTTTTTTGGGTACTGGCCTTTGTTGGCTTTTGCTACCTACGATTATATTAAAAAGAAAAATGGATCCTATGATAATGGCCACCCCTAAAATAATGGAGAGAATTGTCTTTCTCATTGATTTGTCATCTTAGTTTGCACAAATCTATTGCCAAGCGTAGCTGTTATGGGTTAAAGAATTCATAAATATTTAACAAATTGCCAATTTTGACAACAAAAAAAGGGGACACACCTCTGCGTCCCCGAACCAAACAAACTAAAGTATTACTAACTACTCATTATCGTCAATATCTTCAAATTTTGTATCTGCCATGCGCGTGCGCTCCAGATCTAACTTTTTATAGGGGCTCAATGTCTTATCATCCGTATCAAAGACCAAAAATTGCTTTTTATCTATGCTTTGTAAGGCATTGAACGATTCAAACCTGTTGTTCTGAATCTGTAATATTTTAAGGCTTGCCAATTGACCAAATGCTTCTGGTATGTCGCCACCCAACTGATTATTGGCCAAAACCAATTCTTTCAATTTTGACATATTACCCATTTCTTGTGGTATGGCACCCTCAAGACCGTTTTCAAAAAGGCCAAGCACCTCGAGCTTTGTTAAATTACCAAGACTATTGGGTATAAGTCCTTTTAAATTGTTACTTGATAAATTCAATATTTTGAGATTTTTCAGTTCTCCAAAGCTTTCTGGTATGGGACCTGATAAAAAGTTATTGAACATTGATAATTCTTCCAACTGTTGCAATTTTCCCAACCCCTCGGGCAATGAACCTTTAATGCGGTTCATCTCTAGTTTTAATGTTTTAAGATTCTCAAGTTTTACGATATCCTTTGGGAGAACACCTGTAAGATTGTTGAATGCCATGTTTAGGTGGCGCAAATGCGCCAATTGACCCAAACTCTCCGGAAGCACCCCGTCAAGATTATTCATGAACAAGGTGATGCCCACTATATGGCCGTTTTCCACTTCAACACCTTGCCAAGAAGCTATTGGTGAGGTTAAATCCCATGTTTTGGTCCATCTTTCGCCATTGGTGCTATCATAAAGGTCTAGCAGCACTTGTTTTTCATTTGCTGCCAAATATTCTGAAGATGCCCAACTTGTAGTGATTCCTAGAACCATTACCATGGCTACAAAAGCGATTTTTTTCATTCGTGTACGATTCAATTCATAAGAATTTACTTACAAATAAATGATAAGCTAATGTAAACTACAAATTTAATAGGCGTAGTAAGGGGAATATGTTGTGAAAAGCCTGAAAGTTGTGGTTTATCACTTTGTCTTTTGTAGGAATAATTGTAGGAATTATGCCTCTAAACGGCTTGATAGTTTCTCCCACTCGGTCATCAAAACTTCAAGTTTTCGCTTTTTGCTATGGTATTTATCAAAAAAACTACTGTCGGCAACGGTCTGATCATAGTTCATAAGTAATTGATGGTCGTAATCGGCAATTTCCTTTTCAAGTGCCGTGATATTTTTTTCGAGGTTACTTAATTTATTTTTTAATGCCTTGATTTTTTTTTGTTTTTCATAATCATTGACCACTTTTTGAGGCGTGTTTTTAGTTTCGGCCCTATCCTTTTTCTCAATTTTCCTGAAATTTTCGGCATTTCGTTCATTCAAATAATAATCGATATCGCCCAAGTATTCTTTGATGTTTCCATCTTTGAATTCATAAACCTTATCGGTAAGGCCTTGCAAAAAATCACGGTCATGGGAAACCAGAATCAAAGTGCCCTCAAAGCTTTGTAAGGCTTGTTTGAGAACGCTTTTAGATTTAATATCCAGATGGTTTGTAGGCTCATCCATAACCAAGACATTGAAGGGTTGTAACAGCAATTTTGCCAGTGCCAAACGATTTCGTTCTCCACCCGAAAGTACCTTCACGTATTTATCGACCTCATCGCCCCTAAATAAAAAGGAGCCCAGAATATCGCGTACCTTGCTCCGGTTATTTTCATTGGCAGCGTCAATCATGGTTTCAAGTACCGTTTTGTTACCATTTAAATACTCTGCTTGGTTTTGGGCAAAATAGCCCATCTGAACATTGTGGCCGGTTTTCAAATGTCCGTCATACTTGAGTTCACCAACCATAATTTTGGCCAAAGTAGTCTTGCCTTGACCATTCTGACCAACAAACGCCGTTTTGCTGCCGCGTTCAAGCAGCAACGAAATATTTGTCAATACATGATTATCAC
>JABDND010000117.1 GCA_013001145.1 Croceitalea sp. | reverse complement strand
TGGGGCATGTTCGGAGAAAACTTAACCATTGAAAATCTAGAAGAAGAATACCTCAAAATAGGAAATACTTATAAAATCGGCGAGGCCATTGTTCAGGTAAGCCAGCCTAGGGAACCCTGTTTTAAATTGGGCCTTCGTTTTGGCACACAAAACATCATTCAAGAATTTATTCAAAGAGGACATTCTGGCACCTATGTTCGAATTTTACAGCCGGGTTCGGTAAAAAAAGGAGATAAGCTGGTTTTGATTGAAGAATCACCGAATATACTCACTGTAAAGCAATTATTCGATTTCTTATACGCCTCAACTAAAGACTTTAAAACGCTTGAACTCGCATTGCAAAATGAAGCATTGCCCCAGGCCAAAAAAGAAAAATTAAAACGCTTTCTAAAATAGAAACCCTGACCAAAGGCCAGGGCTCAATCTAACGAACTTAATTAACTAAAAACTACTATTTTACTTCAATAACCTCTTTAAAGGTTTGGTTATTGTCTACCACTACAATGGTGTAATCATCTTCAAATGCGCTTTCAAAATTGAATACTTTTTCTACAATCAATTCTCCTTTAAGCGTCTCTTTGTAAACCAATCTGTTGGCACTGTCATACACCCTAATGGTTACTTTTTCTTGATCCAAGTTTAAAATATTAAGAAAAATCTTGTTTCCTTTTTTCGAGAAAACTGGATCTGCGCTGAACTTGCTGAAACTTGTTTCAACTTCATTCACTTTTTTTCCCAAGCTGTTTTTGGGTCCGTTTGCAAAGCCCGCCATCGTGACGAACATTAATGCTGCTACTGTTGTTTTGTTCAAAATTGATTTCATAACATTTCGTTTTATGATTCGTAAATAATTACACTACAAACATACTACGGGCATACCCTATCAAACTACTACAGTATTCTCCAATTAATGTCCTATTTTAACCCTAAAGAATTGTTAAAATGGGATAAATGTTAATATAGCATATATTTTAGTTAATTTTGCGGAGATAATGTTTTGAAGCACATACTAACTTTATCATATGGAAAAGACAACTGAGCTAAAAAAAAATAAGCCCGCCTTTGAAGCAATCGCGCCAAATTTTGGGCATTCATACACCTATATAAAGTTTGATGAAAACTTGGAGAATAAAGCCAACGGCTGGCACTTTCACCCTGAACTTGAATTGGTTTACGTTAATGGCGGTTCTGGTAAAAGGCAAATTGGCAGTCATGTATCCTATTTTAGAGAGGGTGACCTAATACTCATTGGTTCCAATTTACCGCATTGTGGTTTTACAGATAAATTGACCGGAAACAAAAGTGAAACGGTCATTCAAATGAAAATGGATTTCTTGGGTAATTCTTTTTTTGATATTCCTGAAATGAAGAACATCCAAAAATTGTTTGAAGTGTCTAAAGGCGGCATTGCCTTTTACGGCAAGACCAAACGTAAAATTGGTGAAAAAATGGAGGTGCTTGAATATCAGACCGATTTTCAAAGGCTATTATCAATTTTGAACATTTTGAACGAACTCAGTATTTCTGAAGAGTATAAGGTGTTGAATGCCGAAGGTTTCTCAATTCAGACCGAAATAAAAGACAACGATCGTATCAATGTAGTGTTCAACCACGTGAAAACTAATTTCAAGGAAGATATTAGCCTTGATACCATTGCCGACATGGTAAGCATGACCGTACCCTCTTTTTGCCGATATTTCAAAAAAATCACCAATAAAACCTTTGTTCAATTTGTCAATGAATATCGTTTGGTGCATGCCTCTAAATTATTGGCAGAAAAACCTTTGAGCATTACCGAAGTCTGTTTTGAAAGCGGATTTAATAATTTTTCCCATTTTAATAAGTCGTTCAAAGCATTCACCGGGCAAAATCCTTCAGAATACCGAAATCAACTTAAAGCGGTATTACAATAATGCAAGACATGCTTTTTAAAGATACCCCTCTTGATCTGCCAGGAGCTGATATTCGCTATACGCCAAACTTTATTGATTCTGACGAGGCCACACATCTTTTTCAACTCTTTAAGAATCAAATTCCCTGGCAGCAAGATAATATTAGGGTGTACGGCAAAACCTATGCCCAACCAAGGCTCACTGCCTTATTTGGAAATAATGGAAAACCCTATTCCTATTCAAATATTACCATGGTGCCACACCCCTTCACGCCCGAGTTAAAAATACTCAAAGAGCGCATTGACCAATACACAAAAAAAACGTTTACAACTTGTCTAATGAATTTATACCGTGATGGCAAGGACAGTAATGGATGGCATGCCGATGACGAAAAAGAACTGGGAAGCAACCCTGTAATCGCTTCATTGACCTTGGGCCAAGAAAGATACTTTCACTTGAGGCACAAAAACGATAAATTCTTAAAGAAAAAGTTATTATTGGGCCATGGTAGTTTGTTGCTCATGCAAGGCCAAACCCAGCACTATTGGCAACATCAAATACCCAAAACAACCAAAAATATTGGTGAACGAATCAATTTGACTTTTAGGATAATTCCCTAATGGCTACCTTTGATGTGCTATGAAAAAAGAATTTAACGAACAAGACCTAGATCGAATTATTGAAATGGCCTGGGAAGATAGAACTCCTTTTGATGCCATTACGTATCAATTTGGAATATCTGAACAAGAAACCATTGAAATCATGCGCCGTGAAATGAAACCTAGCAGTTTCAAAATGTGGCGAAAACGCGTGCAAGGCCGCAGTACCAAACACGCCAAACTTAGAAATGGCGATGTAGACCGATTTAAAAGTTCGCGACAGCGCCAAATAACAGGCAATAAAATTGCCAAAAGATAAACTCCCTACGAAAAAATGTCGTTCAAAACCTTGGCCAAACGAAATCCACCTTTTTGTAATTGGCTAAAAACAAGGTCATTGTATTCATAGGCATAAGAATAACCCAGTTTTTCCCCTACTTCAACCGAACTATATATTGTGGCAGCAAACTCGTGAGATTCATCCAACCAATCATAAACACCACCTTGTTGAAGCTGTTTTCTTTCCTTTTTATCAATAGAGCGGTCAAGTTCATTGGCTAGTTCAACGTACCCCATATTGTAGTAGTCAATAAGATTGCTGTCCCAAACACGATGTAAATTGGTGCCTTGGTCAAACCATTGTAATTGAATATCGTTGCCGCCCTTATCTGCTGACCTGCCCGCATGCATAGGTTGATGAAGATCGCCAATAAAATGCACCAAGAGCTTTAAATGAAATATTTTATCTTCTTGCGAACTGTTCGGGTTTTTTAAAACATTGGTGCAAGTTTCTATGGCCATTACAATGTCGCCAAATTCACTCTTTGAAGCATCTTGATAACGGGTACCCAACGCATAATTAACGTAGTGCCAGGGTGAATAGCTAGAATATGCCCGATCAGACTTTATTTCATCCGCATAGGTCGACACAAAGGCCAAACTATGACCGTCCAATAATTTATTGATTGCCTTTTTTGCTTTTCTGGTCAAATGCTTTTCAGCAATTTGCCCGGTAACACGGTGCCCAGTTTTACCCCAAATGGCGTTGGCGCTAGAAATTGTGGGAAGGGCAAGAAATAATATCAAGAGAAATCGCATGGGCTTTTTTTTGCTAAAATAGACAACGATCATCTAAAGCTCAATGTTTGTCCTAAAAAACTTTGAGCGAACTCTTTTTTTGGAGAAGTCAATTTATTATGCTATATTTATGATATCATTTTAATATCAATCAATAATTTTATATCATGACAAACGAAAAAACAATTATCCCCATCAATGGTTATTTAATGCTCTTCTTGATCTTAGGCCTTTTCTTTGGTGGTATTTATGCCATTATCGCTACGGGAACGCCGTGGTATGGCCTTCTTATTTTTCTGGGCCTCGTACTTTCCTTTGGGCTGGTTTTGGTCAATCCCAACAGTTCAAGGGTATTATTGCTTTTTGGCAAATATGTAGGTACCATTAAAAAGAATGGCCTTTTCTGGGTAAATCCTTTTTATTCCAAAAGAAAAATATCACTGCGGGCCAGCAATTTTGATAGTGAACGCCTAAAGGTCAATGATAAATTGGGTAATCCCGTTATGATCAGCACCATATTGGTATGGCGTGTAACCGACACGTACAAGGCTGCCTTTGATGTAGATGATTATAAGAATTTTGTTCGCGTACAGACTGATGCTGCCGTTCGTAAACTGGCCAGTATGTATCCTTATGACAATTTTGCCGATGAAGGTATCGAAGAGGATATTACACTGCGTTCAAGTGTCAATGAGGTAAGTGAGGCCTTGGAAAAAGAAATTCAAGAACGCCTTAAAATGGCAGGAATAGAAGTACTTGAGGCGCGTATAGGTTATTTGGCCTATGCCCAAGAAATTGCAAATGCCATGCTCAAAAGACAACAGGCAACGGCTATTGTAGCCGCTCGTCATAAAATTGTTGAGGGGGCAGTTAGCATGGTCGAAATGGCGCTTGAAGAATTAAACCGTAAAGCATTGGTCGATTTGGACGAAGAACGAAAAGCCGCCATGGTAAGCAATCTGATGGTCGTTCTTTGCTCAGATAAAGACGTAGCCCCCGTGGTCAATACCGGAACTTTAAATCATTAAAAATGAGGGTTTTCGAAGAACGTCAAAGGTTCAATCAATGGTGGCTCCAAATTTTGAATTTGTCATTGTTGGGCATTTTGGTCTACTCATGTCTTAAATGGTTCTACTTTAAAGAGCCTGTGGGCAATGTAGGCGAAGCCGACCTAGAAAGTCAATTAGTGGTTCTTATCCTTTTACCAGCGGTAATAGGCCTCATTTACGTATTTAAACTGAGTACCCTTATAGATGAACGAGGGGTTATGTATGGCTT
>JABDND010000086.1 GCA_013001145.1 Croceitalea sp. | reverse complement strand
GTATGCCCCCTACTTCGGGCATATTCACCAGATAATAGGCTGCCCCTATTGCCCCCGCCATGGCAACGAAAAAAAGCAGAAAATCACTGTACACAACCCCTTTAAAGCCACCAAGCGCACTGAATATCACAGTAATCAAACCCCCTGCCACAACGGTTTCCCAAGGGTCAAGACCCAGCATTACCCCACCAATTTTAATGGCAGCCAATGTGACCGATGCCATGGTGATCACATTGAACAATACCCCAAGATATATGGCCCTGAATTTTCTTAAAAAACTGGCTGCCTTTCCCCCATAACGCAGCTCATAAAATTCCAAATCGGTCTTTACGTTTGACTTGCGCCACAATTTTGCATAAACGAAGACCGTAAGCATCCCGGTCAGCAAAAAACACCACCAACCCCAGTTGCCAGAAACCCCGTTTGTTCGTACCAAATCAGTAACTAAATTAGGCGTATCGGTAGAAAAAGTGGTAGCCACCATAGAAAGGCCCAAGAGCCACCAGGGCATAGTTCTGCCCGATAAAAAGTATTCCGATGAACTTTTTCCTGATTTTTTAGAAACATAAATTCCGATGAAAAGAACTATGGCGAAGAATCCAAAGATGAGGATATAATCTATAAGTTGTAAATTCATAGTTTGGTCGTGGTTAAGTGCTAAAGATAGTATTTTATGAATATTTTTATTCGGTCTATAATCTTAGGTTCATGTTAGCCACCTCTTTTGCCGAAATTCCAATATCTTCATGGGCATTGGCAGTAATCGCCTGTTTTTTATTGGGCATTTCAAAAGCTGGGTTAAAGGGTCTTTCCGTTTTCAATGTTACTTTAATGGCCTTGGCTTTTGGAGCAAAACCCTCTACGGGTATCTTCATTCCCATGCTTTTGGTGGGCGATGTTTTTGCCGTATCATATTACAATAGACATACCCAATGGAAGTATATCATCAAGTTTCTACCATGGATGATTACAGGTATATTGATTGGTGTTGTCATAGGAAAAGATTTGCCTGAAAAACAATTTAAAATTGGTGTGGTCACTGTCATCATATTGAGTTTGGCCCTGCTCATTTTATGGGATATTCGAAAATCAAAATCGGTTCCCAAACATTGGGCTTTTGCCGGAACTACAGGAATATTGGCTGGAATTTGTACCATGATAGGAAATTTGGCGGGTGCCTTTACCAACATTTTCTTTTTGGCAATGCGGATTCCTAAAAACGAGTTTGTAGGTACTGCAGCTTGGCTGTTTTTAATTACCAACTTATTTAAGCTTCCATTTCATGTTTTTGTATGGAAGACCATATCAAAAGAGTCTTTGATGATCAATCTTACGCTTTTACCTGCATTAATAATTGGGTTATTACTGGGCGTGAAACTGGTAAAAATTATAAGTGAGCGTCAGTATCGGCGTTTTATATTGATCGTTACCGGTATTGGGGCGGTTATGATTTTGTTTAGGTAGTTAATTATGGATGATTAATTCTCTCTTCAATTTTTGAATTTTCGCACGGGTGAGTGGTTTGGTCAAATAGCCCTTTATAAAAGGATATGATTTAGAGAGGGTTTTATCTTGTGGCATTATGGACGAGGTCAAGATATAAATTTTTATATGTTGCCTGACATCTCTTGGGGCCAAGCGCAATTCTTCCAAAAATTCCCAGCCATTCATAACGGGCATATAGATATCCAATAAAACAAGGTCCGGTAATTCTTTGGGTGTTTGAGCAAGAGAAATTAAGGTGTCATAGGCTTCCACTCCGTTTTCATACTGAATGATGTTTTGTGAAAGCCCTTCGGCCTTTATTAGTGCAACAGCAGCATCTCTAAATATAGGGTCGTCATCAATCAGCATTATTTTTCTCTGCATCATTAAATCGTTCGCTAATTAAAGGTACAATTAAAATATTTTACCAGAAGGGGCATTTTCGATCGCTCTCCAATGCCCCATAAGGTGCTGATAAACACAAGCCTATTAATGTTCTTTGCCCTTAACTTGAAATCATTTTTGAATATCTTGGGTTCTTTTCGGCCTTTACCACAGATACATCATAATCTGAAAATTTCTTCAGATAGTCTGAAAGATTAGTGCCATACAAATCCTTGACATCACTATGGCCCAATGTGCGTAAGTAACGTTTTACATTACCTGCTCCAGCTAAATGAGCTGCTGCCAAAAGTCCAGATTCCGTAATTTTAATATTGTTCATTACTTGGCCTTCGTATTTCTTGATTTCCCTACGTAGTATCCATTTGTTCCTGGCAATATTCAATTTAAATATGCGCTCTTGCAATTCGGCGTTGTTCAAAAATTGCATCGCATCATGTACGCCCATTAATACCAGTGTTGATCTACCAAACTGGTATTTGCCCAAATAACCCAAAGAATTGACAATAAAGTAATTGCAAGCCGATTCTTTAAAAGCCAGCCTTTCTTTGAAGGCAACATATGACCTGCCATAAAAGGGAGGCAAAATATTGGGCTTTGGTTGTTCTTTTGATAATTGTGGACCAGATTCAGAAAATCGTTGTACAATCAAGGCTTCGGGAATATTTTGCACCTTATCCGTATGGGCTTTGGGGAGGCCCATACCGGAAAAAATGAACGCGAAAATTAATGGCGCGATTTTTTTAATAATCATTTTATTTTGGTTTTGGTATCAGTGGCAATGCCCAATCACGGGGTTTGAACGTTGGTTCGGCGTTTATTAATGGTAAAGCGCAATTTTAAGTTATAGCTTTAAAACCCATTTACCTTCTTGAGATAGACCGTTTCACAGGGTTGAATGCCCAAGGCATTTTGAAATGCGCTTAATTTGGAAGGTTCATTGGGCAAATCGCTACTAAATACAGCCCCAATAAACATGAATTCGTCTTCAGTTTCTGTTTTGGCGCCTTGGTTCATAGTTTTTCTTTTGGTCTTCTCTAGTAATTTCATGTGTTCTTCAAATTTCAATTTAAGATTCTCGATCGTGGTTTAAAAAAAGGCCCTGCAGAGCAGGGCCCCCAACCAACCAACTAACTAAACGAACTTTGTTTTTTCAATTTGAAAAAAGGCTCGCTCGTTCACCTTTTATGGGTTAAAAACCGCCAAAAATTAATCTTCTAATATTCAGCGGTTACGCTACAACATGGTTAGTGTTTGTATAGCTAATTCCATTGTTCTTTAATATGCACCGATTCTTTTATGAGAACATATTTTTTTTGTGAATCGCCGCTCCTTTCCAAATTTTTACGATGCTTGTTTCGTTGACCTTTTCGAGTATTATAAAAGTGTTTTAAACTTTCTTGAATCAAAATAAAAAGGGCTACCAAAAAAACGAAACAACTAAATATAAATACTACTTCAGCAATCAATAAGGGTTTCATATATCACTTTCATTTGGTGGTCAACAACAGGTTGAATGTTGTTTTTTTGTTCTACTGTGTAAAACTAAAAAGTGGCCCATCTTTTCGCAGGTGATAGAAAAACAAAAAATATTTAAACGTTGAAGTGCGCACATTCATCGATGAAATGCATTAATGTAGGTATTTTCCTACTTTATGATATAATTTTATTGCTCAAATGTTCAATGTAGTTTTGTCAACCACTTAAACAATATCAGCGAGCTGTGCTCTATTTTGGAAGGGGCTACTTGATGTACTTGTTTATGGCAGCGGTCAATTGTGAATCAGAAAAGGGTTTTGACAATATGGTGTTCATACCGTCTTTTAGATACCCTTTAATATTATCTTCAAAAGCGTCGGCAGTTATTCCAATGATTGGTACATTTTTAATTTTCTTAATAGGAAAATCACGGATCAATCTCGCCAACTGATTGCCGGTAGTATTGGGAAGGTGAACATCCATAATGATCAGATCATAATCAGTGTCCAACACTTGCTCCAAAACCTTGCCGCCATCATTGATGATGTCAACGTGGTAGTTGCCAGAATCAATAAGTGTTTTTAACAAAATGGTCTGTATACGTTCATCGTCTTCAACAAGCAGTATTTTTTGTTTTTCCATTGCAGCCTTACTTTTTTGAGCAAAAGATTTAATCGTCTTTTGTAAAGGCGCCTTTTTTATTTGTGTAATTGGAGTCTTCAAATTGAGGTCAAAATAAAACATTGACCCTTTATCAATTTCTGATGTTAGCTTTATTTCACTTCCCATTAACTTTACCAATCCATTGACAATAGCTAGGCCTAGGCCCACGCCATCCTTTTCATTGGTATGATTCAATTGGGAGAAACTTTCAAAAATCATTTTTTGATTTTCGGTAGATATGCCTTTTCCGGTATCAGAAATTTCAAACCTGACGTTCATCTTATTTCCCCATTTTTGATTTAGGGTAGCCGTAAAAGTTATGCTTCCCGCATCCGTATACTTTAGGGCGTTGTCCAATAAGTTTGTCAATACCTGATATAGGCGCAGGCGGTCTCCCTCAGCTGTTTCGGGCAGGCGGGCATCTATTTTTGCGTCAAATTTTAATCCATTTGCTTTGGCCTTATTGGCATAGGTGAATCGCAATAAATCAAATAACTTATGAAGATTAAAAGTCTTGTTTTCCAACTTGAGCCGGCCAGTTGAAATCATACTGATGCTCAAAATATCTTCAAGCAATAGTTTAAGGTGCTCATTTCCCTCTTGCACATATTCGAGCAGCTGTTTTTGGGAAGGGGTCAAATCTGTTTTGGCCAACAAATTGGTGATGGACATCATACTCATCATTGGGTTGCGAAGCTCGTGGCTAAAATTTTGAATAAATTGGTTTTTGAAGCGTTCCCGTTCTTCAAATTCTTTATTCTTGATGATGATCAGCTCAGAGGCAATGGCCGATTCGTTTCTTGACTGTGCCATGGTCTGAAAATTGTCGTAGTATGAAGTGAGATTGTGAACTTTAATGAGCATCCCATCTAGTTTCTTTTCAAAATCAATGTCGGTTATGTATTGGGTATTTCCACTATCAAGATGCACACAGTCAATATGGAGTTTATCTTTAAAACTGCTGAGCAAGTCTGAAAAATTTTCAAAAAAGGGATGCCAATCTTGAATTTGGCTATCAACATCAATATTAAAGAGCGTGTTGTCACTTTCTGCAACATTGCCTTGTTTGTCAACCAAAACAAACTGAAAGTTTTTGGCCAAATGTTCAGTTTTGTATTTTTCAATCATGGCCATATACCATTTTTGCCATTTTTGTAAAAAGGGAGTCCACCGCAGTGCCCTCTTTGGCGCTGGTTAAAAAGTGGTTGGAGATTTGGTGTTCCTGCAAGAGTGAATCCAAATCTTCCTTATTGACCAGGTCAATTTTATTACCCACCACCAATAAAGGAACTTTGTTCAAACGATCATTGACCAAAGCCAAATCTTCATTCAAATTTTGAAAGGTAGAGGGCCTGGACACATCAAACACAAATATAGCGCCGTGAGAGCCCATCAAATATGACGGCCTCATGGTGCGCAGATCATCGGTACCTTCCAAATCCCAAATTATTAGATTTATGGACTTATCGGCTTCTATCTGAACTTCCTTTTTGGTGATGTGAACGCCTATGGTCACTTGATAGTTATTTGAGAACTCGTTTTTGACGAACCTACGTATCAACGAGGTTTTGCCTACGCCAAAATGACCTACCAGAACTATCTTTTTAGATTTTTGCATTGCCAAAGCTTTCTGCCAGCTTTTTGTTCAAGGCTTCGGTACCTATGATTTTAGGTTGCTTTTCAAGATGGCGACTGGTGTAGATTAAATCTAAGTTCATGGCCATGAAATTATCATAAAAGTTGAAGATAAGATCTTGAATCTTGTTTTTTGATTTGATCCCGTAATTGCCTGAAATTACCACAGCCACATAATAATTGACAAAACTTTGTATGTGTATATGGTAGAGTTCATATTCTATATGTTCAAGGCTTTGGTTCTTTTGGTTGAAGGCATCTTCGACAAAAGATTTTATGGCCGTCAACATTCCCGAAACCAAGTCTTCATCAATCGCGTCGGTTTTGGCATAACTTGCCTTTAATATGCCAGAGTCCTTTTCAATTAACAGCACTTGTTCAATGTTGCCGGAAGAAAGTTCGCTCAATAGTTGGTCCTTCTCTTTGGCACCACCAAAGAAAGCTTTGATTTTGCGTTTAAATCGCTTGACAAAATCAAGTTGATTATCAATTTTCTCCGATAGTACTTTGATTTCTTGCGCCACATATTTTTTAACCAATTTGCCCAAAATGGGGTAAATGGCATCGACAACATCATCTTTTTGCGTTTTGATCTGTTCTTTAAGGGTGGCGGTAATGGTTGGTCCCAATGTGCTTGGAATTTGCTCCACGAACTCATCCAATTGTTTTCTGATAATGGGATTGGTCTTTTCTGAAAGCTTTTCGCTGTCATTGATAGTCTGCTCAAGAATGGCTATACGTTTTGCTATTTTTTGAGCATATTCACGATCATCTGTGAACAATATCTCCTTTAACGTCTCTAGCTTATCAAGTTCATTCATGGCCATGGGGTTGTGAAGAACTATTTTTTGGCCAATTTCTCACCCAGCTCGATCAATACGTTTGAAAGGGTGTCGCGATGATCCTTTTCTAGATTTTCAAATTTCTGCTCCAGATTTTCTTCCAATTCCGTGATACGGATATTCATATCGGTAGACAAGTTGTCTATAGTGTTGCTCAATTCTGTGCGAACCTCTTCTACCAGACCCTCCAAAACACGTCGTTTTTCAAGAATATCTTTTTTAAGCAATTCAAATTCAGACTCATAGGCCTGTATGTTCTCGCCAAAGATCAGTTGTTTGATGAGTTCTATTTTTGAAGCTGTGGCCTCGTCTTTTTGGTTCAATTTAATGACAGATTTATCGGGTTCAAACATCATAATGCAATCCTTTTATTGGTTGTGTTTACTAATGTACCTTCACCTTTTGTGAACTTACTTTTTCGCTTGATTGCTCAATATAAAGCTTTTAGGCTTAAACTTGGTCAAGCTATCAAAAGTAATAAAAATTAGCT
>JABDND010000085.1 GCA_013001145.1 Croceitalea sp. | reverse complement strand
TAAAGGCCTTGTTCTCTTGCACACCATTTTTATAAAAGTGTAATAGGGCATCTAAACCGACCGCCATTTCACTCAATATAAAACTACCTACTGGTATGTCTTTTTGAATGGCCCCAGAGGTGCCTATACGGATGATTTTTAAGACTGTTTTCTTTGATTTGACTTGACGTGTTTCAAAATCTATATTCACCAAGGCATCCAATTCATTCATGACAATATCAATATTGTCGGTTCCTATTCCTGTTGAGATGACCGTTATGCGTTTGCCTTTCAAAAGGCCGGTATGGGTAATAAATTCGCGTTTTCCTTTTTTGAGGGCAATTGTATCGAAATATTTGGAAACTTGAGGCACCCGCTCTTGATCGCCGACAGTGATTATGATATCGGCAATATCTTCTGGAAGTAAATTTAAGTGGTAAATACTGCCATCTGAGTTGAGAATCAATTCTGATTCTTCTATCGGCATATTATAACTTTAAGATTCTTTCTGTGCCTGCGTTATATAGAAAATTATATTTTAAGGCACCACCCAAATACGTATCGTTGTCACGCAGAACGGCGTAATAATTCGTTTTTTGTCCAAGAACATCTTTGCCTTTTTTGGTAAGACGGACGGGATTGAAAGAAGAAAACAAAGGTTTTATGGTAGTTAAAATTCGCTCATATTGTGTATCACCATAACCATAGGCCCCTTGCTGGTTCAAAATTTGACCCATAAAATCTTTCTTTGAAGTTGGTTTGTTTTTCGCAGCTATGGACAGTACCATGTTTTCAATATCATTTAAACCGTTTTTAATGCTTGGAAAACGCTTGAGATGGGCATACATGGCATCGGCTAAATATTCAAATTGGTAATTGTCATAATCTTGCAGATTTTCCAACCTAATGGGGTTGTCGCTGCAGTATAATTGCCATACATAATCTGCATATTCTATATCATCTTGCGACAAAACCACTTTATTCTTGTACAATTCCAATAACTGATCTTCCGAAAGTTCATTGAGGCCATATTGTTTGTCTGTGCCCTCCATATTTCCGCTGCAGACTAGAGAAATTTCAGCATGTCGTCTATGTGTTTTCAACCAGCTGATTACAGCCAGCATGTTTACTTGGCAGAATAGGTCATATTCAAACCAAAGTACAATTTGGTCTTGTTGCTTATGATTACAAAGGGAGCGATATTCTTTTAAAGTCTTTTCAACGAACCAAGACTTACTTACTTTATAATTTTTGTTCAGAAATTCGAAACGGGTTTTCCAGAAAGTTTCACTGCCAACAGTACTAAGGGTCTTTCCTTCACACAGCATTTCTCTCCATGTGATAATGTCCCCTTTGATGGGTAGCGTTTTAAGCTTACTCGTGAAAGCATCGCCATTGGTAATGTGCAACAGTGATTTCATTTTCAGTATATTTCGTTGGTTCGTAAGGTTAAAAGTACGCTATAAACGAAAAAAACAAAAATATTTGATACAAAACCTATGAACTTTATCGATATATTTAACAGTTCAACGAGTAAAGTTGACGGCCTTAAAAGTAGTAATAACCTACCCTCCAACCCGTTTTACCGAGAAACCCTTCTCTTTTAAAAAGTCCATGATTTTAACACGATAATCCCCTTGAATTATGATTTTATCATTTTTATAACTGCCGCCAACGCTCAGCATTGACTTTATCTCTTTAGCAAGTTTTTTAAAATCGGAGTCGGCACCGTTGTAGCCTTCGAGAATGGTTACCGGCTTGCCCTTGCGTTTTTCATATTTGCAAATGATCGGCTCATCTTGAAGCCAAAACTCTGGAGGTTTTGTTCTATCTTCTTTACTGGCCGAGGGTTCATGGTCGGGAAATAAATTCTGAAGTTGATCTTTTAAATCCATTACGGAGCTTATTTTTTTACAAGTCCAAGTTCAATCAAACGTTCATGTAAAAATTCACCGGCAGTAATATCTTCAAATTGTTTGGGGTGTTTATCATCCACACAATGCTCCAAACAATTTAAGGGCATTTCGCTTATGGGGTGCATAAAAAACGGAATGGAATAACGCGAACTGCCCCATAGTTCGCGTGGCGGATTAACAACTTGGTGAATGGTCGATTTCAATTTATTGTTGGTCAATCGCGATAACATATCGCCCACATTGATCATTAACTGGTCGGGTCTTGCAATGGCGTCTACCCACTCGCCCTTATGATTTTTTACCTGCAAGCCTTTGCCGTGTGCGCCCATTAAGAGCGTAATCAAATTGATGTCGCCATGGGCGGCAGCGCGTACCGCATTTTTGGGTTCTGAAGTTATGGGCGGATAGTGAATGGGACGTAAAATGGAATTTCCGTTTTTAATAAACTCATCAAAGTAAGTTTCCTCTAGTTGTAAATGAATTGCCAATGCCCTGAGCACGTACTTGGCCGTTTTCTCCAACATTTTATAGGTCTCTTTACCCACAACATTGAACTTTTCCAATTCCTTTACCTGCACATTGTGAGGATATTCGGCCTCCAATTTGGGGTCGTTCTCCACATATTGTCCAAAATGCCAAAACTCTTTCAGGTCTCCTTCCTTTCTGCCTTTGGCATGTTCTTTTCCAAACGAAGTGTAGCCCCGTTGGCCGCCAATGCCCTCTATTTCATAGCTGTCTTTTATTTCTTGGGGCAGGGCAAAGAACTTTTTTATTTCAGCATACAATTCTTCAACCAATTCATCGGATAGAAAATGCCCGCTCAAGGCTACAAAGCCTATATTCTCAAAGGCGCCTCCTATTTCTTTGATAAACTTGGTTTTACGTTCTGGATCGCCGGCAATAAAGTCTTTAAGGTCAACACTGGGAATAGCGTTCATAACTAATTTTTTTGTTCGCTCAAATTTAAACATTATTGGCAAACCTGCCGAACAATGTGAATTCATCAACAAGGTTTTTTACTACTTTTATCGCGTTCGAAATTAAGATATATGCGATACCACAAAGGCAATCTGGACCACGAGACCTTGCTTGGTCTGTACCAGAAAATGCTTAAGCCTAGACTGATTGAAGAAAAAATGCTCATTCTGTTGCGTCAGGGTAAAATTTCAAAGTGGTTCAGCGGTATTGGCCAAGAGGCAATTTCGGTAGGAGTGACTGCTGCATTGAAAGAATCGGAATACATCTTGCCCATGCACCGCAATCTAGGCGTCTTTACAACGCGTAACGTGCCCCTCAGTCGTCTTTTTGCCCAATGGCAGGGAAAGGCCAGTGGATTCACAAAAGGACGCGACAGAAGCTTTCATTTCGGCTCACAGGAGCATCGCATTGTGGGCATGATTTCACATTTGGGTCCACAATTAGGGGTTGCAGATGGTATTGCCCTTGCCGATATGCTCCGTAGAAAGAAAAAGGTGACGGCCGTTTTTACGGGTGAAGGGGCAACAAGTGAAGGCGATTTTCACGAGGCATTGAATGTTGCATCGGTATGGAACTTGCCTGTATTGTTCTGTATTGAAAACAATGGTTATGGACTCTCTACGCCCACCAAAGAACAATATAATTGTGAGCATTTGGCAGACCGGGCCAAAGGTTACGGAATGGAATCGCGCATCATCGATGGCAATAATATTCTTGAAGTGTATGAAAAAGTCAATGAATTGTGCAAAGCACTTCGTAAAAGGCCCAGGCCCATGCTTTTAGAGTTTAAAACCTTTAGAATGA
>JABDND010000061.1 GCA_013001145.1 Croceitalea sp. | reverse complement strand
AAAATACCAAAACTAAAAAAGCGCAAGTTTGCACTTGCGCTTTTCCATCCAACAACAGTTCACCTGATAAAAGTAATCACTGACTATTTGCTCGATTGATTGAGATTGGAAACATTGATTTTCAAGTTCCTTTTCTGGCCATCTTTTCTAAGCTGAACCTTACATGTTTTTTGAACATCTTTATCGTCGTAATACGATATCATATAGATGTCCTTATGAATGGTCCATCCTGGATTGTTTTCGTAAATGTGATTACGAATGGCAGGTGGTAAAGCAATGTCCTTGAATCTTTCCAATGATTCGGTGATTTTACCGTCACCATCATAGGTGGCGATGATACTGCCATTGTCTTGCTCAAATAACACTTCGTAGGCTTCAAACCTACCATTGTAGCTAGGCATTTCGGTAACATCAAAACGGGCTACTTTTCGTTGTAACTCTTGTACCGATTCTGGCATTTCTGGATCTACCACAGCGTACTCATATTCCAAATTGAATGGAGATACTGTGACTCCCTCTAATTCTACTGTCCTTTCTTGGCCATTTACTTGGGCGAAGACCAGACATAAACTGAAAGCTAATAAGCTAAAAATTGTTTTTCTCATGATGAATTGATTTAAATATTTATTTACTGTTAGATTGCCTCTCGTAGCAAGTGATACTTTTAAGGTCTGTTGCTTTGATCGACATAAGGGTCTATGAACTGTTGAATGATTAGTTCCTTATTTTAAAGGTACGCTGAAGTTGGAGCTATCATCTGTGACCTAGGTATCAGTAAGTCATCTAATTCTTCAGGTTCTGATGATTGCCCGTGTTTCATATACCTATATTAATATCTTGATGTTCTTGCGTTGACCATCTTTGCGCAATTGCACGCGACATACTTTTTTTACTTCCTTGTCATAAAAGTAAGAGACCAAGTAAGCGTCGGAGTGTATGGTCCAACCTGGGTGTTCTTGGTAAATCTCATTTCTGATAAAATCAGGAAGCGTAAAATCTTTGAAGCGTTCGGTGCTCTGCATGATTTTGCCATCTTTGTTGTACGTGGCAATGATGGTTCCTTTTTCTTGGGTGAACATCACCTCGTAGGCGTCAAATTTGCCGTCATAAACGGGGGACTCAAAAATATTGAATCGCGCCGCCTTATTTTCTAAAGCCGTGACTAATTCTGGCATGCGGTGATCCATGACATTGCGCAGATAGCTAATGTTCAAAGGGCGTACGGTGATTCCCTTTAATTCTAAAACGTTGGATTGGGCTTGTGCACTGGGTGCGAACAAGATGCCTGCGAGACATAAGGCCGCAAGGCTTTTACTTAAATTTTTCATGTTGTGGTAATTTTAAAGATTAAACATTAAAATTGCCAATCGTAAAAATCTGATAAAATGTGATGGGAAACTCGTTTTTTGATTGACATGATTGATGATGATTTATTTTTGATTAGACCAAATGTAGCAAACAATTATGCCAGCAGTATGTGACCTAGGTATCACTTCGCAAAAAAAAGTTTGTCCGATGGAATGGGTAGGATAGTTTAGCGGTTGCTTTTGTCCAATTCAGCTTTTAAACCATTGGTATTGGACACTCTGATTCTTTTACGGCCCATTTCAATAATGCCATTGTCCCTAAATACTTGAAGCTGCCGATTCACCACCGAGCGGGTAGTGCCGATCAAGGCGGCCAGTTCATCGTGCGAAAGATTGTCGATAAGATGAATTTTACCGGTTTTAATATCCATATGGGTGTATAACAGTTTGGCCAAGCGGGTACCGATATCATCCATCACAATATTCGCTACCGAATTCTGCAGGGCATGTAGTTGTTTCACCAAGAGATTGATCAAGGCAGGTTGAATACATGGATTCTGTTTCAACCAAGATTTCATTAGGGGAACAGGAATGCATAGGGTTTCTGTATGTTCCAAGGTTTCATAATATACCTTATGCGTAAAACCCCCGAAGAGGGAGTTCAGGTCAAAAAGATCGTTTTTTGATAAAAGGGCCAGGGTCAGTTGACGATCGGTTTCTGGGTCATAAATATATGCCTTTACCTTACCGCTGATGACAAAAAAGAAAAAATGCGAAATTTCATGGGTATCCAACAGGCAAGTGGAGCGCTCGCAGGTTTTGCTTTGGGTGATTTTAAGTAAATTCTCAATGGAAGCCGAAGGGACATTTTCGAAAACTGGATTTTCAAGAATCGTCTCAAAGTAGTACCGGTATTTTTCTAGCCCTATGTTCATCTATCATAATTTAGCACTCTTACTACTTAAATTATACGTGATAGTGGGAAATCAGTAATAACTTAATAACCTGATATTAAACAATATGAATCTTCTACATACGTGTCAAAAACTAAGGGGGAGATTTTATTAAAGATAGAATTAAAAGACCGTACTAGCAAGAAAGCTTCTAATATTTTACCATTTCTTTAAGGAAAAAACTTAATAAAATTACCAAAAAACCCTAGTTTTTAACAAGCAAAACCTTAGTCAAGAAAGCGGGCTCAGGTTAAATTTAAATTTAGCGAGTACAATCTGTACGTGACCGACAATTCAATAAATAATAATGGCTTTATTCATTTGGCTGCAAGTTTCCGGTCGTGATAAAGAGCTATTTATCGTAAATTCATACCAACGAATTCGAATCCTGAGTATGAAATATTTCAAAAACATCACGCTTATTCTTTTAGCTCTCGTCGCGTCCTGCAACTCAAACAACAAAAAACAAAAGGAAACCAAAACCCTTGCTTACGAAAATGTACCCAAAGTGGTTACAGCCGATATTGAAGCGGGTATCAAGGCCAATATCGATAAACGGGTAGAGGAGGGGGGCGGTTATTTTCATATGACCACTGACGACAAAGAACTGCGCCTGCAATTGGTGCGGGTACATACGGAATACCTTTCCAATTTAGGACCACGTCGCCATTTTGCCTGTGTGGATCTGGCAGATGTAAGTGGCGATGTATATGATGTTGACTTTTTCTTGGAAGGTGACCCGGGCAGCATGACCGTCACCGAAACCACGCTGCACAAGCTCAACGGTAAACCCTTTTATACCTGGAAACAACGTAAGGACAAAACTTGGTATCGCCTGCCCGTTCAAAATGCTACTGCCGATCTCTTGGGCGTCATTGAAAAAGAAGACCAGTTTGAATTCACTTACGAGGTCACTTTGCCCCAAATGGACGGCCCGGCAAAAATGTGGTTGCCCATGCCACAGACCGATCGCTTTCAAACCGTGCAATTACAATCGGTAAAAGCTCCGGTAGCACATCAAGAGCTCCAAGAGGAAAAGTATGGCAACAGTGTTATCTATATGGAACTTGCACCTGAACACAGTGGTGAAAAGGTAAACTTGGTCTATGATGTACAAAGGAAAGAAAAGCAAGCCTATGAAGAAGAGGGTTCTCCCAGCAGGTATTTGGACCCCAGTTTATTGATGCCCGTAGGGGACCGCTTTCAAGTTTTGGCAGATTCGATTATTGGCAGTAAGCGCAACGATGGTACGATTATGCAGGCTAGGGCCCTTTATGATTATATTATAGATAATATGAAATACATTAAGGCCGGCAAATACGGTACAGGCGACGCGGTTTATGCATGTGATGCCCTTACCGGCAATTGTACGGAGTTCCATTCGTTGTTTATTTCATTGGCGCGTTCTGCAGATATACCTTCGCGTTTTGCGGTTGGGGCGAGCATTCCGTCGGATCGTGATGAAGGGGGTATCGATGGCTATCACTGCTGGGCAGAATTCTATGCCGAGGGCAAATGGTGGCCGGTGGATATCAGCGAGGGAAATAAATACACGGCCTTGGCCACCTATTATTTTGGCAGGCACCCCGCAAACCGTATTGAGTTTAGCCGTGGCCGTGACCTACAGCTGCAACCCGGCCCCAGTTCGGGTCCCATCAATTTTTTGGCCTATCCGGTAATGGAAATAGGAAAAGAACCGGCTTTCCCCAAAACGTTTTTTTCATTTCGTAGAAAAGCCGGTCAAAATTCTTCGAATAAAGAAGTAAGCTTACCCTG
The DNA here is from genome assembly GCA_013001145.1 of Croceitalea sp. Classification (GTDB taxonomy): domain Bacteria; phylum Bacteroidota; class Bacteroidia; order Flavobacteriales; family Flavobacteriaceae; genus Croceitalea. The sequence continues at coordinate 146 of JABDND010000061.1, read as the reverse complement.
AGACTGAATCTTTGGGATGCTCTCCCTCTGGGTGTTCACCACCTTCAGGGTGTTCCCCGCCTTCGGGATGTTCTCCACCTTCGGGGTGTTCGCCACCCTCTGGATGCACTTCGCCTTCAGGATGTTCCGCAGCCGCTTCGGTCTTT
>JABDND010000050.1 GCA_013001145.1 Croceitalea sp. | reverse complement strand
ATCTGAGACCCGAACATATGGTGATCTGGCAGCAGGAGATCATGTGGTTTATATGTATCATGAAAATGGGTGCGTATCTACTGCAGAATTTACCATAGATGAATATACACCCTTGATTTTGGAAGCTGAAAAAACTGGCCCAAATGAAGTGACAGCAATAGCAACCGGCGGTTTTGGAGATTATGAATATTTCTTTCAAGGTGAGTCATATGGTTCAGAAAACACCTATACCATTTTCCAAGATGCCGAAATTACAATTATGGCCCGTGATCGAGCTGGCTGCGTAGCGACCATTGTGATACCGTTCGATTTTGAAGTAATGCCCGATTTGCCTGATTTCTTTACCCCAAATGGTGATGTGCTCAATGATACGTGGTTTCCTCAGAACAGCGAATTCTTCCCTTATATTGATGTGAAAATATATGATCGCTATGGCCGCGTGGTTGCCATTTTAACCGACGTTGCCGGATGGGACGGCACCTATGAGGGCAGTCCATTGCCTACTGGAGATTATTGGTATGTGGTCAATACCAACAACAATGAAAAAAATCAATTTGTTGGGCATTTTACCCTCTATCGTTGATGGGATTGCAAAAAATGCTTGTCCCTAATTATTTTGAGTAAGGTGGGAATATTCTGTAGTATAAAAGTCAATTCACCGTAACATTTTGCTCATTCACAGCAAATATTGGTCATTTTACGCATTTAATGTGCATCGCTTAAACAACTATTTATTACTTTAGAAAACAATAAGTCATTCTAAGCACGAACCATTTCTTAATAGTTGTTTTTTAATGAATAAAAAATACGAAGTTGAGCCAAGGTCATTCCTAATAGACCAAGACAACAAGCTTAATTATTCCGCACTTTTTAAATTAAACCTTTACCTTAATGCCCTAGACACCCACAAAAAACCATACACCATTGATTACAATACTTTATTGTTGAGTTATCACATGTGGAAAGGTAAAAATGTGGAAGAATTTTGCGAAAAACAGACCATAAGCCATTTTCTTTTTAATCCTCAAAATGATTCTGCCGAAGCTCGTGAAGCATTTTATATGGATATAAGGGAGTTTCTTCTAGGGAACTGAACTCTTTTTTATTTTGATACCAAAAGTAGTGCCCACAAATAATAATTAATTTCTATTTTTGCACTCCAATTACGGGATGTAGCGCAGTCTGGTAGCGTACACGCCTGGGGGGCGTGTGGTCGCAGGTTCAAATCCTGTCATCCCGACAAGTAAAAGCGTAGAAGGTTTCTGAAGAAAGTGTACTTTCTGAAAGGAGCCTTTTTATTTTCGATTTTATTGAAGTATCATCCCGTGGGACAATTAAGCCAACCTAACGGCATTCGCGTTTTTATACGGTCCATTATTTCAAATGCTCCCTAAGCAATTTGCAGGCTAGATGGTAACTTCAAAATCTTCCATGTACTTGATATCATGCAACCAATATTCCGATGATATAATATGGCACATGATTTCATTTTCATTTTGCTTTTCTATGGTCAATTGCCAAATAATATCTTTGGCTTCCTTAAATTCACCACCTTCCATTTGTTGGTCAAATAGGCGATTTAATATGGTGTTTTCTGGCAGGCCATTGACCAATAGGCGCAATAAGTATGCTTCTGTATGCCCTACAAACGAATCTGGATGTCTGTTGTCTAAATATGTGATTTTTACACTGAACTGAACGGCCTCCGGCGGAGGAAATTTGCCGTTATATGCTTGGTATAACAATTGGTGGACATTAAAAAATTCTTCATGCAGGGACAGGTCGGCATATTCTTCCCACATGTTATCCTCCAACATTTCATTGGAAAGATTTTCGATCTGTCCTTTTTTGAGACGATCTTTAAAAATATATTCCAATACGATTTTGGCAGCATCTTCCGGTTCATTGTCCGTTAGGGCCAATAGGCACATTTCTTCCAATTCATTTTCTGCAATGGCATTGACATCATCATATTCCATAATCTGAAGCAGCTCTTTGAAATTTTTATAGGACCAAGATTGGGGCAGTTTTTTGAGGGTTGTAAAACGTACTAGTTCTACTTTAACGCGTGTTTTCACCTTGTTTTGTTGTTGATTAAAACCATTTTCTTTTTCTAAAATAAATGAGCATGCCAATGGCAAGTACTAGCATAATGCCCAGCATGATATAATAACTGTATTGATAGTGCAATTCGGGCAATACATCAAAATTGGTTCCGTAGATGCCAGCAATAAAGGTTAGCGGAATGAAAATGACCGAAAAAATGGTTAAAAATTTCATGATATCATTAAGCTTGCTGCTGATTGTGGTATGGTACAGATTCAATTGGTCGGTCAATATTTCACGATAGCTATCTGACGAATCTGTTGCTTGATTGATATTATCCAATAGTTCTTTGTAATGCACATAGGTGCTTTCTAAAACATATTCCGATTCCATTTTTGATAAGGTCAATAGCATTTCTTTGGCCGGCCTTATATTGCGGCGAAGAAAATTTAATTCGCGCTTGTAGGCATTAATTTTGTTAATGATATTTTTATTGGGCTGTGGTCCCAAGTTTTCTTCCAAAACCTCAATTTTTTCACCGAGAACACTCAAAATGTAAATATAATTGTCGATTACAATGTCCAATAGGGCGAAAGCAAGATAATCTGTCCAGCCATTGCGAATGCGTTTTTTCTTTTTTCTGATCCGCTCGCGTATAGGTTCAAAAACATCACCTTTTTTTTCTTGAAATGAAATCAATACCGATTTGGT
>JABDND010000024.1 GCA_013001145.1 Croceitalea sp. | reverse complement strand
GTATTAAAAAAGTAGATTTTGGCTTCCAAAAATCGAGTATCAAAGAACTCAACAAATCACTCATAGACAGCATTGCGCTTTCCATACCTAAAAATTCAAGTTACTATACAGAGACCTTAGGTGATTTTTATAAAACGAATACGGCTTATAAAATGGATATTTTCAAAGCTGCCGAACTTTATGACAAAAAAAACGTGGGCTCATTTGAAGATTTGGGGAAGCGCATGGAAGAAATATTCAAAAAGAATGTCAAACCAGATTCTTATCTAAAAATCAAATCGGGCATATTTAGTCAGAAGGTACAGGTTGATTCGGTACTTTTTGAATCTGAAGAAGCTGCCGAGGTCAAAGCAGAAGCGGATCAATTGGAGAATGAATTAAAAAAAGATTCGGTATCCGGTCTACTTAATGCTCAAAAAGGGGTTTTTGATGATATCTTGACAGAGGCATTTTACCAAGAAGATTCCAAGCTCAATATCATCGACAAGAGCAACCGATATGAATTTAGTCTTGCAGGCTTTTCAGAAATTGATGAAGCAGGGGTCTACGTCATTGATTTCAATCCGAAAAGAAATGCAGATTTTAAGGGCCGAATGTATATTAACATTCAAGATTTTGCCGTGATGCGAATTGATTTTGAAAATCTGAATCCTCTCAAAAAATTTCGCTTGCTGGGCTTGAGCTATTTTGAAAATCTATATAAGGGCAGCATGTACTTCAGTAAACTGCCAAACGACAAATATGAACTGCGTTTTGTTGATTTTTCATTTGGCCGAGACTTTGGGGTAAAAAGACCATTGAAAGTAATTGAAAAGAACAAAAATGTAAAAGGCCGTAGAAAGCAAAATGAACTTTCATTGGAAATTGATTTTCAAATGAACAATACCAATAAATGGGAATTAGTCATTTTTGAGAATACGTTGATTGACCAAAAAGATTTTGAGCACTTTAAGGAGGATAAAAGTACCAAAGCCATCTATTTAAATCAATATCAGGCTGATTTTTGGCAAGGTTACAACATCATGGAACCCAACCAGGCCATACGCGAGTTTTCTGTTTCAGAAGAATAATTTAGCGCTTAGGCAAGAATACTTCGGCCATCATACAACGCGCACTACCACCACCACAGGTCTCAATGGTATCCAATGGGCTATGAATAATTTCACAATGGGCTTCAATGGCGGTTATTTGAGACTTGGTGAGGCTATTATAGGCATCAGAACTCATTACCATGTATCTTTTCTCATCGGCCCCCAAAACCTGCAACATGTTTCCTGCAAAATGATGCATTTGGTCTTCCGTGATCACAATAATCTCCTTACCATCCCTCTTAAGATGACTTTTTACATTTTGACGTTCCTTTTTATCATCGATAGTGTCCAAACAAATGACCACAAAATTTTCAGCCATGGCCATCATTACATTGGTGTGGTAAATGGGCAGTCGTTCGCCATTTACTGTTTGATTGGCTGTAAATATTACCGGAAAACAGTCAAAATCTTCACAGAACTCTATAAACAGCTCCTCATGGGCCCGATCGGAAAGAGCGCAATACGCTTTTTCATGCACACGATCCATTAATATACTGCCTGTTCCTTCTAAAAAAAGTCCTTCTTTTTCAGCCGAGGTATAATCAACAACAGTATCAATGCGAAATCCTTTTTCTTCCAACAAATCGAAAATATCTTCTCTGCGTTCCTTGCGCCTATTTGGTGCAAACATAGGGTAAATGGCTACTGTACCACTAGCGTGAAAAGACACCCAATTATTAGGGAAAATGGAGTCGGGTGTATCTATTTCTTTCTTGTCGTCGACAACAATGACATGAACCCCTTTGCTTCTCAAAAGTGAGACAAAGTCATCAAACTCTTTTTGAGCCCTTGTATTGATGGTCTGGTTTTGAACATCAAGGTCCTCCATAAAATAATTGTTTACCGCAGTCTGTTCGTTCATACGAAAATTTACCGGTCTGATCATTAAAATAGTATTGGTAATCTGCATAGGGGAAGTCTTAAAACTTATTCACGAATTAAAGGTAAAGTACTACAACGTAGCAGTCCCTCTTGTTTGGCAATCTCTGAGTACGCAATTTCTTCAACTGTGAAACCTTGTTCGCGCAACCAATGGTTCAAACGGGTGAAACTTCGTTCTGAAACGACCACATTGGGCGAGATGGAAAAAACATTGCTGAACATTTGGTACATTTCATCTGCGGTGATTTCAAAAACATTTTCCTTGCCAAAATAATTGACCAACCAATGGTACTCTTCTTCAATTAAAAAACCATTTTTATGTAAGATAGCTTTGTTCTTGCCCACAGGTTGAAAACAACAATCTAAGTGCAAGGCATTTTCTTTGGCTATGGTATTTGATTTTCTAAGTTCAAAAGATTTCACTTTTTTATTTGGAAACTGCTCTTGTAAAAATTGGACAGCGGCTTTGTTTGTTCGCGCCGTTATATATGAAGGATAGTCTTCGGCGGTATATGTGCCCACAAAAATATAATCATGCCAAGGCATTACATCACCTCCCTCAACATGTACCTCTTCAGGAGGCCTAATAATGTTTTCAGGGCTAATTAGGTCTAAAACACCCTGAATGGCTTCAAATTCACGTTCTCTATCTGGTAAAATGTTGGAGTGAAATATTTTATCTTCAATGACGAAAGCTATATCACGCGAAAATATTTGGTTACAATCTTTGAGAACCTCGGGTCGATAAACTGTAACATCATACTTTTTGAAGACTTGGTTAAAGCCCTCCATTTCTTTGACCATGTCTGCTTCTTTTGGGTAAGTTCCTGCCAATATATGTTCCAATGATTTTGGATCATAGGCTTCTTCTGGCCTTGGTGTTGGGCCACAGCTTTCTGCAGTACCCAAAATAACGGCTTTCAAAGGCGAGGTTTCATCAATAATATTCAATTGCAACATGGGAATATTGTTTGTACAAGTATAAAAAAGCCCATTTCCAAGCGAGCTGAAAATGGACCATTGGCTTATTTTATATGATAGTCTACCTTTTGTTGACGGGTTTAAATTTGCGAAGGTTCTCGCCAATGTAAACTTGTCTTGGTCTGCCTATAGGTTCGCCTTTTAATCGCATTTCTCTCCACTGCGCTATCCAGCCCGGCAATCTACCAAGGGCGAACATAACCGTGAACATATCTGTAGGAATACCCAAAGCTCTATATATGATTCCTGAATAAAAATCTACGTTTGGATAAAGTTTGCGATCAACAAAGTATTTATCTTCCAAGGCCTCTTTTTCCAATCCTTTGGCAATATCCAAGATAGGGTCGTCAATACCAAGGCGTCCCAAAACCTCATCTGCTGATTTTTTGATGATTTTTGCCCTCGGATCAAAATTCTTATATACTCTATGACCGAAACCCATAAGTCTAAATGGGTCATTCTTATCCTTCGCCTTCGCCATATATTTTTTAGTGTCGCCCCCGTCAGCATCAATGGCCTCCAACATCTCGAGCACTGCTTGGTTGGCACCACCATGCAAGGGTCCCCAAAGGGCAGATACACCCGCTGATAATGAGACGAACAATCCGGCATGGGAAGAACCTACTATACGTACCGTAGAAGTTGAACAGTTTTGCTCATGGTCTGCGTGTAAAATGAGCAGTTTATCCAAAGCATCTATTACTATTTTATCTTTTGTGTATTCTTTATTGGGGCGCTTGAACATCATTTTATGAATATTCTCAACATAGCCCAAGCTATCATCTCCATAATCCAATGGCAAGCCTTTTTTCTTGCGCATTGTCCATGCCACTAAAACAGGGAATTTTGCCAAAATACGAACAATGGAGTTATACATGGCCTCTTCAGAAGATACGTCTACAGAAGAAGGATTAAACGCTACCAAAGCACTGGTGAGGGAAGAAAGAACACCCATTGGATGGGCCGATTTTGGAAATCCATCCAGAATCTTCTTCATTTCTTCATCTACATGGGACTCGTGCTTGATATCATTGTGAAATTTGGTAAGCTCCTCTTTACTTGGCAATTCGCCAAAAATTAAAAGATAGGCCACTTCCAAAAAATCGGCATCTTTTGCCAAATCTTCAATAGAATACCCACGATACCTTAAAATTCCCTTCTCTCCATCAAGAAAAGTAATCGCACTTTCACATGAGCCTGTATTTTTGTACCCTGGATCTATGGTTATCATTCCCGTAGTTCCCCTTAAGGTTTTTATATCAATGGCAAGTTCTTTCTCGGTCCCCTCGATTACTGGAAACTCATATCTTTTGCCTTCAAATTCTAGTATTGCAGTTTTTGACATGTGCGTTTATTTCTGATTTTTGATAAGGCTGTCAATTTACGAAAAATGAAAGGTTTTAACAATTTTGGAATACAATTTTGGATTATTCTTAACTAGGTTAAAAAATGGTAAAAATCCTTTACAGTTTATAGAGTAATTTATAGTACTCGTCGACCGATTTTTTCCATGTAAAACGTTTCTTTTTGGCATTGGCCTTGATTTTTTTCCATGCTGGTTGATCATTTTTATACAGATCTAAGGCAATGTCAAAAGTCTTCAACATATTTTGAATTTTCGCATCGTACGTATTCCCATCAAAAGCAAATCCAGTTTGTAAATGTTCTACTGTATCTTTTAATCCACCGGTATGGTGTACCAAACAAGGGTTGCCATTGCGCATAGCCAACATTTGGCTAATTCCACAAGGTTCAAAAAGACTTGGCATAAAGTATAGGTCGGATTCTAAATAAAGTGAATCTATAAGATTTTCAGACTGTCCATTGGTAAATATGAAGTTCTTGTGCTTATAGCTCATATCTCGGAAAAGCTCTTCGTATTCGGGTGCTCCGGTGCCCAAGAGCATAAAGATGCCTTCTACGCTTTCGAGCTTCTTTAAGATTTCGACAAATGCTTCTGGTGAACGATAAAAAAAGTAGAACTTCTGTTCTGTCAATCTCGCAACACTTGAAACTATGAATTTGGGACGTTGATCTACGTATTCCATTATTTTTTCACCTGTATGGGCAAGAAAATCGGCTTTGTACTTTTTTGATTCTTCTTGTAACCAACGGAACAATGCCTTAACCGTATTGCGATAAATCTGACCTTGAACTTCTACATTGATGTTTTTGTAATTGCAGCCGTTTAATATGCCAACTAGGCGCCCTTCTTTATCAGCGATCGACAAATCCTTTTCCAAACTTTCACCACCAATGAACTCTGGCGGTGAGCTCGGTTTTAAAATATCTTCTTTATAGGAAGGTGAAACGGTATGGACAGCATCGGCCAAGCGTATGCCCACAGCCATTAAATTGATGCAATCTTCATAGCGATAGTCCTTCAAGCCTTCATAATCTATTGGTATTTCAGGATACCAACTTTCCAATGATGAATAGTTGTCTTCAAAAGGCCTGATTCCTTGAATCGCCAAGTTATGGATTGTATATACAAATCGTATTTTTTGCAAGTTGGAATACTCGCGATGGTATTTTCTTAAATACAGCATCAAACTAGTATGCCAGTCATGTAAATGAACTATATCCAAATTGCCAAAATCACCTTGTTTGATCGATTGGGCAACTGCTGTGCAGAAAAGCGAAAATTTGACCGCATCGGTAAAAAATGGTTCTTTGGGGTCATCGTGATAAATATGACCAATACCACCCGCTTCTATCTCTGGATGGTGCAAAACATAGTGCTTAATATTCTGTATTTGTTTTTTGGGAACAACCTCATATAATTCGGCCTCGTACATTTTGCCTCTATACTTGAATTTTATATTGGTTATAAATTCACCCGAAGTATGAAGACGCGAATACGCCGGTACGACCACATGAACCTGATCGCCCTTTTCGGCAATTTGGCGTGGCACATCACGAACCACATCACCCATTCCGCCTGATTTACATTTGGCAATGGCATCATTTTCTGCAGCTACAAATAAGAAATTGTTCATTGATTATATAAGCTTTTAATTGCTTTTGGTTGTTGTGATTAATATACGTTTAAAAAATCGCAATAAAAAAACCTTTCCTATGTGGAAAGGCTTTTTTTTAAGCTCTTAAAAGTACTTCCTTTTTATTTTATTTTAAAGGCTTTTTCTTGGGGATAATAAGCTACATCGCCCAATTCTTCCTCTATACGTAACAATTGGTTGTATTTGGCCATACGGTCACTTCGTGATGCAGATCCGGTTTTTATTTGACCCGTATTCAATGCCACAGCAAGATCGGCGATGGTATTGTCTTCAGTCTCTCCTGAACGGTGTGACATTACAGAAGTATACCCAGCATTCTTGGCCATATTCACAGCTGATATAGTTTCTGTCAAAGTTCCTATTTGGTTGACCTTGATTAAAATTGAATTTGCTATACCGTTTTCGATGCCCCGTGATAATCTTTCCACGTTGGTCACAAATAAATCGTCGCCGACCAATTGAACCTTTTCACCAACTTTTTCGGTTAAAAGTTTCCAGCCGTCCCAATCATTTTCATCCATACCATCTTCAATGGAAATAATAGGATATTTAGCACATAAATCTGCCAAATATTGGGCTTGTTCTGCAGAACTTCTTACCACACCCTTATCACCTTCGAATTTGGTATAATCGTATTTACCGTTTACATAAAATTCTGCCGCAGCACAATCCAAAGCGATCATTACATCATCTCCTAATTTATAGCCAGCTTTGTCAACAGCCTTTGCAATGGTATCCAAGGCATCTTCGGTTCCACCTTCCAAAGTTGGTGCAAAACCCCCTTCATCACCTACGGCCGTACTTAGGCCCCGGTCATGCAGTACTTTTTTTAGGTTATGGAATATCTCAGTGCCCATCTGCATGGCATGACTAAAATTCTTCGCCTTAACGGGCATAACCATAAACTCTTGAAATGCAATAGGAGCATCGGAATGAGAACCGCCATTGATAATATTCATCATCGGAACTGGTAATGTGTTAGCACTTACACCACCGACATATCGGTAAAGTGGCATGGCCAGCTCTTCGGCCGCAGCTTTCGCAACTGCCAAAGAAACACCCAAAATGGCATTCGCCCCCAATTTAGATTTGTTGGGTGTACCATCTAAATCAATCATGGTTTGGTCAATAAAGTTTTGTTCAAACACCGAGGTGCCCAATAACTCTTCAGCGATAATCGTATTTACATTATCCACTGCTTTGCTTACACCTTTGCCCATGTATGATTTGCCGCCATCCCTTAATTCAACTGCTTCATGCTCTCCAGTGGAAGCTCCTGACGGAACCGCTGCCCTACCCAAAATTCCATTTTCGGTAACCACATCAACTTCTACGGTTGGATTTCCACGTGAATCCAAAATTTGCCTTGCATGAATGTTTAATATAATGCTCATTTCTTATTATTTATGGTTGAATTTGTTATGCGAATATACAAAACCCAAAGGTTCAAGATTCATGAAATGCGGCATAAAACCCCCGTTAAATATTTAAAAATTTACGATAACGATTTAGTTGCTACTTGCCTTAATCGCCTCAAAAAATTCATCAAAAAGATATTCCGCGTCATGTGGTCCTGGACTGGCTTCGGGATGATACTGAACCGAAAATACATTTTTGTATTTCATCTTAATACCGGCGACGGTATTGTCATTTAAATGTGTATGGGTAATCTCAAGATTTGGGTTGGCTTCGGTCTCTTCCCTGTTAATGGCAAAGCCATGGTTTTGAGAGGTAATTTCACCTTTGCCCGTTAAGAGATTTAAAATGGGGTGATTGATACCTCTATGCCCGTTGTGCATCTTATATGTAGAAACCCCATTGGCCAATGCCAATACTTGATGGCCCAAACAGATACCAAAGAGTGGTTTGTTATCCTTTAAAATCTCTTTGGTAGTCTCAATGGCCTCTTTTAAAGGTTCGGGATCACCAGGTCCATTTGAAATAAAATATCCATCTGGATTCCAGTTTGCCATTTCTTCTTTTGATGCATTGTAAGGAAAAACCTTAATGTATGCGCCTCTTTTGGCAAGATTTCTTAAAATATTCTTTTTGATACCAATATCCAATGCCGAAATTTTAAACGAGGCATTTTCATCACCATAATAATAAGGTTCCTTGGTAGATACTTTTGAAGCCAGTTCCAAGCCTTTCATACTTGGTACTTTCTTTAAATCGGCCTTTAATTTTTCAATGTTGTCAATTTCTGTTGATATCAAGGCATTCATTGCTCCATTATCTCTAATGTAACATACTAAAGCTCTTGTATCGACGTCAGAGATGGCCAGCAAACTATTGTTTTCCAGAAACTGCAACAAACTCATTTCTGCTCCCGGTCTGGAATAATTGTAACTAAAATTTTTACATATGAGCCCGGCAATCTTGATGGAATCTGACTCGATTTCATCTTTATGGGTTCCATAATTTCCAATATGTGCATTGGTAGTCACCATTAATTGGCCAAAATAGGAAGGGTCGGTAAAAATTTCTTGATACCCGGTCATGCCAGTATTAAAACAAACTTCACCATAGGCGGTACCTGTTCTATTTCCTACAGCTTTGCCATAGAAAATGGTTCCATCTTCCAATAATAAAAGTGCTTTTCTTTTGGTTTGATATTTCATTTCTCAATTAAAATTTAACAAAAAAACATAAAAAAAGGATACACCGTAGCGTATCCTTTTATCTATTTTAAAAGAGTAATCAACATACTACTCTTCTGAATCATCTGCCGTCGCAGTTTCTGCCACTGGGGCAGCCTCTGCTTTTTTACCACCACCTCTTCTACTTCTTCGAGTAGATTTTTTGGCAGGTTTGCCGGCGTTATAGGTTTCATTGAAATCAACCAGTTCAATCATTGCCATATCAGCATTATCACCAAGTCTGTTGCCTAACTTGATAATACGGGTATAACCACCTGGTCTTTCGCCAATCTTCTCGGCTACATTTCCAAAAAGCTCAGCTACTGCGTATTTGCTTCTTAAATTGCTAAAAACGACCCTACGATTATGAGTGCCCTTCTCAGAGGTCTTGTTGTTTTCAATTTTAGATTTAGTGATCAATGGTTCAACAAATTGCTTTAGAGCCTTCGCCTTTGCAACTGTAGTATTGATGCGCTTATGTTCAATTAGGGAACACGCCATATTGGCGAGCATGGCCTTACGGTGTGCCGATGTTCTACCTAAGTGATTAAATTTCTTTCCGTGTCTCATTTTTTAAACTATTTCGGACAATTAATCCTTGTCCAATTTATATTTGGCCAAATCCATACCAAACTGCAATCCTTTGTTGATTACCAATTCTTCCAACTCTGTCAACGACTTTTTACCGAAATTTCTAAACTTCATCAAATCGTTTTTATTAAAAGAGACCAAGTCTCCCAAAGTATCAACCTCGGCCGCTTTCAAGCAGTTCAAGGCACGGACTGATAAGTCCATATCTACCAATTTTGTTTTCAACAATTGGCGCATATGCAATGATTCTTCATCATAAGTCTCGGTCTGGGCAATTTCATCGGCCTCAAGGGTAATGCGCTCATCAGAGAACAACATGAAATGGTGTATCAATACCTTTGCAGCCTCGGTCAATGCATCTTTTGGATGAATGGAACCGTCTGTGACAATTTCAAAAATCAATTTTTCATAGTCGGTCTTCTGCTCTACCCTAAAGTTTTCAATGCTGTACTTAACATTTTTGACTGGAGTATATACTGAGTCTACCGCTATGCTGCCTATTGGCGCATTTGATTTTTTATTCTCTTCAGCGGGAACATAGCCTCGCCCTTTTTCAATGATGACCTCTAAATTAATGGACACCTTGGCATCCATATTACAGATGACCAAATCTGGATTCAAAACTTGATAACCAGAAATGAATTTTTGAAAATCACCCGCTGTCAATTGATTTTTGCCGCTCAATGAAACAGAAACGGTTTCACTCTCAACATCATCAATTTGTCTTTTGAACCGAACTTGCTTCAAGTTCAAAATGATTTCAGTAACATCTTCAACAACACCTGGAATGACCGAGAATTCGTGGTCAACCCCATCAATACGAACCGATGTTATTGCAAAACCTTCCAATGAGGAAAGTAGTACTCTTCTTAATGCGTTCCCAACAGTTAATCCGTAGCCAGGTTCCAAAGGGCGAAATTCAAATTTCCCTTCGAAATCTGTTGAATCTATCATTATAACTTTATCGGGCTTTTGAAAATTAAGTAATGCCATAATAGGATCAGTGTTGTTTTTATTTAGAATATAACTCGACGATGAATTGTTCATTAATATTTTCTGGAATCTGGAGTCTTTCCGGTACCGCAACGAAGGTACCTTCTTTCTTATCGCTGTTCCAAGTGATCCATTCATAAACACTGCTGTTATTGTCCAGTGAATTTGAGATGGCTTCTACAGATTTTGATTTTTCCCTAACGGCAACCACGTCGCCCGGTTTTAAGGAGTATGATGGTATATTTACCAATTCACCATTAACTGTAATGTGTCTGTGTGATACCAATTGTCTTGCACCTCTTCTTGAAGGGGCAATACCCATGCGGTACACCACATTATCCAATCTAGATTCACAAAGTTGCAGAAGCACCTCACCGGTCACACCTTCTTTTCTTTTGGCAGTCGCGAACAAGTTGCGAAACTGTCTTTCAAGAATACCGTAGGTATATTTCGCTTTTTGCTTCTCCATCAATTGGATTGCATATTCTGATTTTTTACCACGGCGACGGTTGTTACCATGCTGGCCGGGTGGGTAGTTTTTCTTTTCGAAGGCTTTGTCGTCTCCGAAGATCGCTTCGCCGAATTTGCGCGCGATTTTTGATTTAGGTCCTGTATATCTTGCCATCTTCTTAGTTTATGAAAGTGTGATTATGAATTAAGGCTTATCCTTCGATAATCTATTGTACACTCTCGTGTGAAGATCCGCCACTTGGCGAACCATTTATATAATTATACTCTTCTTCTTTTAGGTGGTCTACAACCGTTGTGTGGTAATGGGGTCACATCTATAATTTCGGTCACTTCAATACCTGAGTTATGTATTGTTCGAATAGCCGATTCCCTTCCGTTTCCTGGTCCTTTAACATATACCTTGACTTTTCTAAGGCCAGCTTCGTGAGCTACTTTAGCGCAGTCTTCGGCAGCAACTTGCGCCGCATAAGGTGTGTTTTTCTTTGAACCACGGAAGCCTAATTTACCGGCCGACGACCATGAAATCACATCACCTTTTTTATTGGTCAGCGAAATAATGATGTTGTTAAAGGAAGCTACAATGTGCGCCTCTCCGTTTGATTCAACGACAACTTTACGTTTTTTGGTTGCTTTAGTATTTGCCTTTGCCATAATACTTACCTATTATTTAGTTGCCTTTTTCTTGTTGGCAACCGTTTTACGTTTTCCTTTTCTTGTTCTCGAGTTATTCTTGGTACGTTGACCTCTCAAGGGCAAACCCGATCTATGACGAATGCCTCGGTAACAACCAATGTCCATCAATCGTTTAATGTTCAATTGTGTTTCTGAACGCAACTCTCCTTCAATCGTAAATGAAGAGACAACATCCCTTATTTTACCAATCTCATCATCGTTCCATTCATTGACCTTAGTGTCTTCACTTACACCAGCCTTTTCCAATATTTCTTTGGCCCGACTCTTACCAATTCCGAAGATATAGGTAAGTGCGATTACACCTCGCTTTTGTTTTGGTATGTCTACACCTGCAATTCTTGCCATAATTACCCTTGTCTTTGTTTAAATCTAGGATTCTTTTTGTTGATTACGTATAATCTGCCTTTTCTGCGAACAATCTTGCAGTCGGCGCTTCTTTTCTTAACTGATGCTCTAACTTTCATCTTAGTATCTATATGTAATTCGTGCTTTGGTCAAATCATATGGACTCATTTCAAGTTTTACCTTGTCACCAGGTAACAACTTAATGTAATGCATACGCATTTTCCCAGAAATATGGGCCGTTACTACATGTCCATTTTCCAATTCAACACGAAACATCGCATTTGACAATGCTTCGATTATTGATCCATCTTGTTCTATTGCTGGCTGCTTTGCCATAAATTATGCTACTTTTCTATTTTTACCGGTTTTCATTAAACCGTCATAATGTCTATTCAATAAATAGGAGTTCACTTGCTGCACTGTATCAATGGCAACACCCACCATAATCAAAAGTGATGTACCACCATAAAATAAGGCCCATCCGGCTTGAACATCCATCAATTTTACTACCACAGCCGGTAAAACGGCCAACAAGGCCAAAAATACCGAACCTGGGAAGGTGATCAAAGACATTATTTTATCTAAATAATCTCCAGTTTCCTTACCCGGACGAATACCAGGTATAAAACCACCACTTCTTTTTAAATCATCGGCCATTTTGTTGGTTGGTACCGTGATAGCCGTATAGAAATAAGTAAATATGATGATCAAGACAGCAAATAAAATATTGTATGCCAAGCCAAAAATATCCGCGAATTGGACTTCCATCCATTGGCCGGCAGCCGTGTTATTGAACGTACGTCCGATTAAACTTGGTGCGAACATAATTGCCTGCGCGAAAATGATGGGCATAACCCCAGATGCGTTTAATTTAAGTGGAATATACTGTCGAGACCCCATTACATTTTTCTCATAACCGCCAGAGGCACTACGGCGTGCATATTGAACAGGTATTTGTCGCGTTGCCATGACCAATAAAACGCTCGCTAATATTACCAAGAACCAGATGATCAATTCTATTAAAATGAACATTAATCCTCCAGTATTGTTGGTCGTTCTAGAGACAAATTCTTGCACAAATGATTGTGGCATGGTCGCTATTATCCCTATCATTATCAACAGTGATATACCGTTACCAATACCTTTATCGGTAATTTTCTCTCCCAACCACATGGCAAATACACAACCTGTGACCAAAATAATCACTGCCGGAATGATAAAATCCATTCCTTTACCTAATATGAATGCACTATCGGGAACGCCTAAGGCTCCCAAACCATATAAGTACGCCGGTGCCTGAACAATACAGATAGCTATGGTCAACCAACGTGTGATTTGATTTTTGGTCTTGCGCCCACTTTCACCTTCCTTATCCAATTTTTGTAGATAAGGAATTGCAATGCTCATCAACTGTACTACAATAGATGCAGAGATATAAGGCATAATACCTAGAGCAAACACAGATGCATTTGCAAAAGCGCCACCAGTAAAGGCATTTAAAATACCTAAGATTCCCTGCTCGGTGTTCGAAGTCAATTGCGCCAATTGAGTAGTATCAATACCAGGAAGAACAACTTGGGCACCAAAACGGTACACCAACAACAAGCCCAACGTAATCAAAATACGCTGTCTTAGCTCTTCAATCTTCCAAATATTCGATATTGTCTCAATAAATTTCTTCATATTTCAATATTCTTATAAACTTATTGCTTCGCCTCCTGCAGCTTCAATTGCCGCTTTGGCCGACGCACTAAATTTATGTGCTGAAACTTTTAATTTGGCCTTTAACTCGCCACCGCCTAAAATTTTGACCAATTTATTTTGACCAACCAACCTGTTCTCAACCAAATGCTCAAAGGTAACCTCACCTTTGACCAATTTCTTGTCTACTAGGGTTTGCAACTTATCTAGGTTTACACCTTGATATTCTACACGATTAATGTTCGTAAAGCCAAATTTTGGAACTCTTCTTTGCAAGGGCATTTGACCCCCTTCAAAACCAATTTTCTTTGAGTATCCTGATCTTGATTTGGCTCCTTTGTGTCCTCTTGCCGCGGTGCCGCCTTTACCAGAGCCTTGGCCCCTTCCCAAACGCTTTCCGTCACGGTTAACAGCTCCTTCAGCTGGTTTTAGATTGCTTAAATCCATTATATGCTTTATTTAAGATTCCTCTACGGAAACCAAATGTTCAACTTTTTTTATCATCCCAAGGATATTTGGCGTGGCATTATGTTCAACCACATGGCCAATTTTCCTTAAGCCCAGAGCCTCAAGGGTCCTCTTTTGATTTTGAGGTTTCTTGATAGCGCTTTTCAATTGTTTTACCTTGATCTTAGCCATTGTTACTATCCTTTATAAACTTTATCTAAACTGATACCGCGTTGTTTGGCAACTGTTCCGGCATCCCTTAATTGCAATAGTGCATCAAAGGTGGCCTTAACCACATTATGTGGATTGGATGAACCTTGTGATTTGCTTAAAACATCATGAACACCAACAGCTTCCAATACGGCGCGGACAGCACCACCAGCTATTACTCCGGTACCTTGTGAGGCAGGCTTAATAAACACTCTGGCGCCACCGAACTTACCTTTTTGCTCGTGAGGCAGTGTTGCTTTGTTCAACGGTATTCTCACTAAATTTTTCTTGGCATCTTCAATTGCTTTGGCAATGGCCGTAGCTACTTCTTTTGATTTTCCCAAACCATGGCCAACTACGCCATTTTCATCACCAACCACAACGATTGCAGAAAAACCAAAGGCTCTACCACCCTTTGTTACTTTGGTAACTCTTTGAACGCCTACAAGGCGGTCTTTCAATTCTAAACCTCCGGGTTTAACTATTTCTACGTTTTTGTATTTCTGGTACATAATGATTTAGAATTTAAGTCCTGCTTCTCTGGCGCTTTCTGCCAATGATTTTACACGTCCGTGGTATAGATTTCCTCCTCTATCAAAAGCAACTGCCTCAATACCTGCTTTCTTTGCCTTTTCGGCAATGGCTTTGCCAACGGCACCAGCTATTTCAGTTTTGGTTCCCTTTGAATCAATTTCTTTGTCCCTTGATGATGCTGCGACTATGGTCGTTCCTTTAACATCATCAATAACCTGGGCATATATTTCTTTGTTGCTGCGATAAACAGACAGTCTTGGTCTGGCTGCGG
This sequence comes from Croceitalea sp., assembly GCA_013001145.1. Classification (GTDB taxonomy): domain Bacteria; phylum Bacteroidota; class Bacteroidia; order Flavobacteriales; family Flavobacteriaceae; genus Croceitalea. The sequence goes on along the minus strand of JABDND010000024.1, from coordinate 14,833 downwards.
TTCCAGAAGATATTTTTCTGATTCGCCTTCTAATTCTAAGTCTTCTATCGGTTTTAGACAATCCCATACTACTATATTATTAAGCTGATTTACCTGCTTTTCTTCTTATCTGCTCACCAACAAATCGGATACCTTTTCCTTTATAAGGTTCTGGTCTACGGAAAGCTCTTATTTTGGCGGCAACTTGACCTACCAATTGTTTATCGTGCGAAGTTAATTTGACAATCGGATTTTTACCTTTTTCCGAAGCTGTTTCAATTTTAACTTCTGGTGCAATGTCCATAACAATGTTGTGGGAAAACCCTAAGGCTAAATCCAATTTTTGTCCTTGATTACTGGCTCTATAACCTACCCCTACCAATTCCAATTCTTTGGTCCATCCTTTGGATACCCCTTCAACCATATTCACAAACAAAGATCTATAAAGACCATGTTTTGCCTTGTGCTCTTTGGAATCTGAGGGTCTTTTGACCATTAGGCTTCCATCTTCCATAGAAACTTCGACACCAGAGTATTCTTGGGTAAGCTCACCTAGTTTACCTTTAATGGTTACAGTGTTGTCCTTGATTTCGACGCTAACTCCTTCTGGAATTGAAACTGGATTATTACCTATTCTAGACATTTTATTAAAACTTTTCTCTAATTAATAAACGTAGCACAATACTTCGCCACCAACATTTTCTTGTTTGGCTTGCTTACTTGTCATTACACCATGTGATGTAGAAACAATTGCAACCCCAAGGCCGTTCAAAACTCTTGGCAAATCATCAGAGCCCGAATATTTTCTAAGACCTGGTTTGCTTATGCGCTGTAATTTTTTGATTACCGGCTCTTTTGTAGCCTTATCGTACTTTAAGGCAATTTTAATATTGCCCTGTACACCATCATCTTCGAACTTATAGCTCAAAATATAGCCTTGGTCAAATAAAATTTTGGTCATCTCCTTTTTCAAGTTGGATGCCGGAATATTAACAACCCTATGGCCCGCTCTACTCGCGTTTCTTAATCTTGTCAAATAATCTGATATTGGATCTGTAAGCATTTTTACTACTCTTTAATTCTATTTACCAACTTGCCTTTTTAACACCAGGAATCAATCCTTGGTTGGCCATTTCTCTAAAAGTCACCCTTGATAAACCAAAAGTTCTCATGTAACCTCTTGGTCTACCTGTCAATTTACAACGGTTGCGCATGCGCACCGGAGAGGCATTTCTAGGCAACTTTTGCAATGCTTCGTAATCACCGGCCTCTTTTAAGGCTTTTCTTTTTTCAGCATATTTGGCTACCATTTTTGCCCTTTTTCTTTCACGAGCTTTCATTGATTCCTTGGCCATATTAATTCTTTTTAAAAGGTACTCCCAATTCGGTTAATAACGATTTTGCCTCTTTATCTGTTTCGGCAGTGGTCACAAAGGTGATGTCCATACCGTTGATTCTATTTATTTTATCGATATTGATTTCAGGAAAAATAATTTGCTCCGTAACGCCTAAGCTGTAATTGCCCCTACCGTCAAAACCTGTGGCACGAACTCCTTGAAAATCTCTTACCCTCGGCAATGCGGTAGTAATCAATCTGTCTAAAAACTCATACATGCGCTCACCCCTCAAAGTGACCTTGGCTCCGATGGGCATTCCCTTACGGAGTTTAAAAGCAGCAACGTCTTTCTTTGACATGGTAGATACCGCCTTTTGGCCTGTAATCATTGTCAACTCATCAACAGCATGGTCAATCAATTTTTTATCGGCTACAGCAGCACCTACACCTCTACTGACAACAATTTTTTGCAGCTTGGGTACTTGCATTACGTTTTTGTAACCAAATTCATCAGAAAGTGCTTTTACCACACGTTCCTTATATTCTTGTTTTAATCTTGGAATGTAACTCATAACTAGATTATTTCTCCAGATTTTTTTGAAACTCTTACTTTTTTGCCATCCCTTACCTCATAACCAATTCTCGTGGCGTCACCTTTGGCATCAATAAGTGCAAGGTTTGAGATATGGATAGGGGCCTCTTTTTTTGTAATACCTCCCTGTGGATTTTTTGCACTGGGTTTCTCATGTTTAGAGACAAGATTGGCTCCCTCAACAATGGCTTTATTCTTTTCGGCATCGACACGCATAACTTTTCCCTCGGTCCCTTTATGGTCTCCGGTCATTATTCTCACGGTATCGCCTGTTTTTATCTTTAATTTTGTCATCTTCTTATGCAATTAGAGCACCTCAGGGGCCAATGAAACTATTTTCATAAACTGTTTGTCACGCAATTCTCTGGCTACTGGTCCAAATACCCTTGTACCTCTCATTTCACCCGTTGGGTTCAAAAGCACACAGGCATTATCGTCAAAACGGATGTACGAACCATCTGGTCTACGCACCTCTTTCTTGGTTCTGACGACCACCGCGGTTGAAACGGCACCTTTTTTGATACCACCGTTGGGTGTAGCTTCTTTGACAGTAACTACAATTTTGTCACCAACCGAAGCATATCTTCTTTTTGTTCCTCCTAGTACACGGATGGTTAGCACCTCTTTGGCACCAGTATTGTCCGCAACCTTTAATCTAGATTCTTGCTGTAACATAATTATTTAGCTCTTTCAAGGATTTCAACCAATCTCCAACACTTAGTTTTACTCAATGGTCGGGTTTCCATAATTTTTACGGTATCGCCTTCGTTGCAGTCATTCTTTTCATCATGAGCAACGTACTTCTTGGTTTTCAAAACGAATTTTCCGTACATAGGATGCTTGACTCGTTTGACTTCAGCGACAACAATGGACTTTTCCATTTTGCTGCTAGTTACAACGCCAATCCTTTCTTTTCTTAAATTTCTTGTGTTTTCTTCCATAAGGCCGAACCCGTTATTGTAATTCCCTTTTAGTTAACTCTGTCGCCAATCTCGCCACCACTCTTCTTGTCTTTCTTATTTGCATTGGATTTTCAAGTGGCGTTACTGAATGGGCCACTTTTAAATCTGCATATTCCTTTTTACTCTCAGCCAATTTCTGCTGTAATTCTTCAACTGATAGTTCTTTGATCTCTGCTTGTTTCATAATAACTTGTCAAATACAATTACGCCGAATAATCTCTGGCTACTATAAACTTTGTTTTCACGGGCAATTTCTGTGCTGCCAATCGCAATGCTTCTTTTGCTATATCCATTGGCACTCCAGCTACTTCGAACATTATTCTTCCAGGTTTTACCACGGCCACCCAATATTCTGGGGCACCTTTACCCTTACCCATACGAACCTCGAGAGGTTTTTTGGTAATGGGCTTGTCTGGAAATATCTTGATCCAAAGTTGACCTTGCCTTTTCATATATCTTGTTGCAGCAATACGGGCCGCTTCAATCTGACGGGATGTGATAAAGTGCGAATCCATTGACTTAATACCAAACATTCCATTTGAAAGCTGGTGACCTCGCTGTGAATTTCCCTTCATTCTACCCTTCTGGGCTTTACGAAATTTTGTTCTTTTCGGCTGTAACATCTTACCTTTTCTTTATCAAATTACTTTCTACGTCGCTGTTGTCTTTTAGGACCATCTTGCTTGCCCCCTTTACCTTGACCTTTAGAAAGACCTATCAATGGTGACAATTCACGCTTACCGTATACTTCACCCTTCATGATCCAAACTTTTATGCCAAGTCTACCGTAGGTTGTGTGTGCTTCGGTCAATGCATAATCAATATCGGCCCTAAAAGTGGATAGTGGAATTCTACCATCTTTATAAGACTCCGAACGTGCCATTTCTGCTCCGTTCAAACGACCTGAAATTTGAATTTTTATTCCTTCGGCGTTCATACGCATAGCTGCGGCTATGGCCATTTTAATGGCGCGACGATAAGAAATTCTGCTTTCTATCTGTCTTGCTACACTGGCGGCCACCAAATTCGCATCTACCTCAGGTCTTTTTATTTCATGTATGTTGATTTGAACCTCCTTATTGGTGATTTTTTTCAACTCTTCTTTCAATTTGTCAACTTCTTGACCTCCTTTACCAATAATTATTCCCGGTCTTGCCGTGGTGATGGTAATGGTAATCAATTTAAGGGTACGTTCAATGATTATTCTTGACACACTTGCCTTTGCCAAACGAGCATGGACATACTTGCGTATTTTGTCATCCTCTGCCAACTTATCTCCGTAATCGTTGCCTCCGTACCAGTTAGATTCCCATCCTCTGATAATTCCTAAGCGATTTCCTATCGGATTGGTTTTTTGTCCCATATTCTTGCTCTAGCTTTCTGTGTTATTGTTAGCGCCCAAAACCAATGTTACATGGTTGGAACGTTTTCTTATTCTATGTGCACGGCCTTGAGGTGCAGGTCTCAATCTCTTGAGCATTGTACCACCGTCAACCCTAATTTCTTTAATAAATAGGTCAGCTTCCTCTATATTTCCCTCTTCATTTTTTGCTTCCCAATTGGCAATGGCCGAAAGCAACAATTTTTCCAATCTTCTTGATGCCTCTTTTTGATTGAAGCGCAAAATGGCCAGAGCCATTTCAATTTGCTTTCCTCTTATCAAATCGGCAACCAAGCGCATTTTACGTGGCGAGGTTGGGCAGTTGTTCAATTTGGCGAAAGCCATATCTTTCTTTTCTGCCTTTATTCGTTCAGCCATTTGTCTTTTTCGAACTCCCATAGCTTACTTTTTACCTTTATTTTTAGCACCTGCATGTCCTCTAAAAGAACGTGTTGGTGAAAATTCTCCTAATTTATGACCCACCATGTTTTCCGTCACATACACCGGAACAAATTGTCTTCCATTGTGCACTGCTATAGTCTGACCAACAAAGTCTGGAGTTATCATTGAAGCCCTTGACCAAGTTTTGATCACTGACTTTTTGCCTGATTCTACATTTTGTTGGACTTTCTTGTCTAAACTATGATGAACGTAAGGTCCTTTTTTTAATGAACGTGCCATTTCTTATTCTTTTATTTCTTTCTACGTTCTATGATATATCTCGTTGTATCCTTGGTCTTGGAACGGGTTCTAAAACCTTTTGCAGGTATACCGTTCTTAGATCTTGGGTGACCACCTGAAGCTCTACCTTCACCACCACCCATTGGGTGATCCACAGGGTTCATCGCTACGGGTCTAGTTCTTGGTCTCCTACCCAACCATCTGCTTCGACCAGCTTTACCGGATACTAAAAGTTGATGGTCTGAGTTCGATACCGCACCTATGGTGGCCAAGCAATTGGCCAATACCATGCGTGTTTCACCTGAAGGCAATTTAACGGTCACAAACTTGCCGTCTTTCGCCATCAATTGGGCAAAAGTACCTGCACTACGAGCCATCACCGCCCCTTGACCGGGTCGCAACTCTATACATGATATAATAGTACCCAATGGTATTTCACTTAGAGGAAGAGCATTTCCAATTTCCGGAGCTGCTTTTACACCAGATGAAACCTTTTGTCCCACCTGCAATCCGTTTTGGGCAACTACATATCTTTTTTCACCGTCTTTGTATTGCAAAAGAGCGATGAACGCCGTTCTGTTTGGATCGTACTGAATGGATTTTACTTCGGCAGCAACATCTTGCTTGTCTCGTTTAAAATCAATTATACGATACCTTCTTTTATGACCACCACCTCTATGGCGTACGGTCATTTTTCCTTGACTGTTTCTACCTCCCGACTTTTTTAACGGAGCGAGCAAGCTCTTCTCCGGCTTATCAGCAGTAATGGCGTCAAACCCGTTTACTACTCTAAAACGCTGTCCAGGAGTGATTGGTTTTAATTTTCTAACTGACATTATTTGTCTTTATAGATTACTGTAAAAATCAATGATATCACCTTCGGCCACATCAACGATTGCCTTTTTACGGGAATTGGTCTTTCCATGCTGAATACCGGTTTTCGTAAACCTTGTTCTGCGTTGGGGACCGTAATTCATTGTTCTAACCTTTTCAACTGAAACTCCATAGGTAGTTTCAACCGCTTCTTTGATCTGTAATTTGTTGGCCTTTGGGTCAACATAAAAACCATAGCGATTGAAAAGCTCGCTGTCTGCGGTCATTTTTTCTGTAATGATTGGCTTTATCAACACACCCATGTTATTCTTATTTACTTAGATTTGATTCTATTCCCTCTAAAGCGCTTTCCAATAGGACAACACTCTTGGCGTTTAAAATTTTGTAAGTGCTTAATTCTGAATTAGTTATCACTTCAGAGCCCTTCAAATTACGCGACGACAAATATACATTATTATTCGCGTCACCCAAGACTATCAATGACTTTTTATCTTCAAGCCCCAAAGATTTCAAAACATTCTTAAATTCTTTGGTTTTAGGTGCTTCAAAATTGAAGTCTTCTACCACCATTAATTGCTTTTCTTTGGATTTGATACTCAAAGCCGATTTACGAGCTAAACGCTTTACATTTTTGTTCAATTTTTGGGTGTAGTCTTTAGGTCTTGGACCAAATATTCTACCACCACCCTTAAAAATTGGAGACTTTATACTACCGGCCCTTGCGGTACCCGTGCCTTTTTGCTTTTTGATTTTTCTGGTACTACCAGTTATCTCAGCTCTTTCTTTTGCCTTGTGCGTGCCTTGTCTTTGATGTGCCAAGTATTGCTTAACATCCAAATAGATGGCATGTTCATTGGGCTCTATGGCGAAAACGCTGTCAGAAAGGTCTACCTTTCTTCCCGTTTCTTTTCCTTTAATATCTAAAACTGCTACCTTCATTGTATTACTTTTCTACAGTTACGTAAGCGTTTTTGTGTCCTGGTACGGCTCCTTTGACAACAATGATATTCTTTTCAGGAACTACTTTTAAAACCCTTAGGTTTTGCACGGTAACACGGTCATTGCCCATTCTACCTGCCATCTTCATTCCTTTAAATACCCTTGCTGGGTAAGATGCCGCTCCAATAGAACCTGGAGCACGCAATCTGTTGTGCTGACCGTGGGTTGCTTGACCTACACCAGCAAAACCATGTCTTTTTACTACGCCTTGAAAGCCCTTTCCTTTTGAAGTGCCAATAACATCAACAAATTCTCCTTCCATAAAAAGGTCAACACCAACAGTGTCACCTAATTTATACTCACCTTCAAAATCACGGAATTCAACGACTTTTTTCATTGGCGAAGCGCCTGCCTTTTTAAAATGGCCTTTTTCAGCCTTATTGGCACGCTTTTCTGCCTTGTCATCGAAACCGAGTTGAAGGGCACTATACCCGTCTACCTCTTCGGTTCTGACTTGGGTAACGACACAAGGTCCAGCTTCAATGACGGTACATGGTATATTCTTACCATTCTCATCAAAAATGCTGGTCATGCCGATTTTTCTTCCTATTAACCCAGACATATATTCAATTATTAATTGTTTCTTTTTTGTTTTGCCAAATTCTTGGCATAAAAATAGGGTCAAGAAAATCCTCTGACCCAGATTTTTTTCTTTCTCCCGTTTTTCCTTCGCGAAACGCTCCAGACATGTCGTCAACCCCTAAGGGCCGGCAAATTTACACTTTTATCTCGACTTCAACACCACTTGGAAGCTCTAACTTCATTAGGGCGTCAATAGTTTTTGATGAAGAGCTGTAAATATCCAATAAGCGCTTGTAAGAACTTAATTGAAACTGCTCTCTTGATTTCTTGTTCACGTGGGGTGAACGTAAAACCGTAAATATTTTTTTATTGGTCGGCAACGGAATAGGTCCTGTGACCACCGCACCAGTTGTCTTCACTGTCTTAACGATTTTCTCAGCAGACTTGTCCACCAAATTGTGATCGTAGGACTTTAATTTAATTCTTATTTTTTGACTCATCTTCTGCTATTTAAACCGTTACTCCTTTAGTTGCTTTAATCACCTCTTCTGCAATATTTGAAGGTGTTTCCGCGTAATGTGAAAATTCCATGGTAGAGGTTGCACGACCCGACGAAAGCGTTCTCAAAGAGGTTACATAGCCAAACATTTCTGATAATGGCACTTCTCCTTTAACTACTTTGGCTCCAGCCCTATCACTCATATTGCTGATAGTTCCGCGCCTTCTATTCAAGTCACCTACAATATCACCCATGTTTTCTTCGGGCGTAATCACCTCAATCTTCATAATTGGTTCCAAGATTACCGCACCAGCAGCCCTGGCTGCAGCTTTATAACCCATCTTGGCCGCCAATTCAAAAGAAAGAGCATCAGAATCCACAGGGTGGAACGACCCATCTTTCAGAACTACTTTCATGGTATCCATCTCAAAGCCGGCCAATGGTCCGTTGAGCATGGCAGCTTTGAATCCTTTTTCAACAGAAGGAATAAATTCTTTGGGAATACGGCCGCCTTTTATCTCATCAACAAATTGCAAGCCTGGTCCTTCAAAATCATCATCAGCAGGACTCATTTCAAATACAATATCACCAAACTTACCACGACCACCAGATTGCTTTTTGTAAGTTTCTCTGTGCGCAGCCATTTTGGTAAGAGCCTCTTTGTATTCCACTTGAGGTTCACCTTGATTTACCTCAACCTTAAACTCGCGTCGTAAACGATCTACGATGATATCAAGGTGAAGCTCGCCCATACCAGATATAATGGTCTGTCCGGAAGCTTCGTCGGTTTTTACTTGAAATGTTGGATCTTCTTCGGCCAATTTAGCCAAAGCCATCCCCAATTTGTCTACATCAACCTTAGTCTTGGGTTCAACTGCGATACCGATTACCGGATCAGGAAAGTTCATACTCTCAAGTACTATTGGATGTTTTTCGGCAGACATGGTATCACCAGTCTTTATATCTTTAAATCCAACGGCAGCACCAATATCACCAGCCTCGATAAAATCGATGGCATTCTGCTTATTTGAATGCATTTGATAGATACGCGATATACGTTCCTTTTTACCAGAACGGTTATTCAGAATGTAGGAACCTGCGTCTAAACGACCAGAATATGTTCTGAAAAATGCAAGGCGACCAACAAAAGGGTCTGTGGCTATTTTAAATGCCAATGCCGAAAATGGCTCCTTTACATCCGGTTTTCTTTTTATTTCTTCGCCCGTGTCTGGATTGATCCCTACAATGGCTTCTTTGTCCAAAGGAGAAGGCAAATATCTACATACGGCATCCAATAAAAATTGTACACCTTTATTTTTAAAGGCCGAACCACAAATCATAGGAATGATGGCCCTGTCCATAACAGCGGCCCTCAATGCAGCATGCACTTCTTCTTCTGTAATGGAATCTTCATCTTCAAAGAATTTTTCCATCAATGCCTCATCATATTCTGCAACGGCCTCAATCAAAGCAGCTCTATACTCCTTTACTTCGGCTTTCATTTCCTCAGGGATATCAATCACATCAAAGGTTGCACCGAAGCCCTCTTCATGCCATACAATCGCCCTGTTTTTTGCCAAATCGACAATACCTTTAAAATCGGCCTCATCACCAATAGGCAAAACTATTGGCACAGCATTGGAACCCAACATTTCTTTAACCTGATTACAGACCATAAGAAAGTTTGCTCCCTGGCGGTCCATCTTATTGACGAAACCTATACGTGGTACCTTATAGTTGTCGGCTAACCTCCAGTTTGTTTCTGATTGAGGCTCAACACCGTCAACCGCACTAAAAAGGAAAACCAATCCGTCCAGTACACGTAATGATCTATTTACCTCAACAGTAAAATCAACGTGCCCGGGGGTGTCTATTATATTAAAATGGTAGGGCTTGGTTTCATCGGTAACCTGACCATTCTTGATGGGAAAGTTCCATTCACATGTTGTAGCAGCCGAAGTAATAGTAATACCTCTTTCTTGTTCCTGCTCCATCCAGTCCATTGTGGCCGCACCATCGTGCACTTCCCCAATTTTGTGGCTTACTCCCGTATAAAAAAGAATACGTTCGGTGGTAGTGGTCTTACCTGCATCAATATGAGCAGCAATACCTATGTTTCTTGTAAATTTTAAATCTCTTGCCATCTTGGTTACTAGAATCTAAAGTGTGAAAATGCTTTATTGGCTTCTGCCATTTTATGTGTATCCAGCCTTTTCTTGACTGCCGCACCCTCTTCTTTGGATGCCGCCAATACCTCGGATGCCAAACGTTGCGCCATAGATTTCTCGTTTCGCTTACGAGCATACAAAATCAACCACTTCATGGCAGTCGAAATTTTTCTATCTGGGCGTATTTGCATGGGTATTTGAAATGTGGCACCACCTACCCTTCTACTTCTTACTTCAACATGGGGCATCACATTTGACAATGCATCTTTCCAAAGTTCCAATGCAGATTTTTCTTCATCGGTTTTTTTCTCTTCAACAATATCCATTGCATCATAAAATACCTTGAAGGCAACGGATTTTTTTCCGTCCCACATCATCATATTTACAAAACGTGTCACCAACTGGTCTCCAAATCTTGGATCCGGCAACAACGGTCTTTTCTTTGCCTGTCTTTTTCTCATTGCTACTTACTAAAGTTTATTACTTTTTAGGGCGTTTTGCACCATACTTAGACCTACGTTGCGTGCGGCCTGCTACACCTGCGGTGTCAAGCGCTCCACGAACGATGTGGTATCTAACTCCTGGCAAATCTTTTACCCTTCCACCTCTTACCAATACTATCGAGTGCTCTTGGAGGTTATGCCCCTCTCCAGGAATGTATGCGTTCACCTCTTTACCATTGGTCAACCTAACCCTTGCAACTTTTCTCATTGCTGAATTCGGTTTTTTAGGCGTAGTAGTGTAAACACGTGTACAAACTCCCCTTCTTTGTGGGCAAGAATCCAAAGCGGCCGATTTACTCTTCTTGGTAATTGTGACCCTTCCTTTTCTTACTAATTGTGAAATTGTTGGCATTAAATTCTTGTGTTAATAATCAAAAACCCTCTTTTTGAGGGCTGCAAATGTAGTGATATTTCACAATTATTCAAACGGTTATGGATTTATTTTAAGCTTGTTTCATATAGAACCAGCTTAGGTCTAAAATTGATGGTATATATATATTAAGGTATAAAAGTTTTAGACGGACCGAGTTTTGCATCTTAATGACGTTCATAAATCCAATTTTTCCATTGGCATTGGAAGTGCTACCCAAATAGCAATTCTCGCAAGAAATAATTCAATACTAAAGTATGGGCTAAAACTAATCTTTTCGTCCAAAATACATTGAGTCTCATCTATTCTATGACAACTTGCCGACCATTAACCACTATTGGCGCTGAAGCACTTTCAAAAGAAAACCAGTTTCCCCACAAAATGCAGAAATATTTAAAAAGCTGGTATGACGTATTTTATGACTTTCAATAAAAATTAAGGGGGTACTTATTAATATTCAAAACAGGCGACATCATTTTTATATTTTTCACAAAGTGTGAAAGTTTAGTAAAATTAGTTTGGATTATTAACATGAAATTATGATTTTAGCGGTTAGCTAATTCAAATAATTTAAAAATGAGAACAAAACTAAATGGAATCTTAACGCTTTTATTGGCGTTTGCTGTGCACTTATCTTTTGCACAAGGCAAGACGATTTCAGGTACTGTGACAGATTCTGATGGTCTGCCATTGCCTGGGGTTAACATTGTCGTTGAAGGTACTTCCAATGGTACACAAACAGATTTTGATGGACTTTATTCGATTAATGCAAGCGCAGGCCAAAGCCTACTCTTTTCATATATCGGGCAAAAAGATGTTAGAAGAACTGTTGGTGCCGGGAATACTATTAATGTGCAGATGGAAGAAGATGCACAAGCACTTGAAGAGGTTGTAGTAACGGCACAAGGTATTAAAAGAGAAAAGAAAGCCTTGGGTTACGCAGTAACTTCAGTGGGTGCGGAACAATTGGAGAACAGAACAGAAGGTGATGTTGCAAGGGTTCTCTCAGGTAAGGCCGCTGGTGTACAAATTACATCTGCAGGTGGTGCCTCAGGTTCTGCAACAAACGTAACAGTTCGTGGTTTAAGTTCCTTCTCGGGAAGTAACCAGGCATTGTTCATTGTTGATGGGGTACCCTTCAGTAATGACACCAATGCTACCGGTAGCTTTATTGGAGGTAATACCGGGTCTTCGCGTTTCTTGGATCTTGATCCAAACAACATTGCAAGTATAGAGGTACTTAAAGGTTTGGCAGCAGCCACACTTTATGGTACTCAGGGTAAAAACGGTGTTATCTTAATTACCACCAAAGCCGGTGCGGCTTCAAGTGGTGCTAAGAAGACCGAAATTACCGTTAACCAATCTTATTTTACCAATGAGTATGCTTCGGCTCCCGACTACCAAGATGAATATGGTAATGGTTTTGACCAAGCATTTGGTTGGTTCTTTAGTAACTGGGGGCCAAGCTTTGATAGAGATGGTGTAGCCGGTTGGGGCGCTCAATCTGCAATTGATGACAATGGTACTTTGGAGCATCCTTATTCAACCACATCGGTTGCGAAAACCAGAAATTCATTTCCTGAGTTACAAGGTGCTCGCTATGAGTGGAAGCCTTACAATTCTGTAGAAGAATTTTTCCGCCCAGGTTTTGTAACCAACACCTCGGTAAACGTGGCAGGTAGCTCAACGGATGGTAATACCAATTACAATGTGAACGTAGGGTACTTGAATGATATAGGATTTACCCCTGGTAACTCTTTGAACAGAACCAACGTTTCTATTGGTGGTCGTTCAATACTTTCCAATAAGTTTACCGTTTCTGGTACTATGAACTATGCGAGAACCGATTATAGAACTCCCCCCATTGCATCAAGTAGAGGTAATGGTACGGATGGACTTTCTGTATATGGTAACGTATTGTTTACGCCACGTAGTGTTGATTTAATGGGACTTCCTTTTGAAAACCCTGTCGATGGTTCAAGTGTATATTATCGTAATGGTAATGACATCATCAACCCACGTTGGACAGCAAAGAATGTGACCAACCGTCAGTTGACCAATAGATTCTACTGGAACGCTCAATTGGCTTATGAAATCAATGACAACTTGAGCTTGAACTGGAGAACTGGTTTGGATTTCTACAACGAACGTAACGTGAACAGTTCCAATAAAGGTGGTGTTGAATTTACAAATGCTATTTTTGGTTTCTTGAACACTTTTGACAACAACAATACCATTTGGGAGCATTTCTTCTCAATCAATGGTAATTATGATCTTTCTGAAAAATTGGGTGCTTCCTTTACAGTAGGTGCTACTTCACGACAAGATAATTACGATCGTCAAGGGGTGGCCAGTACAGGACAGATTGTATTTGGAGTTAAAAGACACTTTAACTTTGAAAACCAATCTCCTATCCAATTCTCTCAAAAGAGAAATATTGTGGGTGTTTTAGGGCAAGCCACTTTTGATTATGACGATATGTTGTTCTTGAACGTATCAGCCAGAACTGACTGGGTTTCTAACTTGACTACTGAGAACAATAGCAAGACGTATCCTGGTGTAAGTTTATCTTTCTTACCTACCAATGCGTTCAGCGGTTTAAAATCAGAGAATGGCTTGAACTTTTTGAAACTAAGAGCCAGTTATGGTACTTCTGCTACCTTCCCAACAGGGTACCCAACGGTAAACGTGGTAGAACAAAATACACTTAGATTTACTGATGCTGGTACTGGAACATCCATTACCACCAACCAAATTGATAACTTCCGTGCCAACCCAGACTTAAAGCCTGAGTTGTTGGAAGAACTTGAATTTGGTTTTGAATCTAAGTTTTGGAAAAACAGAATTTCTGTTGACTTTACTTACTTTGATAGAAAAACCAATGACTTGATCGTGACTGAGCCACTTTCTCCATCTACAGGTTTCTCGTTCACTCAAAGTAATATTGGTGAAATTCAAAATGAAGGTATCGAATTTGATTTAGGAGTCGATATTTTCAAAAGCGACAATTTCAACTGGAATTCTCGTGTGAACTTCTTTACCAATAATGAAACGGTAACGCAGCAAGACCAAGACTTTATTGCCTATGCAGGTTCATTGGCAGTTGGTGGTGGTCTGTTCAGAGGTTCAAACGCCGCTATTGAAGGAGAATCACTGGGTACTATAGTAGGTACTGCAATTGCTAGGGATGCCAACGGAGATTTCTTGGTCAACGATGGTGGTAACTATGTTGTAGCAGAACAAGATGCGGACGGTAATGTGCCAATTATTGGTGATGCTATTCCTGATTATACCATGAACTTCATTAACAGTTTATCGTACAAAAATTGGAATCTAGGTTTTCAAATCAATCACATAAAAGGTGGTGACATTATGTCTAGTACAATTGCCACCCTGTTAGGTAGAGGTTTGATCGTTGAGACAGAAAATCGTTTGAACACCTATATTCTGCCTGGAATTAACCAAAATAGCGGGCAGCCTAATGATATTCAGTTGAACAACTCAACTTATTATTTTAGCAACTTGTTATTCGGCCCTGCTGAACTTAAGGTTTATGATGCTTCAGTGCTTCGTTTACAAGAGGTTTCTTTAGGGTATTCGTTACCTCAAAAGTTCTTGGATAGAACACCTTTTGGATCTTTAACATTTACTTTGCAAGGTTTTAACCTTTGGTACGACGCATATAATACTCCTGATGGTGCTAACTTTGATCCCAATGTTGCGGGTGTTGGTGTTGGTAACGGTAGAGGGTTTGACTTCCTTAACGGTCCTAGTACCAGAAGATATGGTATGAGCGTAAAAATGACATTTTAAAAATTGCTAATTAAATAAGTAAAGAAATTATGAAAAAAATTATTAATTTAATGCTGGTCGCATTCATAGGAGGTATTCTTCTAAACTCCTGTGAAACCACTGACCTTGACCTAAGAACAAGTCCTAATGACTTGGCCGCAGATCAAGCTGATCCTAATTTGCTTTTGAATTCAATTCAATTCGCATATATAAAC
>JABDND010000213.1 GCA_013001145.1 Croceitalea sp. | reverse complement strand
TTTTATCGATTTAAGTGTTTACTCAAATGTAGGTAATATTTAAATGTATTGATTTTGGAAGATTACTTCTACTTAACAAGAGACGTATCGGCTACATATATCGTTTTCCGAAAATCTTCTTTTTTTAAGCAGAAATACATGGGTTGTGGTTAAAAGGCCATGTGTTATATAAAATGTCCTGATCTATTCATTGAGGTTGAATTCACAGAGTGTATTTTCTGGATAGAAAATTATGGTCCGTGATATGAAAATATCAAATCCAAATATAGCATCACCGACGACCCCTTTATTCACTCCTTCGCAATCATAAATCGGAACAATTTTGTTTACCAATGGATTGCAATCCTCAAATAGGAAATAGGTGCTTCCTTCAAATTCTACTTGGGAAATATAACAGTACCTCGCATCTTCTGAATCATCATTTTTTCTTTTTTTCACTTCCGCCCTTAGCCAATTCAAATCTTGCAACGGGTTTTCAATTGCACAAGCTTGTAAAGAAATCTCAACAAAATCAATATCATTACTATTGCAGCCGTACACAACAAATATAGCGGCAAGAAAAAAGTATTGTTTTAACATCTTCGTTTATAGAGTAGATGAATTAATTTAGATTAGGTTGCAAAAAAAGCTGCCAGAATAGGCAGCTTTAAAATTTAGTGTTTAAACAACCGACTAACCTAAAAACGGATAGCGATAATTTTCAGGTGTCACAAATGTTTCTTTGATCAATCGTGGCGAAACCCATCGTAAAAGGTTTTGTGCTGAACCTGCCTTATCATTGGTGCCCGATGCACGAGCGCCCCCAAAGGGCTGTTGGCCCACAACGGCTCCCGTAGGCTTGTCATTGATGTAAAAATTGCCCGCACAGTTTTGAAGAGCCTTGGTTGCCTCTTCAATGGCATAGCGGTCTTGGGCCAATACTGCACCCGTTAGGGCGTATTCTGAAGTGCCATCTACCAGTTTCAATGTATTGCTCCAATCTTTGTCGTCGTAGACGTAGACGGTTACAACAGGACCAAAGAGTTCTGTGCACATTGTACTGTATTTTGCATTATTGGTGACAATGACCGTGGGTTCAATAAAATAGCCCGTAGATTTGTCATAATTACCCCCGGCAAAAATTTCAGCATCCTTATCGGCTTTCGCTTGGTCAATATATTTAGCCAATTTATCAAAAGAGCCCTCATGGATCACGGCGGTAATAAAATTGCCCATATCTTCGGGGGAACCTGGTTTATTTATGCTTTCCAAGTCCTTTTTGACCAGGTCTAAGATTGTTTTGGCGGTAGATTTTGGTAGATATACCCTCGAGGCCGCACTACACTTTTGACCTTGAAATTCGAAGGCACCGCGAACTATAGCAGTTGCTACTTGGGCGGGTTTTGCAGTTGGGTGGGCGACAATAAAATCTTTCCCGCCTGTCTCTCCTACAATACGCGGATAGGTTTTGTATTTGTCAATATTGTTACCGATTTGTTTCCAAAGGCTCTTGAAAACATGAGTGGATCCAGTAAAATGCAAACCAGAAAAATCAGGACTGTCCAAAACGGTATTGGTTATCATTACGGGATCGCCCATGACCATATTGATTACACCTTTGGGCAAACCTGCTTCATTGAATACATCCATAATGACCTTTGCGGAAAAAACTTGACTATCACTGGGTTTCCAAACCACTACGTTGCCCATCATGGCGGCACTTGCAGGTAAGTTTCCGGCAATGGCCGTAAAGTTAAAAGGGGTTATCGCATACACAAAACCTTCAAGTGGACGGTATTCTACGCGGTTCCAAATACCTTCGGCAGAATCGGGCTGTTCCTCATAGATTTGACTCATATACTCCACATTGAAACGCAAAAAATCAATCAATTCACAAGCGGCATCTATTTCAGCTTGATGGATGGTCTTTGACTGTGCCATCATGGTGGCCGCATTGATTTTGGCACGGTAGGGTCCAGCAATAAGCTCGGCAGCTTTTAAAAAGATGGCTGCCCGTTGTTCCCATGTTAGATTGGCCCAAGCCTCCCTAGACTGTAAACAATTATTTATGGCTTTTTGAATATGCTTTTGATCGGCGGTGTGGTAGTGCCCCACAATATGGGCATGTTCATGTGGAGGCGACATGGGTTTTGTATTGCCCGTTTTAATTTCTTCCGCGCCAATGTACAAAGGTACCTCAACCCTGCTTGAATAGTATTTTTTATATTGATTGAGTACCTCTTCGCGCTCAGGGGTGCCCGGAGCATATGTTTTTATAGGTTCATTGAATGCTGTAGGAACTTGAAAAAATCCTTTGCCCATAGTGGAATATTTTAGTTAAAAAAAGATTCCGACAAAGGTACTAAAAGCAAGCTGATTTTAAATTAGTTTATGGCAAAAGGGGCAGCGAATTTGAACGTGGGCACATCTACTTCAAATTGTTCTGTTGTGGCCAATTCGACCATATTGAAGTAACCTCTCATAGCACCAATAGGAGATGCCAACAAGCAACCAGAGCTGTAGGTATGCGATTTGCCTGGTCTGATAACTGGTTTTTTGCCAATTACACCCTCACCATCAATGGTTTCCATTTCTTTCAATGAATCTAAAATATCCCAATGTCTGGCAGTCAACTGAACTGTTTCTTTGCTTTGGTTTTCTATGGTAATGGTATAACCAAATGCATAGTGCATTTTATAGTTCTTGAAGAAAGTGCCTTCAAAAGTGGTCTGTATCGATACTTTAATTCCTTTAGTAATTTGTGTAATCATAGGCTCTAATAGGTAAAAACACTTCCTGTAAACAGTAAAACGATTGTAATTATCGCTAAAAAAGTAAATACTGCGTTCAAGAACAAATATTTAACAATAGTTTTAAAAACTCCTTGGCCGTAGAACTTTCGCATGGCTTGAAACAGGTATATTGAGAAAATTGTCAAAAAAATACCTGCCGTCGCCGTATTGAAAACAATGTCTAATATCCAGCTAAGAATGAGCAAGATAAACAATAGAGACTGGTTGTGAAAACTATAGATTAAATGATCGGTATAGGTGTATTTTTTGCGGATGTATACCAATAAAATGAACACGGTAGAGATGGGTAAAAAGAAAAATACGACGAACGGTAACTTCGAAATAGCGGTATTGAGCAAGCTCCCCGGCTCTCTAGATGCCTTTAAAGAGCTATTTCCGATGGCGAATAGAAACTTGTTGGAGCCCGTATTGGCAATGCCATATTTTGGCTTACTTGACCAAAATTTAAACCTTCATCCTTGCGAATGAAGGTTTGAAAAAATCCAATTTTTTTTGATAATTCTACTTATGTCATCTGTAACAAGAGATATAGAGTCGTAAAACTGATTTGGGTTGGCAAGTATCAAAGAAGTCCTTAAGGCTTAATTTTTTGGTGCGTTCGGCTTGGGAGCAATTGTGGTAATATTTGTCACCTACATCTAAAACATTGCCGCAATTCATTTATGTATGACCGCGATGCTTGAGTTCATAACGACCTTTGCCTAGTGGGCCATTAAGTGTTTTTTTGCCCATTGTTTTGCTAAGGACATAACATATAATTAATTACTGATATTTCTAGAATTGGTGTTGCCTATACCAATGATGCTATCATATAAATCACCAAAATCACGGTAATAAACCAAGATCAAATAGTTGTTCTCGGTAAAGTGAAAATTGCCACTAATACGGTTCATGTCTACTGAGCCGTCTTCGCGTTCCACCACATACTTAAAATTGTAGAAGCCCTGTTTGATGGGGTAGCTCAATTCCATCATACCGGTTTCGGCATTGTAAATCATCATATTTTCTTCATCGAGAGCATAATTATTGAACTTACCATATACATACACATTATCAAGACCCAGCTCGGGAGCATAGGGCAGATAAAAATGGACCTTGGTGTATTCGGCCTCCCTAGAAACATCGGAACCTTGCATGGTACGAACTACAAAATCTCCATTTATGTCTGGGAAATAAGTATAAGGCCTGTCATAACGATACTGATTGGGGAATAAGTAATGGTTGTACAGTTCTTTAAATTCAATTTTTGAGATGGCGAATGTTGGTGATCGCAAATCTTTGGTGTCAAAATTCAAAAATTCATTGCCGCCAAAAAAACTGGTTTCTTGGTCATATTTGTAGACCAATTCGTTGCCAAGTGTAAATTGAGGTTTAATATTGGAAAGGGCGGTTGGCCAAAAATGATTTTGGATGATACTGACCTTTATTTCTTGTTTTGGATTCACAACGGGGAATCCAGTGGTGTTAATATTAAATTGAACCACTTGTTTTTCATTCAAAAAATCGAAGTCACGTGAGCGTTTTACCACCGCACCAACTTTTACGACATCTTTATAAATCACAAATCTTCTTGAAAATTGAAGTTCTCCGGGGCTATTGTAAATTTCAATGAGATAATTGCCCGTAACCTTCAATTGAACTTGATTGTTGGGTAGGGTTAGTCGGTAATTGGAATAGGGCTGTAAGGTTGTATAACTATTTTCATAGTCGATAATGCGTTGTCCATCGATACCGTCCATGTATTGAGATTTCAATAACTGCGAAGGTGTCCAATCGTAGTCGCAGTGAATTATTTTATAATAGTAGTCCTGCTCAGATGCCGTTAGGTCATCAAATTCCAATACTATCTGCTCGCCCAATTGTACAACGGGAAATTGGTCTTCTGTGGGTCCTTTAAAAATTATGGTTTTTATATTCGAGGGCGGGTTTACCTCCATTTGTACCTGGGCTTGAAGCCCCAAGGTTATCAGAAGAAAAAAAAGTTGTTTAATATTTAAACGCATTTATAGTCAATTTTTGGATCAAAGGTAAACAAAAAGCGTACCGCAAAAATTAAGCTCGTTGTATTCCCAAATTTCTAGATAATAATTGCATTTTTTATGCTTTTAGTAGTAAATTTGCGAGCAATTTTGTTAACCAAAGGTCTACTACAATATGTCTAAAGACATCCGAATCAAGAAGGGTTTAAACATCAACCTGGTCGGGGCTGCTGAACAATCTACAACCAAAGCTGTTTCAAGCAATGTCTATGCCTTAAATCTTCAAGATTTTTATGGCATAACACCCAAAATGTTGGTCAAAGAGGGAGCCGAAGTGAAAGCCGGAGAGCCGATTTTCTTTAATAAGAATAACGAAGAGATGCAATTTGTTTCTCCAGTTAGTGGCGAATTGGTAGAAATCGTTCGTGGAGCTCGCCGACGAATTTTAACCCTAAAAATATTGGCCGATAAGGAGCAACGTTACCATACTTCTAAAAAAATTGATTTACAAAAAGCAGATCCAAGCGCCATTCGCTCGTTATTGTTGAAGTCAGGTTGCTGGCCATTCATTAAACAAAGACCTTATGATATGGTGGCCAATGCCGATATGGTGCCCAAGGCTATTTTTATTTCTGCCTACATCACAGCACCATTAGCTGCCGATATTGATTACATACTTAGCGGTAAAGAAGCGGAGTTGCAGGCAGCCGTGACCGCATTGTCAAAACTAACGCCGGGCAAGGTGCATGTTTCCGTTGGTAATACAGAAAAATCTCCCTTCGCAAATATTGAAGAAATTGAATTGCACAAGGTTTCAGGCCCACACCCAGCAGGTTTGGTCGGTACTCAAATAAATATAATTGACCCTATCAATAAAGGTGAGATTGTTTGGACAATTGCGCCTCAAGACCTGGTCATTATGGGTGAGTTTTTATTGACAGGAAAGTTCAATGCAGAACGGACCATCGCCCTTGCGGGATCTGCTGTAAAATCACCTAAATATTATACCACAAAAATTGGTGCCGAAATTTCTACATTTTTGTATGCCAGTGGTGTTAATGAGGAGAATTTCAGATTGATCAATGGCGATGTGCTTACAGGTAGCAAGACCAGCCCTGATGGTTATTTGGGCTTTTACAATAACACGGTCACGGCCATACCCGAGGGGGATGATTATGAATTCTTTGGATGGAACAAACCTGTATTTGATAAAATATCTTCAACACGGGCATTGACATTTTCATGGATGCAGCCTAACAAGAAATACGACCTTGACACCAACACCAATGGTGAACATAGAGCATTTGTGGTAACAGGCAGGTATGAAGAAGTTTTTCCGATGGACATTTATCCACTGCAACTATTAAAGGCCTGTATGGTGAAAGACCTTGACGAAATGGAACAACTTGGTTTATATGAAGTAGCTCCAGAAGATTTTTCGTTAACCGAATTTATATGTATTTCAAAACAACCGCATCAACAGATTATTAGAGAAGGACTCGATTTATTGTATCAAGAAATAGGATAAAAAATGGGTATAAAAGAAAAACTGCATCAGCTTAAATTAAAATATCAAGGTAAAAAGATGGCTCCTGCCTTCAACGCCTTGCATACCTTTTTGTACACTCCAAATGAAACCACTCATTCAGGAGGTCACGTTAGGGCTGCGGACGATTTAAAACGCACCATGAACACGGTGATCATGGCCCTGATACCTTGTTTGTTATTTGGTATCTTCAATGCTGGATACCAACATTACTCAGCAATCAATGGTTTCCCTGCAGATTTTTCTGTTATGGAACATTTTATTACCTGGGATAACTTTTGGTTAGGTGCAATAACGGTATTGCCATTGGTCATTGTTTCTTATGGAGTGGGATTGATCATAGAATTCATTTTTGCCGTAATCAAAGGTCATGAAGTTGAAGAAGGATATTTGGTGACCGGTATGTTGGTGCCGTTGATCGTGCCCATTGATACACCACTTTGGATGTTGGCCGTAGCCGTTGCTTTTGGAGTAATTATTGGCAAAGAAGTTTTTGGCGGGACTGGAATGAACATATTAAATCCTGCTTTGACCATAAGAGCGTTTCTATTCTTTGCTTATCCCACTTGGATGAGTGGAGACAAAGTATGGGTTCATGGGGCAAAAGAAGGATTGACAAAAGCCGGATCAACCGATGCTATATCTGGTGAGACCATTTTGGGGTATTTGGCCCAAGGCAATACCTCAGATTTTACGTATTCACTTTCAGATATGTTCTTCGGGTTTATTCCCGGCTCTGTTGGTGAGACTTCAACCTTTCTGATTTTATTGGGTGGTCTTTTCTTGGTCTTTTCAAAAATTGCCAGTTGGAGAATTATGTTAAGCGCAGTATTGGGTGCCCTTGCTATGGGATTGATTTTTAATGGAATTGTAGAATTCGGCTGGATACCAGAATACAGTAAATTTTATGGATTGATGCAATTTGACTTTTGGAAACATCTTATCGTTGGAGGATTGGCTTTTGGTATTGTCTACATGGCCACTGATCCCGTAACAGGTTCACAGACCAACAGAGGTAAATGGATTTACGGATTCTTGATTGGGTTTTTATCCGTCATGATACGTGTATTTAACCCAGGTTACCCAGAAGGCGTGTTCTTGGCAATCTTGTTAATGAATGTTTTTGCACCAACGATTGACCATTACGTCATTCGAGGGAATGTTAGAAGAAGAATGAAACGTTTGAAAAATGCAACCATACTTCCAAAAATATCTGATGGCAAAGCAAAAGAACTTAAAGTAGAAACCGTATAGTATGGCAATTAATACAGATAAAAATTCGTATACCGTAATTTTTGCGGTCATCATGGTGGTAATCGTTGGGTCCATATTGGCCTATTTGGCCTCTGGTCTTAGACCGCGGATTGATGAAAATGAGCGCTTTGAAAAGCAACAGAATATTTTATACGCTATGGGCGTCAATGAAAATGAAGGCGAGAGTAGTGTAAGTTTTGTTCCAACTACCGTAGTTGAAGCAGAATTTTCAAAATACATCAAAGAGCAATATGTTTTGGTAAACGGTGAAGTCAAGCAAGACGATGAAGCGTTTTTGATTGATATGAAGAAACAATTAAGTATTTTAAAAAATGGTGGCGATGCTCGACTACCAATATTCATAGGGGAGAAAGATGGTAAAAAATCTTACATTCTCCCCATGTATGGTAAAGGGTTGTGGGATGCCATTTGGGGCTTTATCTCAGTCGATGAGAAAATGGTCGTCCAAGGAGTTTATTTTGACCACAAGGCAGAAACCCCCGGTTTAGGTGCAAATATAAAAATGCGCTTTTTTATGGATGATTTTAGCGGAGAGTCCCTTTTGGATGGTAATCGATATGCAGGTATCAATGTGGCCAAAGGCAATAACGACCCACTGAATGAAAATAAAAGCGATAATGAGGTAGATGCCTTGGCAGGTGCTACCATTACAGGTAATGGTGTTTCTGCGATGATCAAAGAAACCATAAACGCTTACAAACCTTATTTAGAAACCATAAGAACCAACTAAAATGGCGTTACTTTCAAAAAAAGATGCAAATCTTATTTTAGACCCTTTAGCAGACAATAATCCTATAACTATCCAAGTATTGGGTATTTGTTCGGCTTTGGCAATTACAGCAGAACTTAAGGCCTCAGTGGTAATGGCCATTTCAGTTATATTCGTTTTGGGCATTGGCAATGTCGTAATATCATTACTTCGAAATGTCATTCCATCAAAAATTAGAATCATTGTACAATTAATAGTTGTGGCTACTTTGGTGATCATTGTAGACCAAGTTCTAAAGGCCTTTGCTTACGAATTGAGCAAAACCCTGTCGGTATTTGTAGGACTTATCATTACCAACTGCATAATTATGGGTCGTTTTGAGGCTTTTGCTTTAGGCAATGGGCCGTGGAAAGCTTTTTTAGATGGAATTGGCAACGCACTTGGTTATGGTGTCATTTTGATCATTGTAGGGTTTTTTAGAGAATTGTTGGGCTCAGGTACTTTGTTTGGTATTCCGGTTCTAGGTGATCCAATCGCAAAAACAGGTCTTTATGCCATAGGTTATGAAAACAATGGTTTTATGATAATACCGCCGGCCGCGTTGATTGTTGTGGGTATTATTATTTGGGTACAGAGATCTAGGAACAAGGCATTGATTGAAGAAGCATAAAAACGTATTGATATGTTAGAACATGTAGAATTATTTTTTAAGTCCATCTTTATAGACAACATGGTTTTTGCTGTTTTTTTAGGGATGTGTTCGTACCTAGCCGTCTCTAAAAAGGTAAGTACGGCTGTTGGATTAGGTGCAGCGGTAATCTTTGTTTTAGCGGTAACCGTGCCTTTGAACTGGCTTCTTGATCAGTATTTGCTACGTGACGGTGCATTGGCTTGGTTGGGCCCTGAGTATGCCGATTATAATTTGAGCTTCCTATCTTTTATTATGTTCATAGCGACCATTGCCACTATGGTTCAACTGGTTGAAATTGTAGTAGAAAAGTTTTCCCCCTCGCTATATAACTCATTGGGAATTTTCTTGCCTTTGATTGCGGTAAACTGTGCCATATTGGGCGGATCGCTATTCATGCAAGCTAGAGAAATACCCACCTTAGGTCTGGCATTAAATTATGGGGTAAGTTCAGGTATTGGATGGTTTTTGGCGATTTTGGCCATCGCTGCCATCCGAGAAAAAATACGATATTCCAACGTGCCCGCACCGTTGAGAGGGTTGGGCATTACCTTTATAATTACTGGTCTTATGGGCATTGGGTTTCAAAGCTTCGGCGGTATGTTAACCGGTGATAATGAACCGCCTGAAAATACAGATTCGACCACTGCAGAGAAAATTGAAGAAAAAGAAATTGAGAAAGAGTTGGCCGAAGATGAAAAAGCCGTCTCTTATAATAAAATTATAAACGAAGAAAAATGATTTTAGCTACAAGCACAGGTGGAACCATACTAATTACCGTAGTAGCATTTTTGGTCTTATTATTAATGTTGGTGGCTCTATTGTTGTTCACCAAAGAAAAACTATCTCCTTCGGGGCCGGTAACCATTACTATTAATGGCGAAAAGAAAATAGAGGTTGCTTCGGGCAATTCACTATTGACCACTTTGGGTAATCAAAAAGTCTTTTTACCATCGGCTTGCGGCGGCGGTGGTACATGTATTCAATGTGAATGCCACGTGCTTTCGGGTGGGGGCGAAGCTTTGCCAACAGAAACCCCCCATTTCTCAAAGAGGGAGCTGAACCATGGCGCTCGTCTCGCTTGTCAAGTCAAGGTGAAGCAGGATATGGAAATTACCATTCCTGAAGAAGTATTCGGAATTAAAAAATGGGCAGGAAAAGTAGTTCGAAACTACAATGTGGCATCATTCATCAAAGAATTTGTGGTTGAAATACCTGAAGATATGAATTACAAGGCAGGGGGTTATATTCAAATTGAAATACCACCTTGTGAAATTAAATATTCTGATATAGACATTACTGCACACCCTGAAGAACATGAAACACCTGACAAGTTTCAGGCCGAATGGGATAAATTTAACTTATGGCCGTTGGTCATGAAAAACCCCGAAACGGTCGAAAGGGCTTATTCTATGGCATCATACCCTGCAGAAGGGCGCGAAATCATGTTGAACGTGCGTATTGCTACGCCACCATGGGATCGTTCAAAGAACGGTTGGATGAGCGTTAATCCGGGTGTGGCTTCATCTTACATATTTGCTTTAAAGGAAGGTGACCCTGTAACCATTTCTGGGCCATTTGGTGAATTCTTTATCAATGAGTCAGAGTCGGAAATGCTCTATGTTGGAGGTGGCGCAGGAATGGCACCTATGCGTTCGCATTTGTACCATCTTTTCAGAACCTTGAAAACCAATAGAAAAGTAACCTATTGGTATGGAGGCCGGTCAAAGAGAGAACTTTTTTACATTGACCATTTCAAAAAATTGGAAAAAGACTTCCCCAACTTTAAATTTTATATGGCCCTTTCGGAACCATTGGAAGAAGATAATTGGAAAGTCAAAGAAGACATCGACGCTCCAGGTGATGGGTTTATAGGTTTCATACACAATTGTGTCATCGATAATTATTTGAACCACCATGAGTCGCCAGAAGACATAGAACTCTATTTTTGCGGGCCGCCTTTGATGAACAAGGCAGTTCAAAAAATGGGCGAAGATTTTGGTATTCCAGATGAACACATTCGATTTGATGACTTTGGAGGATAAATTTCAAATTATATTGATTCAATGGAAATTGAATTAATCTTAAATACAAACCGATACCTTCAAGTATCGGTTTTTTTTAAATCAATATGCGAAGAGCACTGACAGAACAAGAATTGCACAATTTGGCGATGAACATTGTGGGCAAAGAACTTGAGGCCGACGGATTTGAATTTATGGCGGTCAATAGTAAACCAAAAAAGAATCCGCAATTTGTGTGCATAAAGAATAAAATTTTACATTTTATCATCGTGCGAAATGTGGCATATCCTGAGAACCCCAAAAACTATGATAAGGCTTTGCTGACCAAAATGAAGAATCATGCCGATACTTTTGAGGGTAAAACCTACTATGCGGGTGTGGGTCTATCAAATGCAACAGATAAGACTCTGCCAGTCTATCTTAATGAAGCGTACAACGTAAATTATCAAGGATTGATTCAAATATAGCTGATGCGCATCTTTCTAACTTTGTTAAGTATTATTGTTTTGATGGCCTGTGAAACCCGTCCAGGTCCTGTCAAAAATCAGAAAGTGGGTAATGCCTTGGGTACAACCTATTCTATAATCTATCTTTCAGAGGAGCCGCTTGAGTTACAACAGCAAATTGATTCTATTTTTAGGGTTGTGAATCAATCCATGTCTACTTATATGCCTCAATCTGATATTTCATTGATCAATAAGGGTGACACAACAGTTGTGGTGGATACCATGTTCAAAGAAGTTTTTGAAATTTCATCAAAGGTACACAAAGCAACCAATGGATACTTTGACCCCACAGTGGGCATCTTGGTCAATGCTTGGGGCTTTGGGCCAGGAAAACAAATTTCAATGGATAGCACTGAAATCGATAGTCTGATGCATTTTGTTGGTTGGGAAAAAGTGGGCCTACATTCAAATGGAACGGTTATGAAGCAACACCCAGAAATACAATTTGATTTTAATGCCGTTGCCAAGGGTTATGCCATTGATCGTATTGGAGCCCTCTTAGATAGCAAAAACGTAAGCGATTATCTAATTGAAGTAGGGGGTGAAGTATTGACAAGTGGGGAAAATCGAATAACCAACAAAAAGTGGACCGTAGGTATTGATGATCCACAGGTAACAGAGGGCAGGGCTTTAAAATTGATTATTTACTTAAAAGACAAGGCATTGGCCTCATCTGGAAATTACAGAAAATATAGAGTAGACCCTGATACGGGTGAAAAATTTGTGCATACTATAGATTCTAAAACGGGCTACACCAAAAATTCCAAGGTTTTGGCGGCAAGTGTTATTGCCGGTAACTGTGCCACGGCAGATGCTTATGCCACGGCTTTTATGGCCATGGAGTTGGAAGATTCAAAAAACATATTGCAGTCAAAGAGGGAATTGGATGCCTATATCATCTATTTGGACGACGCAGGAACAACACAAGAGTTCATGACTGAGGGCTTTAAAGTTTTAGTGGCCCAATAGTTATTTGCGTACCACTGGCAATAGTTCACCTTGAGCTAATCTATATTTATCAATTTCTGTGTTAGTTAGTTTTGTGGTATAATCCACTTCCTCCACCTTAAAACCTACCTGACGCAATTTGTCAAAATAATCACGCCCATATATGCGAACGTGGTCATATTGACCAAAAATCTTGGCACGTTCTATTTTATCTGTAATTGAATTATCTTCAAAAGTATCCGCACGTTTTAAATCTTGAGGAATCTGAAAAATGCCCCAACCACCTTTTTTTAACACTCTATAAAGCTCACTCATCGCCTTATTATCATCAGGTATATGTTCCAATACATGGTTGCACAAAATGACATCATAAGAGTTGTCTTCAAAGGGAAGCTCACAAATATCGGCTTTGATATCAGCTAAAGGTGAATTAAGGTCGGTAGTAACATATTCCAAATTCTTCAATTTCTTGAATCGCCCATAAAAAGCTTGTTCGGGAGCAAAATGCAGCACCTTCAAATTATCGGTAAAAAAATTGGTGCTTTCCTTTAGATACAGCCATAGTAAGCGATGACGCTCCAACGATAGGGTAGAGGGTGATAGCACATTTTCTCTTGGATTTTCATAACCATATGGAAGTAACTTTCGAAACCCTTTACCGTCAATAGGGTCAATATAATTATTGCCTTTTAAAAAGAAAGCCAAAATAGGCCTTACCCAATAACTAATTTTGATTAGCCAAGGTCTTGGCAGAAGGT
>JABDND010000208.1 GCA_013001145.1 Croceitalea sp. | reverse complement strand
TGTCATAGGCAGGATGAACCGCTACCAACTGCCCTTGAAGGTGGGTGGAGAGTTCTGTAATTTCCAGGCCGTATGAATTGATTTTCCCTTTTAGTTCATCACAATAATCTTGGCTATCAGCCGCTCGGTCCAAATCGATTAGAAAAGATTCCCAAGTAGGTATTTGAATACCTTTGTACCCCAATTCGGCAGCCCATTGGCATAATCCATCCAATGAATTGAAAGGTGGTTGGCTATCTACAAACTGTGCCAAAAAAACAGCTGGTCCTTTTATTGTCTTCATTTAAATTGGTTTTTAGAAAGATTGATCGCCTTATCTTTTGGCAATAATCCCCTATATTTAAGAATTAAATTACGATATCATTAATTACTGCAACGTAAGTTATAAATATAGCGATTAGATAAGAATTAGAACAGCATAATTGTGAATGAAGAAACTGTATTTGATGCCATTGTTGTTGGCACGGGAATAAGTGGTGGTTGGGCCACCAAAGAGCTTTGCGAAAATGGTTTAAATACCCTTGTTCTTGAAAGGGGGCCCATGGTAAAACATGTAGAGGACTATAAGACCATGAACGATGACCCATGGGATTATCCTTTTAAAGGTGAACTTAGTAGGGATGATAAAGAAAAATATCAAAAACAATCCCGCGTGGGCTGGGCACCTAAAGATGATGTCAAACATTTTTTTGTGAATGATTTGGAACATCCTTATCAAGAAACCAAGCGTTTTGATTGGATTCGTGGTTACCATGTAGGCGGCAGGTCGTTGACTTGGGGCCGACAAAGTTATCGATGGAGTGATATTGATTTTGAAGCCAATCTTAAAGAAGATATTGCCGTTGATTGGCCTGTTCGCTATAAGGATATCGCCCCATGGTACGATAAGGTGGAAAGCTATATTGGGGTCAGTGGCCAAAAATTGGGTCTAAAACAATTGCCCGATGGACAATTTCAACCTCCCATGGACCTCAACTGTGTTGAAAAAGATTTGCAAGCGGCCATGGGCAGTGCGTTCGATGATGGCAGACTTTTGACTATAGGGCGCGTGGCACACATTACCGAAAACACTACGGAATTTGAAGGGAGAGGTCCTTGCCAATATCGAAATCGCTGTTGGAGAGGCTGTCCGTTTGGCGGTTATTTTAGTAGTAATTCATCAACATTGCCAGCTGCTGAACGTACTGGCAATATGACTTTGAGACCCAATTCCATAGTACATGAAATCGTTTATGATGAAGCCACAAAAATGGCTTCGGGAGTAAAAATTATAGATTCCATAACCAAAGAGCCAATGGTTTTTAAGGGGAAGATTATTTTTCTCTGTGCTTCGGCCATGGCCTCGGTAGGTATTTTGTTACAATCAAAATCAAAGCGTTTTCCCGAGGGCATAGGCAACAATCATGACCAAGTAGGAAGGAACATCATGGACCACCATTACAAATTGGGCGCTTTTGCCAAAGTAGAAGGCCATTTGGACAAATATTATAAAGGGAGGCGCCCCAATGGTTTTTATATTCCCAGGTTTGTCAATCTTGATGAAAAAACAAAACAACAAAATTTTATTAGGGGGTTTGGGTATCAAGGCGGAGCCAGCCGAAGAGATTGGTCAGAAATGGTTGCAGAGATGGGTTATGGCGCAGCCCTAAAAGAAGCCGTACTAAAACCTGGCAGTTGGCAAATAGGGATGACCGGTTTTGGGGAAATGCTGCCCCATCATGACAATAGGGTCACTTTGAGCAATGATAAAAAAGACCAATGGGGCTTGCCACAACTAGATTTTGATGTTGCCTTTCAAGAAAATGAATATAATATGCGGGAGGCCATTAAGGCCGAGGCCATAGCCATCTTCAAGGCGGCCGGTTTTAAAGAGGTTCATTCATTTGATGAATCAACAGGCCCAGGCTTGGGCATACATGAAATGGGTGGCGCAAGAATGGGTTGGAACCCAAGAACCTCAGTGGTCAATAAAAACAATCAAGTACATGACGTACCCAATATCTATGTTACCGATGGCGCCTTTATGACATCTGCGAGCTGCGTGAACCCCTCACTGACTTATATGGCCTTTACAGCACGAGCTGCATATCACGCGGCAACACAATTCAAACTGGGTAAATTCGTTTAACTCTTATAAAGTAAAATACAATAATGGAGAATGCTTCGGCCAGAAATCTTTGGGGTGACTTTTTAGATACACACTTAGAATTCGCAAATGAAGAAGCCCCACAAGTGGGGTACTTTGGCGATAACCAAAAAGATGCCAATAAATTGGCAGAATTGGTCTGCAAGGATATTAAAAAAGCGACTTCACATTCGCTTTTGGGCCTACAGCTCCGCAATGAAAAGCTACCAAAAATAGATGACTTTTTTGTAGTAACCGATTGGGCGGGCAAAGCAAAATGTATTATTAGAACCACATCGGTCAAATTGATCCCGTTTTTTTCCATTCATTCAGAACATGCACGTTTAGAGGGTGAGGGCGACAAAAGTCTTGACTATTGGAAAAAGGCGCATTGGGATTATTATACCCGCGAATTGGCTGAATTTGGACGTACACCCCGTGAAAGTATGATCATTGTTTTTGAACGTTTTGAAAAAGTGTTCCAAAGATAATGGCCGCACAAGGCGGCCATTTGTGATTTGAGGCACTTGGATTAGCTAATCCATGTCTATCCAAACATTCCCTTTTTTGTGTGAATCTACCGTGCTTTGTATAAAATTCAGTCCACGCACGCCATCCAACATGGTCGGGAATTCTCCATCGTTATATTTTTCGCCACGTATAGCTTTGGCGACCCCCAAATAAATGTTTGCCATGGCGTCAAAAATGCCTTCCGGATGACCGGGCGGCAGCTTGGTTCCATCCAATGATAGTTTCGAATTATAAGGATGACCCGGCTTGAAAACTTGCATGGGCTCACCTTCTTTCAAAACATATAAGAAATTAGGATTTTCCTGTTCCCATCGCAAACCGGCCTTATCACCATAAATGGCAATGGCCAAACCATTTTCTTCGGCAGTGGCCACTTGACTGGCTCGTATCACTCCTTTTATATGGTCCCCCATCCTAATGAGCGCCGTTCCATCCACATCCATTTGGTTGTCATCATACAAGTAATTGAAATCGCACAAAACTTTTTTGACCTTTAGGCCGGTTGTATATTCAACCATATTGAAGGCATGTACGCCTATATCTCCCATACATGAACTAATTCCCGCTTTTTCAGGGTTCAATCTCCAAGTGGTTTTTCTTTTTTCAGGATCGTGAATGATCGGATTGATCCAACCTTGATAATATTGTGCATCGACCTTATGTATTTTGCCCAGTGCTCCCTGCTTTATCATCTCACGCATTTGACGAGCCATAGGATACCCGGTATAGGTATGTGTAACGGCAAAAACAGTACCTGCCTTTTTTAGTGCGCCCTGTAAGATCTTGGCTTCATCATAGGTAGTCGTCATCGGTTTTTCACAGATCACATGAAACCCGTTATCCAACAGCTTTTTCGCCATTGGAAAATGAAGAAAATTGGGTGTCAAAATGGAACATACTTGAATGCGTTCTTCTTTGGGCAACTTCATTTCTTCCTCAACCAAGGTGTCAAAATCCTTATAAATACGATTGGTTGGTATATCAATTTCTTGGGCAAAAGCCAGACTATCTTCAAATTTTGGGTTAAAGACCGCACCCGTTATCTCATAATTATCATTGATGAAGGCTGCAACGCGATGTAACACTCCAATAAGGGAGTCGCCCCCGCCACCTAATATTCCTAATCTTATTTTCTTTGGCATTATATTATGTTTTTATTCTTTGTATTTGATGGTTTCGTTTTTAAAGGTCAATGCAAAAATGGCAAATACCACTAATGCAAAACCTGCCGGATATATCCATATGGTCTCCCAAATATGCGATCCATCTTCCAATAAATAAGTATCCGTGATTTTTCCCGCAATCCAAAATCCAATCAACATTCCTACACCATAGGTGGCAAGTGTGATAAGACCCTGTGCAGCGCTCTTATATTTAGGGCCTGCTTTAGAATCGGTATATATTTGTCCTGACACAAAAAAGAAGTCATAACAAATACCATGTAATGCAATGCCAATAATTAGCATAAAAGCCAAATCGCCGGCGTTGCCATATGCAAAGAGCACATATCTTATGGTCCAGGCCAACATACCAACCAAGATTGTTTTTTTGAAGCCAAATTTTTTGAAAAAATAAGGTAGCAAAAGCATAAAAAGTACTTCTGATATTTGACCGATAGTCATCTTTCCTGTTGGATTGCTCATACCAATTTCGGATAGAAACGGATTGGCATTTTGGTAATAAAAGGCCAAAGGAATACAAATCAATACCGATGAAATAAAGAAGATCAAAAAGTTTCTGTCATTCAACAATTTCAAAGCATCCAGCCCAAATAATGAAGAAACACTTACTTTTTCGTCTTTCGATGCTTTAGGCGGGGTTTTTGGCAAGGTAAAACTGAACAGCCCCAAAATGGCCGAGGCGATACCTACCATTAAAAAGGTGTTTTTCAACATACCCTCTGCCCTTGCTTCCGGTGAATCCCACAGAAATAAATAACTTATGGTCAGCCCTGCGACAATCCATCCAATGGTGCCGAATACCCTGATCAAGGAGAATTCTTTGGCAGGATCTTTCATTTGGTTGAATGAAATTGAATTGACCAATGCCAACGTGGGCATATATACTATCATATACCCCAGCACATAGGGATAGAACGCCGCAAAATCTGAGGCGCCATACATTTGATACATTAAAAATGCCCCAATAAGATGCAGCACACCTAAAATGCGTTCGGCATTAAAATAACGGTCAGCAATCAAACCTATGATAAACGGAGCAATGATGGCTCCCCATGACTGTGTAGAAAATGCCTGGGCAATTTCACCTCCTGTGGCTTTTAGATTGTCACCCATAAATGTTCCCAGGGTTACGAACCAACCTCCCCAAATAAAGAATTCGAGAAACATCATAAAAGAAAGCTGAAACTTTGTGGTGGTTTTCATTGTATAGGTTTGTTAGGTATTATTATCGTTTGTATAAGATGTAATCCAATTTTTCAGGTTCTATTCCGTTCTGGCGTATTTCGGCAAGGTATTGCCCGCGATGATGTGTTGAATGGTTTATGATATGAAATAGAATGTCTTTAAGATCATGGGCAAAAACCCTTCCTTCGGCAGTTTCATATTCTATACGTTTATTAAAATCATCAGCATTGGTAATTACCTCAAAAGTAGCTCGTTGATTTTCGTAATGAATGTCTGCCCAGTCCTTCACGTCATGTAATTGCCATGCATCATATCTTGGTTTGTTTGCCAACAAATTAGAATTCCATCGATGATGGGCATTTAAGATGTGACTGAAATATTTTATGCAGTTGGCTGGTACCTGTTTCAAAGATTCTGCTTGTTCTATCAGCTTTTTATTACAGTAATAATTGTAATCAAATAATTGATTAAAGAGCACTTTCATATTTAAAAAGTGGTGTTTAAACTAGTTTCTTACCAGCTTCAATTAATAAGTTCTTGGTGGCCATAATCCCTTCTTCTTCACCTAGATTGTTGCCTTCGTATTCTACACCAATATAACCGGTATATCCGGCATCTTTTACAATCTTCAACATACGGCCATAGTCAATTTTGGTTTCGTTGCCTTGTTCATCAAAATCATAAGCCTTGGCACTTACGGCTTTTGCATGCTTCATCAATTCTTCAACACCCTGATACATGTCATATTCTTCAAGACATTTAGACTCATAATACGAGCCATCTTCCCTTTTAACACAAAAGTTGCCAAAATCGGGCAGGGTGCCACAATTGGGCATGTCCACTTGCTCCATTATGTTTGCCAACATAGCGGCGTTGGAAGAAAGGCCGCCATGGTTTTCTACAATCACATTGATGTTCTTTTCTTTGGCATAACTTGCCAATTGTGTTAGCCCATCTACGGAGGCTTTGGTCCACGCTTCGACCTCCTGAACTCCGTTCAAATTAACCCGTATGGAATGACAGCCCATAGCTGCAGCGGCATCTACCCATTTGTGATGGTTCTCTGCGGCCAGTTTTCGTTCGTTGGCATCGGCCGCGGCCAAATCTCCTTGACCATCAATCATGATCAACACATTTTGCAACTTATATTTGGCAGCTTCACTATTACACTTATCAATAAACTGTTGCATGGCTTCTTTAGAATAATTGGCAGCTTCTAGTTCTTGGCTGTATAATTGACTTACATATTCCAAACCCTCAAAACCCCAATCATGGGCTTTTTTTGCAAAAGTAAAGGGATCAACTCCTTCAAAACGTATCATCTTATTGATAGACCATTGCGCCAAGGATAATTTAAAGAAAGGGCCTGCAGCTGATGCTTTGGAATCTGTCTCAGAAGCTGTATCGGATTTTTTATTGTCTTTACATGCAAAGGTGCCCAAAACAGAAAAAGCGAGTCCTGCCTTGGTGGTGTTGTTTACGAATTTTCGTCGATTCATGGTGGTCGGTTACTGGTTTATAGAATAAAATTGTCGATGTTTACTACAACGTTATAGTGTCAAATTCACAATAAACATGGGGAATAAATGTAGAAAATTAATTTAATATTTAATACATTTAGAGAATAAACAATCGAGAATACATGAGTAAATTCTATTACAATGAAGAACAAGAATCGTACGATGCGATTGTTGTTGGTACCGGCATAAGTGGTGGCTGGGCAGCGAAAGAATTATGCGAGAACGGTTTAAAAACATTGGTATTGGAACGTGGTAAAATGGTCAAGCACCGCGAAGATTATCCCACGGCCAATATGGATACATGGGATTTTGCCCATAATGGCCAACCTTCACAAGAGGATTTAGAAAAACAAGAAAAACAAGCCCGAACCGGATATACCGTCAAAGAAGCCTCAAGACATTGGTTTGTCAATGATTTGGAGCATCCTTATAATGAAACCAAACGCTTTGATTGGATGCGAGGTTATCATGTGGGTGGGCGCTCCATTATGTGGGGCCGTCATAGTTACCGCTGGAGTGATCTAGATTTTACGGCCAACAAAAACGATGGCGTTGCTGTGGATTGGCCCGTTCGTTACAAAGACATTGCACCATGGTATGATAAAGTAGAATCTTATATAGGTGTATCTGGTGAAAACCTTGGCCTTTCACAATTGCCCGATGGTCAATTTGAGCCTATGATGCCTTTAAATTGTTTAGAGGACCATGTTAGGGGCAAGGTGGCCGAACACTTTGATGGCCGGGTCATTACTGCTGGTAGAGTAGCCCATATCAATAGTGATAAAAAATTTGAAGGCGATGGTAGATCAAAATGTATGTACAGAAATCGCTGTATAAGGGGTTGTCCTTTTGGAGCCTATTTCAGTAGTGTATCTTCTACACTTCCTGCTGCAGAACGCACAGGAAAAATGACCTTGCGACCAGATAGTATTGTACATGAAGTAATATATGACCCAGATACCAAGAAAGCCACCGGGGTCAAAGTAATTGATCGGGTAACCAAAGAAGAATTTGAATTTAAGGCGAAGGTAATTTTCCTTTGTGCCTCATCTATTGCCTCTACAGCAATACTCATGCAGTCAAAATCTGACCGATTTGAAAATGGCCTTGGTAACGATTCCGATCAGTTGGGCCGTAATATTATGGACCACCATTTAAATGTAGGTGCATCTGGCAAATACGATGGTTTTGAAGATAAATTTTATAAGGGTCGTAAACCCAATGGGGTTTATATTCCCAGATTTAGAAATTTAGGAGGTGCATCCAACACCAAAGATTTTATTCGTGGATACGGTTATCAAGGTTCTGCCATGAGAGGAAATTGGGAAGAGGCAGTAGCTGAATTATCATACGGAAAGGATTACAAAGAAGCAATACTTAAACCAGGTGGCTGGACTATGGGAATAGGTGGTTTTGGAGAAGTTCTGCCCTATGAGGACAATAGAATGACTTTGGATTATGAAAAGCTGGACGGATGGGGATTGCCTACGGTTACCTTTGACGCCGAATTGAAGGAAAACGAATGGAACATGCGCAAAGACATGCAAGAACAAGCCATTGCAATGTTGGAAAAAGCAGGACTTCGTGACGTTAAAGGGCATGATAGTCCTGGGGCTTTAGGTTTAGGAATACACGAAATGGGAACGGCTAGAATGGGCAGAGATCCAAAAACATCGGTCTTAAATGGTTATAACCAAATACACGCCTGCAAAAATGTATATGTCACCGACGGAGCTTTTATGACCTCTGCAGCCTGCGTAAATCCGTCTTTAACCTATATGGCGTTTACCGCTAGAGCTGCGAATCATGCAGCACAAGAACTTAAAAAAGGAAATATCTAATGGAAAGAAGAGTCGCACTTAAAAATATGGGACTGGCATTTGGCTACGCTGCTGCCACCCCAACGCTACTTGGTTTAATTCAAAGCTGTAAAAGTAAGCCGGCCTATGCCGAATGGGTACCTGAATTTTTTGACAAAGAGAGTGGTCATGTAATGGCCCAAATGCTCGATGTCATATTGCCCAAAACAGAAACGCCTTCGGCAACGGAGGTCAATGCTCATGTGTTTATAGATCAATACGTACAACACGTGATTCCTGTTGAACAACAAGAATTCACCAAAGTGCTTAAAGATAAATTTATGGCCCAAGTGTTGGCCATGAGCGAAAAAGAATCCCTTGAGGATGTTGAAGCTGAAGATTTTGAGCCCATTCTGAGCAAGTATCTAAAGAAAAGAACCGATGAAGAAGAGGAATCGCATGGAAAAGCAATTGGTGAATATATGCAAGCCGTTATGACCGGTGGAACGGCAGAGTTGGATGACGAAATTGCATGTTATGCCTTTGCCAACAACATA
>JABDND010000172.1 GCA_013001145.1 Croceitalea sp. | reverse complement strand
TTATCAAGTTATTACTCAAATTCATCACTTTAAGATGGTCAAACTTGCGAAGTTCAATTGGTATTCTGCCTTTTAACTGGTTATTGGATAAATTCAAAACTTCCAAATTTTTCAAATTGCCCAAAGTGAGCGGAATATTGCCCACTAGATTATTGTCTGGCAATTCAAGACCAACTATTTTTCCATTTTTCACGGTCACTCCATGCCAGGTGCTCACATGGGTGTTCAAATCCCACGCATATACCCAATTTTCACCGCCTGTGCGGTATTGCAGTTCCAATAGCGCAATGATTTCACGCTCGCTCACTTCTTCTTGGGCCGCTAAAGGGCCAGCGCATAAAAGAAGAAAAACAAATACTGCTAAAATTTTTGACTTTATCATTCTAAGAGATATTTAGTGAACCCCAAATAAGGTTCACAAAAAACCTATTTATTGATAGCTGGGCAAATATTAGTGGTAAGGACCATAATATTTGTAGTAAAAACAGTCAATATTGTGGTAAGCCAAGTCGGTAATCATCATAAAACAAACAAAAAAAGCCCCTTAATAAGGGGCTTTTATTTACCTGTTTACAGGTGTATGGAACTAAATTATTTTTTGTAGGGATTAAAACCTTTGGGTAAATAATCTGCGGTATCAAAGCCAAGTTCTACTTGGTCATCTTCAATAAAGTTAAAAGTAGAAATTGAAGGTTTACCTTGATAAGGATTGAAATCCTGGGGCAGATAATCTTCCGTATTGAATTCCAGTTCTTCACCAGATTCCAACTCTATAAAATGAATGTTGCTTATATCAACTATTTCATTGGGTGTTTTAACGGTTTTGGCGCTTAAAAGGGGCAAAAAAAGTGCCGCAACAAATGCCAATACTATATATTTTCTGTATATCATAACAATCGATTTAGGGTTTTGTCAATTTTTTGAGCAAAGGTAAAACTGTTAAAATTCATTTTTAGTATGCATTGGTAAATCATTAACAATACTTGAAAACATGGGTTTAGTCAAATTGTCAATAACAGTAGAAACTATTTATCAAAGTAGCAATATTCTGAAATTGAACCTATCAGGTTCGCATTTTTATTGCGCCAAAATTATCAAAAACACTTTATCGATTTTATTGTTATTCTTTTGTTAAGACCTTCATTTGGGCAAATTGTGCATCATTTAAAAACCCGGCGATTGCCGGGTTTTTTGACTAACTAACTCAAAATTTGACAAAATGAAAACATCTTATCTAGTTTGACACTTTGTAAGGGTCAAAATTTTCTGGCAGATACTGAGTAGTATCCACTCCTAAATCTATTTTATCATTTTCAATATAATTGATGGCACTTACCGACATGCCAACTGAATAGGGATCAAAATCTACAGGCAAATAAGCTGAACTGTCAAAATCCAATTGATACTCATACTGATTTTCAATAAATGAAATTGAATTTATGTCAAAATTCAATTCATAGGGGTCAAAGCCCTCAGGCAAATATTCTGATGTTTCAAAACCCAGCTTCATGTCTTCCAATTCTATATAATTGATTGAACTTACATTAATTGGCGTGGCATACGGATTAAAGTTTTCTGGTAAATATGCACTTGAATCAAAGCCTAGGTCCGTATCTATTTCTTCTTCCACATAACTAATGGAGTTCAAATCAAAATAGACTTTTTTCGGATTGAAATTCTCAGGAAGATAATCCTCGGTATCAAAACCAAGTTCCATATCTTCCTCTTCAATAAATTCAATCTCCTTTAAAGAAAGTGAAATGGGTTTCTTTGCTTCAAAATGCATCACATAAAGTGGCGCATCATCATTGTTGGCAACACTAATGTTTAATGCTGTAAAGCTGGTCTCTAAGTTACTTTTTGCCAAAACCACTTTTTCGGCTGAATTGGCTACTGTACTTACTTGTTGATCTGCTATGGACAAACTGCTTAAAAGTAAACATCCATAAATTGCTAATAACTTGTTCATTTTTGATTGTTTTTTGATTGATGTGATATGCTAATAAGACGGCCGAAAATAATTTTTGTTACGCTCTTTCAGCATTTTTAACAGATATTCATTCTTTGTTCATGGCAATGATAGCGGGAGTTTCAAGCCAAAGTATTAGTAAAATGCAAGACTCCCATAGATTGATCGATCGCAAATAATATTTTGCTATTAATATGAATTTAACAGTTTCTTCAGTGTATTTTTTAGTTATTTGAAAACATTGACTAAATCAAAAAGACATAAAATGATTCAAAAAGTACTCTTAAGGTTTTTGCTGGCATTCTTATTTGTTGGACCAATACACTCTGCACAAGCACAATTATTCAAAAAGAAAAAGAAGGAAACCGAATCGAAAGCAAAGGCAAAACCTAAAAAAGATGGCATTCAACCCTATAATAAGGTCATTACCAAAGAGGCGAAAACCGACGAAGGACTTTTTGCAGTGCACCAAGTTGGTGAAAAGCATTTTTACGAAATACCTGATTCATTGTTCAATAGAGAAATGTTGATGGTAAGTCGTATTTCGAAAACAGCTACAGGGATAGGATTTGGAGGAGGAAAAATCAATACTCAAGTTCTACGTTGGGAAAAAAAGCCCAAAAAGGTGCTGTTACGGGTTATTTCATATGGTAATTACGCAGCAGATTCATTACCTATTCATGAAGCTGTCGTCAATTCAAACTTTGAACCCGTGCTTTATGCTTTTGACATCAAAGCATTCAATAAAAATGATTCATTAAATACGGCCACTGTTGTTGAGGTCAATGATCTTTTTACCAAAGATGTCAATGCACTGGGTATGCCATCACGTTATAGAGAACGGTATAAGGTTAGTAGATTGGACGGTGAACGCAGCTATATTGAATCTATTAAAAGTTACCCTTTAAATGTTGAGGCCCGTCATGTAAAAACATATGCAGCAAAAAGTGCCCCGAGCAACCAGAGTCTGGGTTCCATTTCTATTGAGATAAACAATTCAATGATCTTATTGCCCAAAGAACCCATGAAACGCCGTTATTTTGATGAACGGGTGGGATGGTTTTCCAGAGGGCAGGTAGATTATGGCCTAGATGCCCAAGAAAGCAAGACTGTGCGTTACCTGGATAGATGGCGCTTGGAGGTTAAGGATGAAGACTTAGATAAATTCAATGCCGGAGAATTGGTTGAACCCAAAAAACCCATTGTTTACTACGTAGATCGAGCTACACCTAAAAAATGGCTCCCTTTTATAAAACAAGGTATAGAAGATTGGCAAGTGGCATTCGAAGCAGCCGGATTCAAAAATGCTATTTTGGCCAAAGAACCCCCTTCAGAGGAAGAAGATCCTGAATGGTCTCCTGAAGATGTGCGCTATTCCGTTGTTCGCTATCTGGCCTCTCCAATACCAAATGCCAATGGACCACACGTTAGTGATCCCCGAAGTGGAGAAATATTGGAATCGGATATCAACTGGTACCACAATGTGATGACTTTATTGCGCAATTGGTACTTTGTGCAAACAGCGGCAATAAATCCGAATGCACGGGAAGTCAAATTTGAAGATGAAGTCATGGGAAGACTAATCCGTTTTGTGTCGTCTCATGAAGTGGGCCATACCTTGGGCTTACCTCACAACATGGGCAGTAGTGTTGCATATCCTGTTGATTCGCTGCGTTCTAAGAGTTTTACACAAAAATATGGCACGGCACCTTCAATTATGGATTATGCCCGTTTTAACTATGTGGCACAACCTGGTGATGAGGGCGTCGCACTAATGCCCAATATTGGTGTTTATGACAAATATGCAATAGAATGGGGCTATCGCCCTATTTTGGATACATCGGCTGAAGATGAAAAGGAAACGCTAAACAGTTGGATATTGGCACATGATGGCGATCCCATGTACCGTTTCGGTCACCAGCAGGTAGGCGATATTCACGATCCCAGTTCACAAACCGAAGATCTGGGCGACGATGCTGTTAAGGCTAGTTTGTATGGCATAGCCAATTTAAAGCGAATTGTTCCCAACCTTATGGAGTGGACCACCGAACAAGGTGAAAACTATGATGACCTTGAAACCATGTATGGGCAAGTTGTATCCCAATTTAGGCGTTACATGGGTCATGTTTCAAATAATATAGGTGGGGTTTACGAACACTACAAGGCGGTTGGCCAAGAAGGCGCTGTATATACCCATGTGCCCAAAGAACATCAAAAAAAGTGCATGGATTTTATTCAAGAGCAGCTGTTCTCAACCCCAGAATGGCTATTGGACAATGAAATTTTCAATAAAGTACAGTATTCTGGTTCTATAGAAACCATTAGGGCCATGCAAGAAAGATCATTGAATACAATCTTACATCTAGGCAAATTGGCACGTATTATAGAAAACGAAACAATAAATGGTGATGATGCCTATAAATTATTGGATATGATGGTCGATTTGAGAAAAGGCATCTGGTCAGAAACAAAAACTGGACAACCCATTGACACCTATCGCAGAAACCTTCAAAAAGTCCACATTGACCGATTGGCATATTTGATGACGGCGGAAAATCAAAGAAAAATGCCCGCAAGCGGGGGTTACAGAAAATCCACGGCTGTAAATACAAGTCAATCTGATATACGTTCAGTGGCGCGTGCAGAGCTTAATAACTTAAAACGAGATATTAGGACGGGCATTGCCAGAACCTCAGATAATATGAGCAAATATCATTTACAAGATGCCTTGGCACGTGTAGATATAATTTTAGATCCGAAATAAATAAAGTGTTTGATCATGGTCTTAGATG
The DNA here is from genome assembly GCA_013001145.1 of Croceitalea sp. Taxonomy (GTDB): domain Bacteria; phylum Bacteroidota; class Bacteroidia; order Flavobacteriales; family Flavobacteriaceae; genus Croceitalea. Next base: position 17,192 of record JABDND010000172.1, on the reverse strand, counting down.
GGGCATTCATATAGAATGCCCCTTTTTTTGACTACAATAATTGTGTGTTCACCTACACTTTTTGGTAGTTCACAACATTAGCCGAAAATGCCCATAATGAATTCGTAAATTGGATATCCCAATCCGTTGTATTTATGAAATCCTACAAAATTAGAAGTCTCATTTATCTTGGCTGTTTTATTGCAGCCGGTGTTGTCTATTATAATATGGAACAACGTATTGAGTTCCAAGACCAAATTGTTTCTTCAAAAGTTGCCGATTTGAATATGGAAGATTCTCAACAGGATAAAAATCTTCAAGAGGAAAAGAAAAAAGAAGAAGAGCAACTTCCATAGATTACATCCAATTTTGTTAAAAGCATCATAATCCATTTCATGGTATTAAACCATAGGTCACATCATTGGTCTTATGGTTAAATCATAAATCATATACACATGAAAAAAGTAGTTATGGGCTTAATGTTTTTGTTGACACTTTCACTAATGGCCCAGCGTCCGCACGAACAAGAAGGAAGAAGAATGGCCAAAGAAAAGATGACCGCCGAACAAGTGGCCACCTTACAGACCAAAAAATTGACGCTGGCCCTAGATCTGACCGAAGACCAGCAAAAAAAAGTCAAGCAGATAAATTTGGCCAATGCAGAATTCCATGAATCCAAAATGGCCGAGCGTGATGCCAAAAATGAAGAGCATGATGCTAAAAAGCCCTCGACAGAAGAACGCTTTAATATGCAAAATGAGCGATTAGAACGTCAATTAGCAGAACAGAAACAAATGAAGCAGATATTGACAGATGAGCAATATGCCCAATGGAGGAAGCTTAAAATGAAGCGACATGAAAGAGGAAAAAGGAAAAAAAAGGGCGAAGGAAGAAGAGGTTGAAAATGAGTTCAGATTTATTTAGCCGCACCATTAGGTGTGGCTTTTTTTATGTTCCCAATTACGACGAAAAAATTAGTAATTTATTGAGCTCAACATTAGATTTAAATTATGGAACGTATTTTTGAAACCTATAGACCTAACTGTTTTCATACGGTAAATGCCTATATTTTTGCTGATCACCCTCGAGAATTAATAAATTTCTTGCAAAAAGCCTTTTTTGCCATCGAAATTAATAGAACCATTGACCCAACCAATAATGAAATTACCAATTGCATTTTAAAAATTGGCGATAGTGCATTTATGATTGGTAGAGCAAGAGGTGATTTCAAGAATATGCGCGCTGCTTTTTATTTATTCGTCAATGATGTGGACCTCGTTTATCAGAATGCATTGGAACATGGTGCTATTGATTGTTTATCTCCCACCAATATGGATTATGACGATCGGCAAGCAGGGGTTCAAGATTCTGCCGGCAATTATTGGTGGATTTCCAAAAGATTGGTCGAAAAAGACTATGCAAGTTAAAAAACTGCCTTAAGGGCGTCTACAGTCTTATCTAAATCTTTATAACTGATGGCGTCATTTAAAAAGTAGCTTTCAAAAGCTGAGGGAGGTAAATAGATTCCATGGTTTAACATGCCATGAAAATATTTTTTAAAAGTTTCATTGTTTCCTCTAGCCGATGACTCAAAATCGGTCACGGGCAATTCTGTAAAATGCACAGACATCATACTGCCAAATCGATTAATCTGATTCGGAATTCCTTTTTCAATCAAAACCTGTGAAATGCCTTGATGAAGATATTCGGTTTTTTGGGCCAGACTATTAAAAATCAAGGGATTGTTATTTAACTCAGTTAGCATGGCAAGACCTGCGCTCATCGCCAAAGGGTTTCCACTTAAGGTACCGGCTTGATACACGGGCCCATCAGGTGCCAAATAATCCATAATGTCGTTATTCGCTGCAAATGCCCCAACAGGCAGTCCGCCCCCTATTACCTTTCCGAACATAACAATATCAGCATCTATGCCCAGGGCTTGTTGGGCGCCACCTCTGTCCAATCGAAATCCTGTCATTACCTCATCAAACAATAGTAAAATGCCCTCCTTGGTACACAATTGCCTTAAACCGTGAATGAATTCCCGTTCTGGAACTATGCAACCCATATTTCCTGCCACAGGCTCGATAATGATGGCCGCAATTTCTCCTTGGTTTGCTGCCACCAATGATTTTACCCCTTCCAAGTCATTATAGTTAGCCAAAAGGGTATCCTTTGCAGTCCCTTGGGTAACTCCGGGACTATTGGGGCTTCCAAAGGTAACTGCCCCACTGCCTGCCTGTATTAAAAAAGAATCGGAATGTCCATGATAACAACCAGCAAACTTTATGATTTTATCTTTACCCGTATAGCCACGTGCTAAGCGTACGGCACTCATACAGGCTTCGGTACCGGAATTCACAAATCGGATTTTTTCAATATTGGGTACCATGCCAACTGCCAATTGGGCAAGCTGGGTTTCAATTTCGGTAGGAATGCCAAAAGAGGTGCCTTTCTTGGCTTTATCAATGACCGCTTTTAATATTAGAGGATTGGCATGCCCTAATATCAAAGGCCCCCAAGATGATATATAGTCAATATATTTATTTCCGTCCTCATCCCATAAATAGGCCCCCTTTGCTTTATTGATAAAAATGGGCTCACCGCCAACTGCCTTAAAAGCTCGCACAGGTGAATTTACCCCGCCTGGGATGTATTTTTTGGCTTCGGCAAATAAGGCACTACTTCTTTGGTATCGCATTTAATCGTTGATTGTTGATATTAAAGACTAACATCAATTATTTAGAACGTTCTTTTCTAATGTTAATGATCTGCCCAATTGTTAGGCGGGTACTATCGAGACTGTTCAATTGCATTATTTCTTCCACAGAAATCGCATATTTTTTTGATATTCCATAAAGCGTGTCGCCAGCATCAACTATATGGGTAAATACATCATATTTTTTGGGCTGCCTAACGGGTTCCAGTCCGGCATCAACGACCTCATCGTCATATTCATCCAAATTATATCGTTCTATTAGTGATATCAGCTTTTCAGGGTATTTTTTATCTGTGGCATAACCTGCTTGTCTTAGACCATGTGCCCATTTCTTATAATTATCACGCCTGTAATTGAACAAAAACCGGTATCTGGACCTTGAGGCCAAAAAAATACTGTGGTCCCTAAAGGAATACATGGGATGATTGTATTTTCTAAAGCATTCGCCCTTGGCATCATCATCATGAAAATCATAATCGCCTTGCCAACCTTTATGGCATTTGATACCAAAATGATTGTTCGTCTTCTGGGTCAGTGCTCCTTTACCAGATCCACTTTCAAGAATGCCCTGTGCCAAAGTTATGCTTGCAGGTATACCAAATGCCCGCATTTCGTATTGGGCAATTTTTGAAAATTCTGCAATATATTCGGCCGTTGAGTTAATAGGGAATGTCACAAACTTTCCAGGATCTACTGGAAGTGGATAAAGCTCAGATTTGTCAAACTTGGTACCTTCAATACCCACATTTGGCTGGTAAACACCCTTCTGCTCCGTTTCGGTGGATACCGTTGTACTATTTCGCTTTCTGGCACCACAGCCAATAAGCAAAAGACATGCTATTAAAATTTGTATATATTTTTGAATCATTAGGTCTATGAGCGGTAAATTTTTCTTCTTCAGCACAATATTCATGCCTTGTATGCCCTGAAGTCCCCCAGTATGAATGGCCAATATTTTTGTTTCGGGCTTAAAAGCATCTTTAGCAATCATATCAAGAATACCATAAAATAGCTTTCCAGTATAAATGGGATCTAAGGGCACATTTGTATTGGCCCTAAACGTATTGATGAATTCAATAAGTTCTGGGGTAACTCTGGCATAACCTCCAAAATCATACTTTGCTATTAAACTCCAGTTTTCTTTTTTGACAAATTTACGAATATCATTGAATAGAAAATCTCCCCCAACACTTTGAAACCCTAAAACCTTTTGATGCGCCTTTGATGAATTGATAAGACCAGCGATGGTACCCCCTGTACCTACACATGTGGCTATCAAGTCAAACTTTTCATCATCGGAGTTCAAAATTTCTTCACAGCCTTTTATGGCCAGCTCATTTGTGCCACCCTCTGGCAGAACAAAAGTTTTTCCAAATTGCTTTTCCAATTGCTTTAAAAATGGTGCTGTGTTTCTTAATCTATACTGCTCGCGGTTAATAAAAAGGAACTGCATACCATTTTCTTTGGCTTTAGCAAGTGTTGGGTTCTCCTGCCATTTATCCAATAATTCTTCTCCACGAATAATGCCAATAGATTTCAACCCAGCCTCCTTGCAAGCATATGCTGTGGCCGCAATATGGTTGGAATAGGCGCCACCAAATGTCAACATGGTATGATGACCCAATTTAAGGGCCTCTAAAATGTTGTATTTAAGCTTACGGTATTTATTGCCTGAAATGTATGGATGCAGTGTATCCTCGCGCTTGATGTGCAGCACAATGCCCTTTTCTTTTAGTAGCGGCAAATCAATGGATTGATTGGGGCTGGGCAAGACTTATTTTCTAATGAAATATTGCGTAAACTGAAACGGTCGGCGGTTTTTGGTATACTCCAAATCTGTTTCATGTGCATACGCTTCGCGCTCAAATGAAATATTTTGATAAGCCTTGTAACTATCCAAATACCATAAGGTTCTAAACAACCACTCGCAAATATATAATACATAAAAGGGAATAATCAATAATTCCAATTGCTGCTTCAGATGAATGCGTTCATGATTGATCAAGATGGCATCTTTTTTATAATCATCCTCTTTGACTATAATAAAGGGCCATAGGGTAAGACCTACATAGTTTTTACGAAAAAAGTGCTTGAACACCAATATCATAGGGGTGTGATTCGTTGATTATTTAGTATTAAGGTTGATTTCAAAAATAAAATATAGACTATTAAAAAAATGGCCGCGCTAAAATTGTTTTCCATCAGTTTTGAACAAAAGACTTAATAAACAGTTAATTACCCTGTTGAAAATGTGCATGCTGTTTAATATTCATAATTTTAGCATCGACGCCGGAATCTCATTATGATGAATTTAATACCTTTAGACAATGATGATTTTTATCTTTCGCCAGAAGGGTACAAAGTGTTTACTGAAAAGTATCATTTAAAAAGAGGATATTGTTGTGAAAGTGGCTGTCGCCATTGTCCTTACGGTTATAATCAAAAAACCAATACCAAACCAACCAATTAACAATTCGGCATCATTTTTGATGTTGTTTGGGTATGTATAAACAGTCATTTGACTCAAAATATATTGCTATGAAAAAAATTCACTTGCTCGCTCTTCCCTTAATTATCCTTTTGTTTTTCAGTTCTTGTGTTTCAGTTCGTGTAGTGGCGGATTATGATCGTGAGGCTAACTTTGACACTTATCAAACCTACGCTTTTTATAAAACAGGTATTGACAAGGCCCAAATATCTGACTTGGACAAAAAACGCATTTTAAAAGCTATTGAGGCTGAAATGAACTCGCGTGGTTTTTCTAAATCAGAACAACCTGATTTATTGGTGAGTATATTTACCAAAGAACGTGAGCAGGTAGATGTTTACAACAACAACTTTGGTTGGGGTTGGGGAGGCTTTGGCTGGGGAGGCTGGGGTCTTGGATATAACCCTTGGCTTTGGGGTCCTGGTTGGGGCTGGGGCGGAGGTTTTGGACCAAATGTCTCAACACGCACCGAGGGATCCCTTTACATTGACTTGATTGATGCTAAGAACAAAGAATTGGTATGGCAAGGCCGCGGAGTTGGCAGCCTTAACAACACTAACAATATTGACAAGAAAGAAGAACGAATAAGACTGTTCGTTTCCGAAATATTAGAAGCTTATCCCCCAAATAAAGTCGTGGCCACCAATTAAAAAATTATTCAGAAACGGGTGAAGCTTTTTAGGCCATTTTAAAAGTGTTTATTGTAGTGGCAAAATGGATTAGAGGCTTCACCCCATCTGTTCTGCTATGCTACATAAAAGCAAATCGCTGTAAATCCCTTATTACAACTTCAAGATACGCCTCTAGTTTTTTTATCTTTATAGGAAATATATTTAATGGAGTTTCATCTTGCACAAGCTAATATATCTAGGTTCAATGCACCTTTGGATGACCCTTCAATGAAAGAATTCGTAGATTTTCTGGAACCGGTCAATACATTTGCTGAAGAGAGCCAAGGTTTCGTTTGGCGCCTAAAAGATGATCAAGGGCGTTCGGCCTCTTATATTGAGTCACCCTTTAAAGATCAAATGCTAGCCATCAATATTAGTGTTTGGATTGATTTAGAATCATTTAGAGCATTTGTATATGGAACGGTGCATAGTTATTTTTTGCGCAACAAGAAAAAATGGTTTGATTTGAAGGGACCTTCCCAATTTGTAATGTGGTGGTTGCCCAAAGGCCAAATTCCTACATTGCAAATGGCAAAAGACAAATTAGACCAATTGGAGCAAGTTGGAGATTCCCCCACAGCATTTTCTATGAAAAATTTATATGACCCAGAGGGTCGCCTTTTAATGTCGTAACGCATGGATAAACCCTTATACGAAAGCAATCCTATTCTTGATAAACTGCCAAAACATTTAAAACAGTTTATCAAACCCCAGAATTATGAAGATTATTCAGCGATTGATCAGGCAGTATGGCGTTATGTAATGCGTAAAAATTTTGATTACCTAAGTAAGGTCGCCCATAAATCATACGTTGAAGGATTACAAAAAACCGGTATCTCCATAGACCAAATTCCAAATATGTATGGCATGAACCGCATATTAAAAGAAATTGGTTGGGCCGCAGTGGCTGTTGACGGCTTTATACCACCCGCAGCATTTATGGAGTTTCAAGCATATAATGTGCTGGTCATTGCGTCTGACATCCGTAAATTGGAGAATATTGAATATACTCCTGCCCCTGACATTATACACGAGGGAGCGGGTCACGCACCAATAATCGCAAATCCTGAATATGCTGAATACTTGCGCAGGTTTGGAGAAATTGGTTGCAAAGCCATCTCAAGTGCCAAAGATTATGAGCTTTATGAAGCGGTACGTCATTTATCCATTATCAAAGAAGCCGAAGGCACACCCATTCACGAAATTGAAGAAGCAGAAAAACATATTGAAAATTTACAGTCCAACATGGGTGAGCCAAGTGAAATGGCCCTTATCCGCAACTTGCATTGGTGGACAGTGGAATATGGGTTAATAGGCTCGGTCAATAATCCAAAAATTTATGGTGCCGGACTGTTGTCATCTATAGGCGAAAGTGCATGGTGCATGACTGACCAAGTGAAGAAAATACCTTATGGCATTGAGGCCGCCACTACGGAATTTGATATCACAAAACCTCAGCCACAATTATTCGTCACCCCAGATTTTGCGCATCTGAGCCAAGTACTTGAAGACTTTGCAAATACGATGGCCCAGCGTAAAGGTGGCCTTTCTGGGGTACAAAAACTAATCGATTCAAAAGAATTGGGCACAATTGAACTGAGTACGGGCCTTCAGATTTCAGGTAATTTCAATAAAGTCATAGAACATAATGATTCCCCGGTCTATATTCAGACCATGGGACCTACTGCCCTAGCTTATCATGAGAAGGAACTTATTGGCCACGGGATAGAAAAACATACCCAAGGCTTTGGCACGCCCATTGGCAAATTAAAGGGTATCAATTTGGCCATTGAAGATATGGGGCCACGCGATTTAAAAGCCTACAATATTTTTGAGGGTGAACATATAACGCTTGAATTTGAAGGAGATATAAAGTTATCAGGCAAGATTATCACAGGTACTCGGAATTTTCAAGGTAAAATCGTCTTAATCACTTTCGAGAACTGTTTAGTAACCCATAAACAAGAAGTCATATTTGAATCCAAACAAGATACTTATAGTATGGCCGTGGGTGAAAGTGTGATATCGGCATTTCATGGACCAGCCGATGTAAGCAGTTTTGATTTGGTAACCCACAAAATCAGCAATACAACCATTAAAAAGCCTAAAAGTAAAAAGCGATTGCGCTTAGAAACCCTCTATCAGCGAATCAGGGACCATAGAGATAATGTTGACACCACTATCTCACGAGCCAAGGTCTTTGAAGAATTAAAAACGAATTACCCCAATGACTGGCTATTATCTGTGGAGATTTATGAGCTCGCAAAAAAGAGCAATAGACAAGAATTGGCCGAGGCCATTATAGCCCATTTGAATCAAATGAAATTATCACAACCCAAGCTGGGACAGCTTATAGATGATGGTCTTGAGTTGGTAGATAAAGAAATGGCAGACAAGACACATTGATATTTTTCTGGTCAATCCAACAATATTTCGAGCCTATTGGTATCTTGTATTGCTTCTTGTCGATATTCCAAGGTCCAATCCATGGCGTTGGTCAACAGTAGTAATTTTGAAAGTTCGCTCAACAATCTGTTTTCTGCATTGTCCAACATCGTCGAGTTCTTTACCTTGTTCAGCAATTCATCACCTACCTTTCGCTTAATATTATTGTAATCATCTGCATTAAAGGGATTAAAGTAATCAGCCGTGACATCGTAATATTCCAAGTCCGGATTTATATTGATCAGCGGATCAGGAATATTTCTCAATCGCACAGTTTTGGCCTCGATGTCCAATTCATAATCCAATTGGCTCAGATCATAACTGACGGTTACTTCGGCATTAACAACAACCAAGGCTTTTTTATCTGCTGTAATAAGTGAACCGAACAGCTGCTTTGAATCGGCATAATTATAAACTTCAGCATAATGCCCCTCGATGACCACCAATTTTGAAACATTGCTGATTTGTTCTTGAATCAAAACAGACTGTTCCCTGAGCTTTTGTTCATCTTCTTCATGTAAACTGCACGATTTGTAGATGAATACAAAAGCCAGAGCGATTATGGCACCAGCAATTACCTTTTTCATAAAAATTTTAATATTAGATGTAAAATCTAGTTAGAATAAAAGATAAGATTAATAATTTTCAATTGATTAATAGTTTAATTGAGCTTATTATCGATATTTTTTTGAAGCATACATTCAATATGTTTATCATTTAATCTTAAAGGTCATATTTCTAATGAATGGAACAAAAAATTCACAAAATCTGAGCTTCCTAATTAAGAATAAGGGTCGCAATATGTTCAATGAAGTGGACATTGCCAGTTTGAGCGTTTTTAGAATTTCATTTGGCATTATTATGCTTATTGAAGTATTCAGATATTTTGATCACGATTGGATTTCATCATACTGGATGAAGCCTTTAATGAATTTTTCATTCTGGCCTTTTGATTTCTTGCATCCCTTACCTGGCGATGGAATGTATTATTTATTTATTTTCTTAGGAGTTTTATCCATTTTTATAGCCCTTGGATTGTTCTATAGAACAAGTATGGTTCTGTTTTTTCTTAGTTTCAGCTATGTTTACTTGCTGGAACAAACCAGGTATTTGAACCATTTTTATTTAATTATACTCTTAAGTTTTGTTTTGATTTTTTTACCTGCTAATCGAAATTTTTCGCTTGATTCTAAAATATTCAGAAATATCAAATCTAATACTCAGCCTTTATGGTCGCTTTGGTTGCTCAGATTTATGATAGCTATCCCTTATTTTTTTGGTGGAGTTGCCAAAATAAACCAAGATTGGTTAAGGGGTCAACCACTCCAATTATGGTTAGCCAAAGAAACAGACGTTCCTTTGATAGGTGAATATTTCACGGAGTATTGGATGATAATTTTACTATCGTACTCGGGTTTATTATTAGACCTTTTGATTGTACCTCTCCTATTATTTAAAAAGACCAGGATATGGGCATTTTTTGTGGCATTTATTTTCCATATCATGAATTCACAAATGTTCACGATCGGTATTTTTCCGTGGTTCATGATTTTTGCCACTTTAATTTTCTTTCAACCTAGCTGGCCAAGATATATAATTGCAGCATTTTCACACAATCCATTGTTCTTACCAACCCCAACTCAAAACAACTTGATAGAAGAGCTAACCCAAAAGCAAAAATTAGTCAAAGTAGCTTTAATTACCTGGGTATCAATTATGATATTATTGCCATTTAGACATTGGATTTACCCTGGAAATGTGAACTGGACAGAAATGGGCCATAAATATGCTTGGCACATGAAGTTAAGGACTAAATCTGCTAGGGGCACGTTTACAATCATTGAAAAAGAAGGTGCCTTTGAAATCGAAATTGATCCAAAGAACTATTTGGAACGCTGGCAGCGGAACAAAGTGCTTGCAAGACCAACCTTAATTTGGATGTTTGCACACAAATTGAAAGAATCTTACACCAAAAAAGGAATTCAAGTCGAGGTCTACGCTGATATACGGGCAAAATTGAATGGACGCAAATACCAACAGTTCATAGATGCAAAGATAGATCTTACCAGTGTGCCATATCCAATCTGGAAAAAACCAACATGGGTACTGCCCCTAACTACAGAGCTTAGAAGAGAATGATATTTATCTTATCATTTTAGAAAATCTTCCACCTTCAACATCGCCTCATCCAAACCTGCAGGATTTTTGCCGCCAGCTGTAGCGAAAAAGGGTTGCCCACCACCACCACCTTGAATATATTTACCTAATTCACGAACAATGGAACCGGCATTCAAATTGCGTTCAAAAGCCAGCTCTTTAGAAATATAGCAGGACAATAGGGCCTTTCCATCAATTTCTGAGGCCAAAAGCAGGAATAGATTTGGCTTGGCCTTTCCCATTTCAAAACTTAAGTCTTTGATGCCGGAGGCATCCAAGTCGACCTTTTTGGATAGGAATTTTATGCCATTGACATCGGTCAATTCTTTAAGTAATTGTGATTTCAGCTCCTTGGCCTTGTCTTTTAACAAATTATCAATCTGCTTCTTTAATTGGAGGTTTTCATCTTGCAGGGCAGCTACGGCTTTAACAGGCTCAGCTGTATTATTGAGCATGTCTTTTATTTCAGTTAAATCCTTATTGCTTTCGGTATAGAAATTTTTAACCGCATCAGAAGTAATGGCCTCGATTCTTCTTATGCCCGCAGCTACAGCGCCTTCAGAGATAATCTTAAAATGCCATATCTCACTTGTGTTCTTGACATGGGTGCCCCCGCATAATTCTATGGATTGTCCAAAGCGCACAGTGCGCACGGCATCACCGTATTTTTCACCAAATAGCGCCATGGCACCTTGCTCCAGGGCCTCTTTTAAGGGCATGTTTCTATGCTCTTCAAAATCCAATTGACCTTCTATTCTTGCATTGACAAAATTTTCGACCTCCTGTAATTCCTTATTTGTCATTTTTCCAAAATGAGAAAAATCAAACCGAAGGTACTTTGAGTGTACTGCCGAACCTTTTTGCTCAACATGATTGCCCAATACTTCGCGCAACGCTTGGTGCAATAAGTGTGTCGCAGTATGGTTGCAGGCTGTTCTTTGTCTTTGCTTTTGATCTACGACGGCCTTGAACTTACCATTGATTGCTTTTGGCAGGTTTTGTGTAAAATGCACAATTTCGTTATTCTCTCTTTTGGTATCAGTTACATAGATAACATCACCGTTACTCGCCTCTAAATATCCTTTGTCGCCGACTTGGCCACCACCTTCGGCATAGAATGGGGTCAAATTGAAGACTAATTGATAATGATCGCCTTCTTTTTTGCTTTTGACCTTTCTATATTTCACAATTTTGACCTCCGCTTCCAGATGGTCATAACCCACAAATTCTTGTGTGGCATCTTCTAAAAGCACCGTCCAATCATCTTTCGAAACCTCAGAAGCTGCCCGTGAACGCTCTTTCTGTGCTTTGAGTGCTTTTTCAAACCCTACTACATCCAATTGATACCCCTTTTCTTCCAAAATCAATGCGGTCAAATCAATTGGAAATCCGAAAGTATCGTATAATTCAAAAGCCTTTTTACCATCAATGGCTTTCTCCTTGGACGATTTGATAACAGAATCCAACAAAACTAATCCCTGTTCCAGGGTGCTCAGAAAAGAGTTCTCTTCTTCCTTGATTACATTTTCTATAAGCTGATACTGTTCTTTAAGTTCGGGAAAAGCTTTGCCCATGGTATCACCCAAAACTTTGACCAATCTATAGATGAAGGGTTCTTTGGTATTCAAAAAAGTAAACCCATAGCGTATGGCTCGCCTTAAAATACGCCGAATTACATATCCGGCACCGGTATTACTGGGCAGTTGCCCATCGGCAATAGCGAATGCCACTGCTCTAATGTGGTCGGCGATCACCCGTATCGCAATATCTTTTTCTTCGTCCCTACCGTATTTATGACTGGTGATTATCTCAATTTCACGAAGAAGTGGTGTAAAAACATCGGTATCATAATTTGATTTGACCCCTTGTAAAACCATACACAATCGTTCAAAGCCCATTCCTGTATCAACGTGCTTTTCTGGCAAACTTTCAAGTTCGCCATTAGCCTTGCGGTTATATTGCATGAAAACCAAATTCCAAATTTCAACCACTTGAGGATGGTCTTGGTTGACCAATTTGGCACCAGAAACTTTTTTCTTTTCTTCTTTTGAACGAATATCCACATGAATTTCTGAACAGGGCCCGCATGGACCTTGATCGCCCATTTCCCAAAAATTATCTTTTTTATTGCCCATGATGATTCGGTCTTTGGGCACTATTGCGCTCCACAAATCAAAGGCCTCTTGATCCATGGCCAATTTGTCGTCATCATTACTACCTTCAAAAACAGATACATACAAGCTTTCTGGGTCAATTTTAAACTCTTTGGTCAATAATTCCCATGCCCATTGAATGGCTTCCTTTTTAAAATAGTCACCAAAACTCCAATTGCCCAACATTTCAAACATGGTATGGTGATAGGTGTCTTTACCTACTTCTTCCAAATCATTGTGCTTACCACTTACCCTTAAACACTTTTGCGTGTCTGTCACTCTTTTAGAGGACGGAACAGAATTGCCCAAAAAGAACTCCTTAAACTGATTCATCCCCGCATTGGTAAATAAGAGTGTGGGGTCATCTTTCATCACCATGGGTGCCGATGGAACAATCTTATGTTGTTTCGATTTAAAAAAGTTTAAAAACTGTTCTCTAACCTGTTGAGACGTCATCTTGGGAGTTAAGCTTTAATTAATTTTAACAGAATGAACAAAACAATTTTTATATTTGTTTGTTACCTAAAAATGATTGACCAAAAATAGGATAAATTCACTTCATGTCTAAAGTAAAATACTATTACGATCCTGATACGCTTTCATACCGAAAGATCGAACCAAAAAAAACCAAAAAATACAGGAACGTTTTCTTATTTGTCTTAGGAGCTGCCCTCTTTGGGTTTTTAGGTTTAATATTTTTGTTGAATACCAATTTGGTCAATACACCAAGGGAACTTTCTTTGCAACGCGAGGTATTGAATTACGAACTACAATTTGAGATATTGGGAAAGAAAATGGAACAGATGGAGCAGGTATTGGCCAATATCGAAGACCGTGACAACAACATTTATCGACTGTATTTTGAAGCCAATCCCATCCCGGAGGAACAGCGCAGAGCTGGTTTTGGCGGGGTCAATCGCTATAAATCATTGGAAGGGTTCAACAATTCGGAAATCATAATCGGAGCAACCCAGCGCTTGGATATCATTCAAAAACAAATGGTCATACAATCAAAATCATTGGATGAGATTGCAAAATTGGCCGAAGAAAAAGAAAAATTACTTGCGGCTATTCCAGCCATTCAACCTGTAAAGAATGAAGATTTAACACGTATGGCATCTGGTTTTGGTTGGCGTACCGATCCTTTTACCAAAGCGCGAAAAAAACATTGGGGCATGGATTTTACTGCACCAAGGGGTGTCCCTATTTACGCTACCGGAGATGGCAAAGTGACCAGAGCAGACAATAGATCTTCCGGCTATGGCAAGCACATTCGTATTGACCATGGATACGGTTATTTGACCCTTTACGCGCATTTGAGCAAATACAACGTGACAGTTGGCCAAAAAGTAAAACGCGGTGACCTAATAGGTTTTGTAGGCAACACCGGGCGATCGGAAGCCCCTCATTTACATTATGAGGTATTTAAGGATGATGAACGCATTAACCCGATAAACTTTTACTACGGCAGTTTAACGGCTGAAGAATTTGCCAACATGCTCAAATATGCCTCACAAGAGAATCAATCCCTTGACTAATGCACATAGAGCTACCAGAAAAAAGATATTACGGAATTGGCGAAGTAGCCAAGGCCTTCAATGTGAACACTTCGCTAATTCGTTTTTGGGAAAAAGAGTTTGATGTACTCCAACCCAAAAAGAATGCCAAGGGCAACCGCAAATTCACTCCCCAAGACATTAAAAATTTGCAGTTGATCTACCATTTGGTAAAAGAACGTGGATTTACCCTAGAAGGCGCCAAAATCCATTTAAAAGAAGAAAAACACAAGACCCTTTCCAATTTTGATGTTATCGACAAACTCCAAAAAGTAAAGGCAGAGCTCTTAAAAATTAAAGAACAACTATAAATAAACACTAAAACACATTAAAATGAAAAAATGGTTAATTCCTGTGATTATTATTTTGGTCATAGTATTTGGACTGTACCAATGGGGAGTAAGCTTTAACAATACGGCAATCAGTTTAAAGGAAACTTCCACAAAGACCTGGGCTAATGTTGAAAGTTCGTATCAACGAAGAAATGACCTTATTGGCAATTTGGTCAAAACCGTACAAGGAGCTGCTGATTTTGAACGAGGTACTTTGACCGATGTTATTGAAGCGAGGGCCAAAGCTACTTCAATTAGTATTGACCCAGCAAATATTACACCGGAGCAGCTTTCACAGTTCAATCAAGCACAAAGTGGATTAAGCAGTGCATTGAGCAGACTTTTAGTGACCGTGGAACGCTACCCCGATTTAAAGGCCAACCAAAACTTTTTGGAACTTCAATCACAGTTGGAAGGAACTGAAAATCGTATCAATGTGGCTCGTGATCGATTTAATGAAACTGTTGAACCTTATAACCTTCATATTAAAAAATTCCCCAACTCCATTTTGGCAGGGATCCTAAACTTTGACGAATTGGCCTATTTCAATGCTGAAGCAGGCTCCGAGAATGCCCCGGATGTAGAATTCAACTTCGATTAACATGTCACAAGTTGAAGATTTTTTAACTGCCGAAGAAGAGCAGGAAATCGTTGCCGCCATACTTGAAGCCGAAAAAAATACCTCTGGTGAAATTCGTGTGCATATCGAAGCTACCACTACAATCGACCATTTTAGTCGTGCCCAGCAAATCTTTCATTTTTTAAAAATGGACAATACTAAGGACGAGAACGGCGTATTGTTGTATGTTGCGGTAAGGGACAAAAAATTTGTCATCTACGGTGATCGTGGCATATATAAGGCCGTGCCCAATGGATTTTGGGATACGACCAAAGAAACCATTTCCATGCACTTCAAAAAAGGACACTTTAAACAAGGTATCATCGAGGGTGTATTAAAAGCCGGCAAAGAGCTGGAAGCCCATTTTCCCTGGCACCACAATGATAATAACGAACTGAGTGATGCAATATCAAAAGGCTAGTTTTTTAATTGCTTTTTTATGTGCTGCGCTATCATGGGCACAGTTCACCATACCCGAAAAACCCAAAAACCAAACCAGCGTTTATGATTATGTGAATCTCCTGTCCGAATCGCAAAAAGACAATCTTGAACAAAAATTAATTGGTTACGCCGATAGTACTTCCACACAAATTGTATTGGCCATAATCAGTTCCACTGAAGGTGAAAACATCAATTATTTAGGAGCACAATGGGGCCAAAAATGGGGCATAGGACAGGCGGATGAAGATAATGGGGTATTGATATTATTGGCAAAAGATGACCGAAGAATTGCCATTAATACGGGTTACGGGGTAGAAGGCTCTTTGACCGATGCCATGAGCAAACGTATTATTGAAACGGTCATTATTCCTGAATTTAAGCAGGGTGCTTATTATAGTGGTCTTGATCAAGGGGCCGATGCTATTTTCAAAGTCTTGACAGGAGAGTTTAAAGAAGAAAGAACCTTTGGCAATAACCAAGAATTTCCATTTAAATCGCTGATTCCATTTATTATTTTCTTGATTATCATTATCATATTGGCCAGTAGAAGAGGTCGTGGTGGCGGCAAAAACAATCGTGGCGGTCGTAAGGGTCCTGGATTGGACCTTTGGGATATTATCATCTTGAGTAATATGGGCCGTGGAGGCTATCGTGGTTCTTCAGGGGGTGGCTTTGGCAGTGGTGGTTTTGGTGGCGGCGGCTTTGGTGGAGGTTTTGGAGGCGGAGGTTTTGGAGGCGGAGGCGCCTCAGGCGGATGGTAAATTAACCACATAACGCAACCTTTTGCTTCCCGGAACTCTTAAAAAGAAAGTATATGTTTTTAAAATATGTTCTGTTAGGATCCATTCTTTTATGTGCAACATGCTGTCCTGAAGATGATTGCGCCGCGGTATTATGTGAGGGACCACCAATCTTGGGGTTTGAAGTAATCAAGGACAATGAAAATGTATTTTTGAACGATACATACACGTTGGCTGATGTTACCATTGATGGTGAAAATATTGAAGGCATTACCTTAAGTCTGGCAAATTCGGATGAGCCCAGTTCTATTTTGGTACTTGAAAATAACGGTTGGGGCCCAGGCACTTTTGAATATATCCTTAATTTTTCGACCGACGCTTCAATCCCTCTTAAGGTAAATATCAAAAATTCACCTTCCGGTGGCTGTTGTGGTGGAATTGCAAGACTGGAACAGTTGACAATCAATGGGCAAGTACAGGAAAAAACCTTTGGCTTTCAAATCATCCTAGATTAAAAGCAGCTTTATTTTTTTCTCATAAAAATGGTGATCGGCACGCCGGTGAAATCAAATTTTTCTCTCAATTTATTTTCCAAATAACGTTTATACGGTTCCCGCACATACTGCGGCAGATTGCAAAAGAAGGCAAATTGCGGATAAGGGGTTGGCAATTGCGTACAGAACTTGATTTTTACAAACTTGCCTTTATAGGCTGGCGGTGGATAATTCTCAATGATGGGCAACATGATATCGTTCAACTTACGTGTCACTATTTTCTTTGATCGGTTCTTATATACCTCAACAGCCGTTTCAATAGCCTTGAATATGCGTTGTTTATTAAGTACAGAGATGAACAAAATAGGTACATCAACAAAGGGTTCCATCGCCTCTTT